>JASHQF010000155.1 GCA_030037695.1 Thermoplasmata archaeon
CATCGACAAGAACGACATCCGGCGCGGCGACGTCGCGGGACCGGCGTCGAGCCCGCCGACCGTCGTCGAGAGCTTCATCGCGAACGTGCAGGTGCTCAACCACCCGAGCGTGATCACGGTCGGCTACACGCCGGTGTTCCACTGCCACACGGCGCAGGTCGCCTGCGAGTTCACCGAGCTCCAGAAGCGCCTCGACCCGAAGACCGGGCAGGTCGCCGAGGAGAACCCCCAGACGCTCAAGACCGGCGACGCGGCGGTCGTCAAGATCACGCCGAAGCGCCCGCTCGTCCTCGAGAAGTACAAGGAGTTCCCCCAGCTCGGCCGGTTCGCGGTCCGCGACATGGGCCAGACGGTCGCCGCCGGGGTCGTCGTCGATCTCAAGAAGCGCGCCTAGGTCCTTCGGGACGGGCGCGGGGCCGACCGGTCGGGACGTACCATCGATGCCCCAGAAGGCGCGGATCTCGCTCAGCGGCACCGACGCGCGCAAGGTCGACACGATCTGCCGTCAGATCCGCGAGATCTCGCAGAAGACCGGCGTGGCGATCGCGGGCCCGATCCCGCTCCCGACCAAGAAGCTCCGCGTGCCGATCCGCAAGGGCCCGGACGGCGGCGGGACGAGCACGATCGACCACTGGGAGATGCGCCTGCACAAGCGGCTCATCGACATCGACGCGGACGAGCGCGCGCTCCGCCAGGTGATGCGGATCCAGGTCCCGGACGGCGTGAGCATCGAGATCGTCCTCACGGGCTAGCCGGCGTGATCGCCCCCGGGGGCGCGCGGTTCATCGTCCCGTCCGCGATCGCCCTCGCGGCGGTCGCGCTCGCCGCCGGGCTGCGCGCCCTGCCGCTCGCCGTCGCGATCGGCCCCCTCGTCGCCCTCGCGCTGCTGCTCGGGTTCTTCCTCGTCTTCTTCCGGGACCCGGCGCGTCCGCCGGGCGCCGGGGTCGTCTCGGCGGCCGACGGCCGGGTGCGGGCGGTCGAGGCCGTCGGCGAGCGGTGGCTCGTCTCGGTGTTCATGAACGTGACCGACGTGCACGTCAACCGGTTCCCGCTCGACGCCCGGGTCGAGGCGATCGAGCGGAGCGGCGAGGGCGCCCGGCCCGCGTACCGACCCGACGCGGAGCGGAACGTGCAGCTCCGCTACCGGCTCGCGACGCCGCTCGGACCGGTCGAGGTCGTGCAGATCACCGGCGCGGTCGCCCGGCGGCTGGTGCCGTTCGTCGCGCCGGGGGCGGCCGCACGCAAGGGCGACCGGCTCGGGATGATCGTGCTCGGCTCCCGCGTCGACGTGTTCCTCCCGGCGTCGCGGCTCCGCCCCACCGTGGCGGTCGGCGACCGGGTGCGCGCCGGGACCACGACGATCGCCCGCGAGGCCGCGTGACGGACCGGTGGCGCGTCGGCGCCAACCTCGCGACCCTCGGCAACGGCCTCCTCGGCGTGGGCGCGATCGCCTACACGTTCGCGGGCAACAAGCTCTGGGCGATGCTCCTCATCGCCCTCGCGATCGGCCTGGATGGCCTCGACGGGATCCTCTCCCGCCGGAGCCCGCTGCCCCCATCCCTCTTCGGCCGGGTCGCCGACTCGGTCGCGGACGCCGTCTCGTTCGGCGCCGCGCCGGCGGTCCTGATCGCGGTCCACACCTCCGACCCGGGGATCTGGGCGCCGGCGGCCGAGTTCGTGGTCCCGGTCGCCGGGCTCTACCTCGCGCTCGCCGTCGCGCGACTCACCTACTTCACGGCCCGGGCCCACGGCCTTCCGCACTTCCTCGGCGTCCCGACGCCGCAGAGCGCGCTCGCGGTGGTCGTCGTGATGCTGTTCCACGACACCCCGGCCTACGCCGGGGTCGAGCCGATCGGCGTCGCCGTGGGGAGCGCGGTGATCGCGGCCCTGATGGTCGTCCCGATCCCGTACCCCAAGATCCGCCCCGGGGCGATCCTGCGGATCCCGTCGTTCGTCACGGCGGGCCTCGCGGCGCTCGTCCTCGTGCCGCTGCAGTTCCGCCCGGCGAGCGGCTCCCCGCTCGGAGAGCTCGCCTACGGGGCCGCCTTCGGGTTCCTCGTCGGCGTCGCGCTCTACTACGTCGCCGGGCCGTTCACGGTCCGTCCGACCCCGGCCGTGCCGGCCGGAGGGGCGGGAGGCGCCCGATGAAGGGCCTCCGGATCCACCCTGCCTCCCTGACGCCGCACGAGGCGCTCCTGTTCGAGGCCGGGATCAAGCTCGGCGGGGTGTTCCACCAGTACCTCGGGATCCCGGTCACCCCGCGCACGGCCCCCTCGGTCGCCCGGACGATCGCCACCGCGATCGGGCTCCAACCGTACGTCGTGGAGGCCGAGGTGCGGCTCCGGCCCGCGCGGGGCGGTCGGGTGGGCCGGGGCCGGTTCGCCTACCGTTACCTCACCGCCGAGATGCTCGACGTCCGGGTCCGCCTCGCCGACGGCCGGACCGAGGTCGTCGCCCGCCTCGCCCCCCGGGCCGACCTGCGCTACCCGCTCATGCGGGTCGAGCGGCTCCGGCGGGGCCGGGGTCGTCCGGCCGCTCGCCGATCGGCACGTAGGCGAGGTCCGTCGGGCCGACGTACTTCGCCGTCGGCCGGATCAGGCGGAGGTCGTCGTACTCCTCGAGCACGTGCGCGGTCCAGCCGGCGACGCGGCTCGCGGCGAACAACGGCGTGAACAGGTCGGGCGGGATCCCGAAGAGGGCGTAGACCGAGCCCGAGTAGAGGTCGACGTTCGGGTACAGGCCCTTCTCCCGGTGGACGACCTCCTCGAGCTTGCGCAAGAGCTCGTAGTAGTGCAGGTTCCCTCGCGCGGCGCCGACCTTCTCCGACCAGCGTCGCAGGATCGTGGCGCGGGGGTCCTCGACCTTGTAGACCCGGTGACCGAACCCCATGATCCGCTCGTGGCGGGCCAGCCGCTCCTTCACCACCTCCTCGACGCGATCGACCGAGCCGATCTCGTCCAGGAGCTCCATCACCCGCTCGTTCGCGCCGCCGTGCAGCGGTCCCTTGAGCGTGCCGATCGCGCTCGTCACCGCACTGTAGAGATCGCTCAGCGTGGACGCGGTGACGCGGGCGGCGAACGTCGAGGCGTTGAGCTCGTGGTCGGCGTGCAGGATGAGCGCGACGTCCAGGGCCCGCGCCTCGAGCTCGGTCGGCTCCCGATCGAGGACCGCGTAGAGCAGGTAAGCCGCGGCGGAGAGCTCCGGCCGGGGCGCGAGCGGCGGTCGCCCCGAACGCCGCCGGTGGAACTCGCCGAGGATCGTCGGGAGGACCGCCGTCAGCCGCTGGGCGCCCCCGATCGAGCTCGGACCGGGGCGCGTCTCCTCCGGCTCGAACAGCGCGAGGGCGCTGACCGCCGTGCGCAGCAGGTCCATCGGGGCGGTCGTCGCGGGGAGCGAACCGATCCACGCGCGCAGGGGCTCCGGGAGGATGCGCAGTTCCCGTAGGCGCTGGGTAAGATCGCGGAGCTGGCCCGCCGTGGGGAGCCGCCCGTACCAGAGCAGGTAGGCGACCTCCTCGAACGTGGAGCGCTCAGCCAGCTCGCGGATGTCGTACCCCCGGTAGAGCAGGCGCCCCTCCCGCCCGTCGATGAAGCAGATCCTCGATTCGAGCGCGACGACGTCCTGCAGTCCGCGCTGGACTTCGCTCGGTTCCATCGGGGACCTCGGGGAGCGACGGGAGCCGGGTACCGCTTTAGCCATTTAGGGCGGCGCCGACGCCCCCCGGACCGGCGACGACGGGTCGGCGGGGGCGGCGACGGGGGGCGAGCGTCCGGCCTTCCGACGCTCGTAGGCGAGGGTGGCGGCGGTCCAGAGCGGCAGCGAGGCGAGGAGCAGGCCCCCCGCGACGAAGAAGACGATCGAGAAGTTCCGGAGGACGGAGAGGAGGGCGGCGAGCCCGGCGCCGAGGACGGCGGCGGCCCCTCCGAGCGCGCTGTTGATCCCGAGCAGGCTCCCCGCGTCGCGGCCCGCGACGCCCCGGAACAGGAGGAGGCCGCTCGACGTCGTGTAGACCGCCATCGCTCCCCCGAGGACGGCGTAGACGATCGCGTTCGCGTCGAGCGCCCGGCCGTGCGCGAGGGCCGCGAAGCCGAACCCCGCGGTCGCGAGGTACCCCGCGCCGCGGAGGTACGAGGCCCGCCGCACCAGGCGATCCGCGCCGATCCGCTGGGCGAGGGGCCCGGTGAGCGGGAACAGCACGGTCTGGGCGGCGTTGTTGGCGAGGTTGACGAGGAAGATCGACGTCGCGGCGAGGCCGGCCGAGTACAGGTACGGAGTGTAGGAGATGTTGTAGAGGTTCGACGAGAGGTTGAACAGGAACCCGGCGAGCAGGATCAGCGGGAGCTCGTGGTGGAGCTCCTCCCGGGCCCAGCGCGCGAGGCGGCCGAACGGATCGCGGCCCGGCCGCAGCCCGTGGGGAAAGTACGGGAACGACCCGTGGAACCCGGCGAGCGGCCGCAGACGGGAGATCAGGCCCTCGGGGTGGCTCGCCACGGCCGAGCTCGGGAGAGTCCGGTGCGCCTCCGAGATGCCGAGCCGCACGGCGAGCGCGCTCGCGACGGCGAGCCCGGCGAGCACCAGGAGCAGCGTGACGAGGCCGCGGTCGGCGAGGGTCCAGAAGTAGCCGATCAGGAGGCCGGCGACCGACCCCATCATCGTGATCGCCTGGAACGAGGCGTACGCGGTCGCCCGCTCCCCTTCCCCGAACTTCTCGAGGATCAGCAGGTTCGAGGCGCTCGCCCCCGCCGGTGACAGCGCACCGACCACGGCGTAGAGCGCGTACAGCTCGGGGAAGGTCCGGACCCCGGCGAGCGCCGTATAGAGGACCGCGAACCCGGCGTAGTTCACGACGAGGAACGTCCGGCGGAGCGGCAGCGCGTCGGCGAGATACCCCCAGAGGACGGAGGAGAGGATCACCGCCGCGTTGAACAGCGTCGCCGCCACGGCGACGTTCACCCACGAGCCGTGCAGGGGGATGAGGATCAGGAGCGGAAGGACGACCGAGAACCCCGCGGTCGCGGCGTTCACCGGGACGAACGCGAGCAGCCACGGCCGGGCGACGAGCCGCCGGGGCCACGTGCGCAGCGCGACCTGCATCGGGTGCGCGCGGCTACGCGACCTCGGCTTAAGGCCGGGGGCGTGGACGCGCAACGGGGCCGCACCGGCCGCCGGCTCGCCGTGCCGGCGGTGTCGTTCTCGACACGCTTATTAAGTCCGACCCATCTCGCGCCGCGGCGAGAGGGTGCGGAGGTCGTGGCGATCGGATTCGTCCTGATCAGCACGGCCCCGGCCAAGGAACATGAGGTCTACACCGAGCTCCTGCGGGTCCGCGGCATCGTGGAGCTCCACCCGCTCTTCGGGGAGTACGACCTCATCGCCAAGGTCGAGGCGGAGGATTTCAACGCGCTCGGCCAGCTCGTCGTCGACAAGATCCGCTCGGTGCCGGGCGTGATCGACACGAAGACCCTCACGGGCATCAAATTCTGAGGAGAACCGATGTTTGGAGTCTTGGGTACGGCGCTCGCGGTCGGTCCGTGGCAGTTCGTGGCGATCCTGCTGTTGGTGTTCGCCCTCTTCCTGATCCTCGCCGGGGTGTTCACGGCGTACTTCGGGAGCGGGAAGAGCCGGACCGTCGGGGTCGGCCTCTTGGTCGGCGGGCTCGTGGTGGGCCTCCTCGTCGGGTACTTCTACTACACGGGGGGGCTCGACCCGCATCACCCGGGCCAGCTCGGGGCCCTCATCTGGGAGGCGTTCCTCGTGATCGTCGCCGCCGTCATCGGCGCCCTCGTCGCGGTCGGGATCTTCCTGGTCGCGATCATGAAGTCGTAGGGCCCGCCGATCGGGGGCCCACGTGGCGCCGCGCGCGCGACCGCGCGGTCGCCCCTTGGTGACGCTCGCGAGCGATCTCGGAGCGGCGTACGCCGCCCAGATGAAGGCGATCCTCCTCCGCTCGGTCCCCCCCGCCCGGATCGTGGACCTCGCGCACGACCTCCCCGCGCACGCCGTCGCCGAGGCCGCGTTCGTCGTGCGGGCGATGGGGGTCGGGTTCCCCCCCGGTACGGTCCACGTGGTGGTGGTCGATCCCGGGGTCGGGGGCGTGCGGGCCCCGATCGTCATCACGTGCCGGGACGGCTCGGTGCTGGTAGGGCCCGATAACGGGGTCCTCTATCCGCTCGCCGAGGCGCTCGGGGTGGTGCGCACCCATCGCATCGATCCGCACCACCTTCCACCCTCCCGGATCGGCACGACGTTCGACGGGCGCGACGTCTTCGCCCCCGCCGCGGCGGCCCTCGCGACCGGCAGCTCCCCCGCTTCGCTCGGTCGAGCGATCGAGCCGACGCCGTACCGACTCCCCCGGCCCAAGGTGAACGGGCGAGCCGCTGTCGGCGTGGTGCTGCACGTCGACCGGTTCGGCGATCTGATCACGAACGTCCCCTCCGCCTGGCTCCCGGCGGGAACGACGGCCCTCACCGTCCGCCTCCGCGGCCGAGCGCGGACGCTCCCCGTCGGGACGAGCTACGAGCAGCTGGGGCGCGGCACGCTCGGGGTGGTGCCGTCGAGCTTCGGCACCCTCGAGCTCTCGGTCGCCCACGGGCGAGCGGCCGTGAGGCTGCGCGCCGGCGCGGGGACCGAGCTCCGGTTCGAGCTCGGCCCGACGCGACGTCGCTCGACCGGGACCGTAAAGAGCGCGCGACGTAGGTGACCCGCCCCGGAGCCGGGTTCGGCGCGCGCATGGCGAAGCGAGACTACTACGAGGTCCTCGGGCTCGCCCGCGGCGCCTCGACGGACGAGATCAAATCGGCGTACCGCCGCCTCGCCCGGCAGTACCACCCGGACGTCTCCAAGGAGAACGCGAAGGTCGCCGAGGAGAAGTTCAAGGAGATCTCCGAGGCGTACGAGGTCCTCGCGGACGAGGAGAAGCGTCGCCGCTACGATCAGCTCGGCTTCTCCGGCGTCGAGTCCGACTTTGGCCCGGGGGGGTTCACCTGGCAGAACTTCACGCACGCCCAGGACCTGGAGGACCTCCTCGGCGCCTCGCCCCTGTTCCAGCAACTGTTCGGGAGCTTCGGGGGACCGTTCGGGGGGTTCGTCCGTCGGGACGTCACGCGCGGGGGGGACGTCGAGATCGGGGTCCGCCTGCCGCTCCGAGCGGCCGTCGAGGGGGCTCGGCCGACGGTCGAGGTCCCGCATTCGACGACCTGCACGGCGTGCGGTGGGAACGGCGCCAAGGACGGCACCGCGCTCGAGACGTGCCCCGAGTGCCGGGGCCAGGGCCAGGTGCGGCGGGTCCAGAGCCGTGGGTTCGCCCAGGTGATCTCGATCAGCACCTGCCCCCGGTGCGGCGGGGCGGGCCGCAGGATCCTCGAGCCATGTCCGGTCTGCAAGGGCCGCGGCGAGGTGGCGACCCGGGAGAAGATCGAGCTGCGCGTCCCGCCCGGCCTCGAGGACGGCACCGTCCTGCGGATCCCGGGCCACGGGTCCGCCGGACGCCCGGGGGGCCGGCCCGGCGATCTCTACGTCCAGCTCGCGTTCGAGCCCCTCGAGCATTTCCGGCGGGACGGGCCCGACCTGTACTCGGAGACGACGATCCCGCTCTCCGTGGCGCTGCTCGGGGGCGAGGTCACCGTGCCGACCCTGGAAGCTCCGGCCGAGCTCAAGATCCCCGCCGGCACGCAGCCCGAGACCCAGTTCCGGCTCCGCGGCCGAGGGTTCCCCCGGCCCCACGGGGGGGCCCGTGGGGACCTCCTGCTGACGGTGCACGTCGAGATCCCGCGGTCCCTCTCGGGGAAGGAGCGGGAGCTCCTGCGCGAGGCGTTCGGGGGCGAGGCGCGTCCGGTCGGCGGCCGGAGGGAGTCGCTGTTCCGGCGCCGGTCGTCGTGACGGACGCACCTCCCGGGGGCGAACCGTACTTCGCGGAGCGCCCCCGCTCCCGCTCGGTGCGACGGGAGCTGCGGTTCCTCTACCGGGGAGAGCTCCTCTCGTTCGTCGTCGACCGGGGGGTGTTCGCCTCCCACGGCCTCGATCCGGGGACCGCCCACCTGATCGCCTGCCTCGACCCGGGCCGCGGGGACCGCGTGCTCGATCTCGGCACCGGCTGGGGGGCGGTCGGCGTCGCGGCCGCCAAAAGCGCCCCCGACGGCCACGTCGTGCTCACGGAGGTGAACCGTCGGGCGGCGCGGCTCGCCGAGGAGAACGTGCGCCGCAACGGCGTGACGAACGCGGAGGTCCGGGTCGGGCGGTTGTTCGAGCCGGTCCGTGGCGAGCGGTTCGATCTGATCGCCACCAACCCCCCGTACCGGGCCGGTCGCGCGCTGATCGAGGAGCTGCTCGAGAGCGCGCCGGGGTTCCTCGCCCCCGCGGGCCGTCTCCTCCTGGTCGGGAAGGGGAGCCAGGGGATCCGCTACTACCAGGAACGGCTCGAGGAGCGCTTCGGCCAGGGGGTCGCCGTGGTCGGCCGGGGCTCGGGCTACCGGGTGATCGAGGTCCGGACCCGCGCGGAGCCGGCGCCGATGCGACGCGCTCGCTCCGTTCCCCGCCGAAGGGGTTAAGAGCGGGACCCCGCTCGGCCGCACCTCCCGGAGACGGGCCGCGGGCCCACGCCCGCCGGTCGCCCGGGGGAGTTCCACCGAGGGGGTACTTCCACGCCCAAGGAAGCGAAGGAGAAGACCGAGGCCCCGGCCGCGCCGGCCGGCGCCCCCGCCGCAACGGCGGTCGAGCCCGAGGGAAAGGCGCCCCGCAAGGACAAGGGCGGGGGCAAGGGCAAGGAAGGCAAGGACGGGAAGGAGCCCAAGGAAGGGAAGGGGAAGGGCGGCGCGGCGCCGAAGGCGACGAAGTTCGTCCCCGACAACCCGAACTTCCGCTACATCGTACGGATCGCGAACACCGATCTCGACGGCACGCGCCCTGCCGCGCTCGCCCTCACCCGGGTCCCCGGGGTCGGGCTCAGGATCGCCGAGACGACCTGCCATCTCGCGCAGGTTTCGTCGAGCGAGCTCCTGGGCAATCTCCCCGAGACGACGGTCGAAGGGATCGAAACGACGCTCCAATCGCTCGCCACGAACGTCCCCCGGTGGATGGTGAACCATCCCGGCGAGCCGGCGCTCGGAGAGTCGCTGCACTACGTCAGCGCCGACCTCGAGACCAGGCGCCGGGACGACGTGAACCTGATGAAGATGATCCGGAGCTACCGGGGCGTCCGCCACGAGCGGGGGCAGAAGGTCCGCGGGCAGCGGACCCGGTCGAACGGCCGGACCGGCATGGCCGCGGGCGTGCTGAAGAAGGCCGCCAAGGAAGCCGCCCAGGCGGCGGCGAAGGAAGCGGCCCCCGCCCCTGCCGCCGCGGCCGCTCCCGCGCCGAAGAAGGAGAAGGAGTAAGCGCGGATGGGCGACCCCAAGTTCCTCCGCCGCCGCTACGAGACGCCGAAGCACCCGTGGGAGGGCGCCCGTATGGAGGAGGAGGGCAAGCTGGTCGAGCGCTACGGTCTCAAGAACAAGCGGGAGCTGTGGAAGGCCCAGTCGGTCCTCCGAGGCTTTCGCCGACAGGCCCGTGAGCTCCAGGCGAAGCTCCGGGCCGGAGCGCCGCAGGCGAAGCGCGAGACCGAGCTCCTGCTGGCCCGGCTCCGCCGCCTCGGGATCCTCTCCGTGCCGGCCCCCTCCCTGGACGACGTGCTCGCGCTCACGATCGAGGATGTGCTCCGCCGCCGCTTCGAATGGATCGTCTTCGCCCGCCAACTCGCCCCGACCCCATGGGGAGCCCGCCAGTGGATTGGGCACGGCCATTTCTCGATCGGCGACCACCGGGTCACCCGCCCGGGGTACCTCGTCCCGTCCGACGACGAGGTCCGCATCGTCTACTCCCCGACGAGCCCGCTCGCGGCCGACGATCACGCTATGCGCGTCGCCTTGCGCGAGCGGCTGGAGTCCCGCGCCGCCGCGCCGTCCGCCCCGCCCCCCTCGCCGGAGGGAGGTGCCGCGCCGTGACGAAGATCGGGATCGCCCACATCTTCGCCAGCTACAACAACATCCACATCACCGTCACCGACATCACGGGGGCCGAGACGCTCGCGAAGGCGACCGGGGGGATGGTCGTGAAGGCCGCCCGCGACGAGTCGAGCCCGTACGCCGCGATGAAGGCGGCCGACCAGATCGCCGCGGCGATCAAGGAGAAGGGGTACGAGGCGCTCCACGTGCGGGTCCGGGCCCCGGGCGGGAACCGCTCCCGCTCCCCCGGTCCGGGAGCCCAGGCGGCGATCCGGGCCCTCGCCCGCGCGGGCGTGAAGATCCAGCGGATCGAGGACGTCACCCCGGTGCCGCACGACGGGACGAAGCCGAAGGGGGGCCGGCGGGGCCGGCGCGTCTAGGGTGGCCGTCACCGTCGAGGAGCTGACGCCGAGGGCGTCGAAGCTCGAGATCGAGGGCCTCTCGGCGACGCAGGTCAACGCGGTGCGCCGGACGCTCCTCTCGGACGTCCCGAAGCTCGCGATCGAGGACGTCGAGTTCCATCTCGGACCGATCCGCGACGAGGCGACGGGGAAGGACTACGACTCCTCGACGAGCATGTTCGACGAGGGGGTCGCGCTCCGCCTCGGGCTCCTTCCGATCCCGACCGACCTCTCCCAGTTCCGCCGCAAGTCCGAGTGCACGTGCGGGGGGGCCGGCTGCGTGCATTGCCAGGTGATCTTCTCGGTCGACCGCAAGGGGCCGTGCACGGTCTACGCGAAGGACGTCGTCCCCCTCGGGGACAGCTCGATCGCGATCCTCGAACCGGACGTGCCGATCGTCCGCCTCGGCGCGCGCCAGGCGCTGCTCGCCTACGCGACGGCGGTCGTGGGGACGGCGCGGGAGCACGCGAAGTGGCAGGTCGCCCACGGGGTCGGGATGTACCCGCGGCCCCACGTACGGATCGCCCGCAAGGAAGGCTGCTCGGAGGCGTGCCTGAAGCGCACCGCCGCCTCCTGCCCGGTGAACATCCTCGACTTCGCCGGGGGCAAGCTCACCGTCCACGACGAGCCGAAGTGCATCGACTGCGGCGCCTGCGAGAAGACCTGCGAGCACGGCTCGATCCGCATCGAGGCGGACCCGGAGCGGTTCTTCCTCCGGTTCGAGACCGACGGGTCGCTCTCCGCGCGGGAGGCGCTCCGGTTCGCGCTCAAGGACCTGAAGCGCCGCTTCGAGGCGCTCCGCGAGGCGATCCAGTCGGTCCCGTAGCCCGCGTCGGGCTCGTCCAGTCGTAGCGCAGGATCGCCCCGATCCCGCCGACCCCGACCAGGCGCTCCCCGGCCGTCTCGCTCGAGCGGACGACGAACAACCGGGCGCGGCCGCCCCGCGCGCGGTCGAGGATCGCCGCGATCTCCGCGTCCGCGAGCAGCGTCTCCGCGACGAGGACGATCTCGACCGCCCCCGCGTCGATCGCCTCCGCGACCTCCCGGCGACCGACCGCCGCGCGGGTCCCTCCCGAGAGGGCCCGGACCAGCCGCTCGACCGCCTCGGCCTCCTCCGCCGCGACGCTCGCGCGCAGGACCTCGCTCGCCCGGCCCGAGCGCAGGAGCTCGTCGACCCCGACGCGACCCGCCTCCGACGTCGGGTAGACCCGGGTCCGGCGGGTCAGCTCCGGATGGGTCTCGGCGAGGCGCCGGGACAGGTCCTCCTTGAGGAACCCCGGGCCGGCGAGGACGAGCGCGCTCGCCCCTTCCGCCTCGCGGGCGATCACGGTGAGGAGCTCGTCCAGGTAGGCGTTCCGGTCCTTCTCCCCCTGGCGCGCGTCGAACCGCTTGCCCGCGATCGTCCTACGAACGTCCGCGACCGGCTCGATCGCCCGCCCGCGGAGCCGTACGATCGACGAATCGCCCCAGTCGACCGCGGCGAGCAGGATCGAGGGATCGCTCCGTCCTGAGAGGCCCTCGTCCAGGAGAGCCCGGTCGCCCGCCGACAGCTCGGGCTTGGCCAGCGTCACCTCGTCCCCCTCCGCCAGGTCGAGCGTGTGGTGGCGGCCGATGTCGAACGGCCCCTCGAGGATGGGGCCGGTGATCCGGACATGCTGGGAGAACCCGTGGAACTCGACCTGCTCGGCCCGGACCACGAGGTAGATGCGCCGACGGGTCCGCTCCGCGCCCGGCACGTCGATCGGCGCCTCCGGGTCGCGCCGCGTCGTCGAGGCCCCCACGCGGTCGCCCGGCCGCACGAGACGCGAGATCCGCCAGAGATCGCTCGGGGTCTCGAGACGGAGCCGGTGCGCTCCCGTCGTCGGGTCTCGCGCGAGGAGCCTCACGTGCGGTGCCCGGCTCGGGACGGACGGGGGGGATACTTGCGCTTTCCGGCGCGCCGTCCCTCGGGGCGGGACACGCCCCCGCGCGGCCCCCGGGGAACCCACCGTCGCGGGTTTCGATACGTTTACCAACCCGACCGGGCTCGGGCCGGAAGCCCATGGAGGGTTCTTCCGTACGGTACTCCGAGCTCCTCCGTCGGGCGTCGTTCCGCACGTTCCTCACCGCCGGGGCGCTCCAGTACGCGGGGCCGCCCGCCGTCCTGGTGGTCCTGCTCTTCCGCGTCGCCCTCGCCTACCCGGCCGCCGACCGGGAGATGTACGGGGCCCTCGCGCTCGCGTTCCTCGGCCTCTCGTCGACCCTCCCTACGCTCCTGGCCGCCTTCTTCGCCGGCAGCCTCGCGGACCGCCACGACCGGGTCGAGCTGATGCGCTCGGCGAACCTCCTCGCCCTCCTCGCCGCCGCCGGCCTCGCGGCGGATCTCTACTTCTCGGCGGCCCGCCCGATCCCGGTGCCCGGGCCGGCCGGGTTCTACCTCCCTCTCTGGATGGTGCTCGCCTACCCCGGCTGGGCCCTGATGACCGCGAGCACGACGATCTTCCGCCCGGCGTACAACACGACGGTGCCGCGGATCGCCTCCGCCGAGGAGCTCGGCCGGGCGAACGGGCTCCTCTACGCGGTCGCCGCGCTCGCGGTCGCCCTCTCCACCGCGGGGACCGGAGCGCTCCTGACCTGGTTCACCAGCACCGAGGCGGTCGGGGCCGCCTTCGCCCTGTTCCTGGTGACCCAGGGGTTGCTCCTCCGTCTCCCGGACGACCTGAGCCCCCCCCGGCCCTCGTCGCTCCCGTCGATCTGGAGCTCCGTGCGAGGCGGGTTCGCCTACCTGCGCCAGCGGCTCGACCTGTTCGAGATGACGATCGCCGCCCTCGTGATCAACTTCCTGCTCGCGGTCGCCCTCGTCGAGCTGGCCCTCTACGTCGTCAGCTGGCTCGGCCTCGTCGCGGGGATCTGGTACGGGGCGATGATCGCCGTGTCGACCGCCGGCGCCGGGGCCGGGCTCCTCGGTGCCTCCCACCTTCCGTTCGAGGAGCGGGCCGGGCTCTACATCCTCGGGTTCGTCTTCCTCGCCGGCTTCGCCCTCCTGAGCCTCGCCGCCGTCCGGTCGATCTGGCTCGCCCTGCCGCTCGTCTTCGCCTACGGGACGGCGACCGGGGCGATCGCGACGATGTTCCTCTCCACCGTCCAGGCGACGGTCCCCCACGACGTCATGGGACGGGTGTTCGCCGCCGACGAGGTCGGCAGCTACGCCCTCGTCCCGGTCGGGCAGTGGGTCGGGGGTCTCCTCACCCTCGCGGTCGGGGTCCGCGGCACGTTCCTCACCGTCGGCGTCGCGATCGCGATCTTCGGGGTGGTGATGGTCGTCGGCTTCCGGGCCCTGCGCCGCTTTGGTTACCGGCCCGCCCCGGGGACCCCTTCCGCTCCCGGGGAAGCGTCGGCGACCTGAGGCGAGACCGGGATCCGTCGCAGGCTGTACCAATCGACGGTCGGTCCCAACGTGACCTCGAACCCGAGGCTGCGGTAGAGCCGTAGCGCCGGGACGTTGCCGTCGGTGACGTTGAGGTGGATCGGCCCGGCCCCCGCTTCGAGGGCGCCGCGGACGCTCGCCGACAGGACGGCGCGCCCGAACCCCTGACCCTGGACCTTGGGGTCGACCATGACGTCCAGGATCAGCGTCCCCCGGGGGCGCCGTGCCGCGAGCGTCGCCGCGACCATCCGGCCACCGGCCTCGATCGCCCGCGACCCCTCCGCGGCGAGCTCTCCCCATCGGCCGTCGAATACCCCCGAGACGAGGTTCCTCGCGTCGACGACCTCGTCCTCGCTCTCGAGGAAGAGGTACCGGTCGAACCGATCCCGGTACGCGGCAGCGTGGAGGGTGGCCAGGGCCTCGAGATCCTCCCGGACGATCGGCCGGGCGGCGTGTCCTGGGCCTCCGGCCGCGAGCCCGCCTGACGCGGGCGAGTAGACCCGGAGCTCCATTTCGAGGCGGCCGTACCGCGCGAAGCCCGCCGATTCCATCGCCCGTCGTTCCTGATCGGCGGTGAGCCCGACGAGGGGGCCGCCTACGAAGGCCACCGGCCCCTCGCGCGCCTCGAGCCGGCGCAGCAGCTCCAGGTAAAGGGCCGGGGTCGCCGCCGTGGGCTCTAACGCGAGCGGACCGACGACCAGCCCGATCGGGTCCTGGCGGTGCCAGCAGACGACCCCGACGGTCGCCCCCCGATCCTGCAGGATGCAACCCTCGAATCGACGGGCGTCGAGAGCCTCCTCGAAGGCTCGGAGAGGTTCGGCGAGCGGAACGTGCGAGGCTCGGGCGGAGCTTTCGATCGAGAGGCGGGCGAGACGCCGAGCTCCGCCGAGATCGGCAGCGAGCGGCCCCCAGGTGAACCCTCCCTCCGGCGATGCGTTCCCCTCGGTACTCATGAGCCCCCGACCTCGCGCTCCGTGCCGTCGCCCGGAGTCACGGTCGGAAGGCACGGTGCTCATGAACCTCGCGGTCGGCCAGGGCCGATCGAGAGGCTTCGGGCGCGCAATCGTCCCGCGGGGTCGTCCGTCAGAGGCCGAGCATCGGCAACAGCTCGCGCAGGTCCACCACCTGGAGCGGTCGCGCTTCGGCCGGGGTTCTCTCGCGATTCACCCAGACCGCTTCGAGGCCGGCGCGGCGCGCCCCGAGGTAATCCGCGCTCCAACTGTCGCCGACGTGGAGTCCCTGCTCGGGCCCGATGCCGGCCCGCTTCACGGCGTGGGAGAAGATCCGGGGGTCGGGTTTCTCGGCGCCGATTTCCTGGGAGAACGTGATCGTCCGGAAGTACGGGGTCCACCCTCGACGTTCGAGGACCTCGAGCAGCATGTCCGAGCTGTTCGACACGAGGTGCAACGGCAGACCCTCCGCGACCAGCGCCTCGAGGACCGCGACCGACTCGGGGAACGCCGGGCGCCACTCCGGTGCCGTGTAGGCGTCGTGGAGTAGGGCGACGAGCGGCTCGTGGGGGGGCGGGATGCGCATCTCCTCGAGGGTCTCCGCGACCCCGCGGTCCAGGAACGACGGCTTCTGCCCGAGGAGCCCGTAACGCACGCGGTCAAGGCGTGCCCCCACACGAGCCTCCGCGGCACGGTAGGCGCCCTCCCCGACCTCCGTTCCCCGCATCCTCACGACCTCGCGAAACTTCGGGAACGGGTCGGGGTCGCGAGCGACGAGCGTGCCGCCAAAATCGAAGAAGACGGCCCGCACCCGTTGCGCGATCAGGTTGCCCACCCTCCCACCGGTTGGCCCGGACCGGTCGACCCCTGTTTCATATAGGGGGACGCTCATATGTCAATCGTCAGACAAAATACGGGGTCTTGTCTGACGGCCATGACCGACACTTCCGAGCGCGTGACCGTGCGGATCCCGCAGGAGCTCCTCGAGAAGTTGAAGCAGGTCCAGGAGCTCAAAGAGACCCCCACGATCTCCGACACGATCCGCGAAGGGCTCGAGCAGTACGTCGAGCTCCACCTCCCCCCGCACCACATCCGCAAGGTGGTGGTCGAGCTCTCGCGCCAGGACAACCGCCAGCTCGAGGAGTTCGTTCGCGAGGGCAACTCCGTGAGCGTCGACGATGCCGTCCGGTCCGCGGTGCGGGAGTACATCCGGGGCCGCATCGACCAGATCGCTCCTCCCTCGAAGCTCCATCGGCGGGAAGGGGACGCCGTCGCCGCCGACGGCGCCTCCTCGCGCTGAACGGCGCCCTTTCCCATGCGGCTCGAGCAGACGGACGATTACCTTCGCGGTCTCGCGGGTTCCCCCTCGGTGGCGGTCGTCGGGCTCGGCGGTGCGGGCAGTGAGGCGGTCCAGGACCTGGTCGCCCTGGGTCTCCCCGGGGCCCGGGCGATCGCGGTGAACACGGACGCCCGGCACCTCGAGGAGCTCCGGGTCGAGGAGCGGATCCTGCTCGGCCAGCGGGAGCTCCGGGGCCGCGGCAGCGCGGGGGACCGGACGGTCGTCCTCCGCGCCGCCGAGGAGAGCCGGGAGGAGTTGAAGCGCCGCCTCTCGCGGTACGAGCTCGTCTTCCTCCTCGCCGGACTCGGCGGAGGGACCGGGAGCGCGCTCCTCCCGTTCCTCGCTCGGGAGCTTCGGTCGACGGACGCGCTCCCGATCCCGGTCGCGTTCCTCCCGTTCCACATCGAGCTCCAGACGAACGCGTCGCGGCGGGAGAACGTCGACGCGACCGTCGACGAGCTCGAGCGGATGGGGGGCCTCCTCCTCGCCCTCGCCAACGAGAAGCTCCGGCGGTTCGACACCCTGCCGCTGCCGAGGGTGTTCCGCGTCCGGAACGCCTACCTCCACTCCCTCGTCGCGAACCTGGTCGACATGGTCGACCACCCCTCGCAGCTCAACGTCGATCTCGCGACGTTGAAGAGCCACCTCCGGCGCTCGGGGCTCTCCACGCTCGTCATCGGGGAGCAGCACGTCTCCGAGACCGACCGGCTCCTGCCGCAGGCGCTGGGGGAGTCCTTGCTCGATTTCCGGCTCCCGGACCGCCCCTCCGCCCTCGTCCACCTGGAGGGGGGCGCCAACCTCACCCTCCGGACCCTCGGCGACATCCTGGGGGCGATCCGCACCTGGTTCCACGACCCGGAGGAGCTCGTCTTCGGCACGCGGTTGCGCCCGGAGCCGACCGAGGTCGTGCGGCTCACCGCGGTGGTGGGCGGATTGCGCCCGCGGACCGTGCGGGAGTCCCTGCGGACCCCGGCCCGCCCGGACCGGGTCCTGGCCTAGGCGTCCGGCGGCGCCCTCGCGCTCGGGGCGCGCAGGTCGAGCTCGCGGTGCACCGCGTCGGCGACCTGGCTCGCCCGCAGCGAGCGGGGGCCGACGGAGAGCCGGGGGACCCCGCTCGCCTCGAGCAGCGCCTGCTCCGCAGGGGTCGGTTCGAACGGATCGGAGAGGACGAACGTCGCGCGCTCGGGGGGGGCCTCCCAGGCGGCGAGGGGGCCCCCGCTCTCGGTGAGCCACGCCGCGCCGGGGCGCTGAAGGAACTCGCGGAGGACCCCCGCGGGGTCACAGGGGGCGACGCGGAGCCCGGGCGACGACTCGAGCTCGCGCGGCAGGTCGGCCGTCCGGGCGAGGGCGTTCTTGAGCAGCGCGGCGGTCGACCGCTCGTCCGGGTTGAGGTAGCGCAGGCGATCGCCGGCGAGGTCGATCCTCCGCGCCCGCGGCGGGGGCTCGGCCGAGAACAGCACCGTCACCTCGGTGTCCCGGCGGAGGTCGTTGGAGAGGGTGAACGCCGTGGAGACGAACCGGGCGACCTCGTCCATCCGTCCGCCGAGCCCGGCGAGGTCGTTCAGCGAGAACTCCCCCCGGGGAGGGACCCGGTGCGCGAGCAGCAGGAACGCTCGGCGCATCGACGGCGGACCCCTCGGAGGGGGGGACCGCCTGGTGCCTAAAGGCCTACGGCTGCTCGCCGAGGTGGCGCCGCGGCGCGTGCGGCGTCGGCGGCGCGGGCGGTGCCGGGGACTGCCGGCGCTCCAGCCAGATCTCGTCCCCGAGCTCGTGGTAGACGGCATGGTCGGCGAGGCCGGTGCCGTGCTCGCCGTGGGGGAGGCGGAACCCGCCCGAGCGCTGGGGGCTCGGCGAGTAGACGACCTCCTTCTCCCCCGCGAGCGCCATCGCGGCGGACTCCTCGCGGGCGAGCTCGAAGATCCGGTCCTTGCGGAACATCCAGTAGTTGATCCTCCACTCGCGGCCGTCGTAGAGGGTCGTCTCGTCCCGCTCGGTCTCGAGGATCCCCGTGTCCTCGAGCATGTAGAACGTGTCGCGGTCGTCCGGCTCGAGGACGTTGTCGATGATCCGCTCGTTGAAGCCGAAGAAGTTGAGGACGTGGGCGGCGATCGAGCGGGCGTCCTCCGCCCGCATCCCGTCGTGGCCGACCGAGCGCCGGATCGCCTTGGCGAGCGAGTCGAAGTCGACCGGCCCGTTGGCGGCGGCGAGCGCCGGATCGGTCGGGATGCCGGCGCGGGTCTGGCGGAGGTCGTCCGGCGAACGCAGGGGAAGCGGGTTCCTCAGCGTGTAGCTCCGGCCCTCCCCCAACGGCGTACCCCCCATGACCCCCTCGAGAGTGCATCTATCCCTGGGGTCACTATATATACATTCGGCAACCCCGTGCGTCAGTGTAGCCGAAAGTATCTCTACAAGATCACGCGTCGGCCCCGGCCCACCCTCTGGAGCGCGGTGACCCCGGGCCTCCACTCCTCCTCCTCGATCCGGAACTCGGTCTCGGCGAGCCTCGGGAACTCCTTCGGGAGGGGGATCAGCGATTTCGCGAGGTAGACATGGGCGAGGGGCCCGCTGGACGGGCGGACCCACGGCTTCCCGCTGCCGACGATCGAGCGGTACTCGTAGTACTCGGGGGCCGGGACGAACCAGAGGACCGAATCGTCGGTCCCGCGGGACCGGGGCTCCTTCACGAACGTCTGGAGGCCGAGGTGGAGACCGACCGCCGCCGGGAGGGAGAACAGGAGGTGCTCTCCCGGACGGGCCGTCGCGATGAGCCGGCTCCGGACCGTCTCGACCGCGAGGGCCTCCCGGGCCGGGTAGGTCGCCACGACGCGGACGATCCCGGGACCCCGGCCCAGGAACGAGATCGACTGGCTCGCCCGGCCCCCCTCCTTCGACGTCGGGGCGTAGCCCAGGAGGTCCGCGACCTCGCTCGGGAGCTGGAGGGAGAGCCACGTCGGGTGGCTCGCCCGCACGACGACGTACTCCATCCCGCCCCGGGAGCCCCGATTTGTATAAGAAAACTGTTGTAAGCCGGGCTCGGCGGGCGGCGCCCGGGGGAGTTACGGGCGCCCGCCCCGCCCGAGAAGGATCCCGCCGACCCACAGGGCGAGGATCCCACCGCCGGCGATCGGCAGGGCATGGACCAGCGCCGCGGGCTTGGACGGGAGGAGGTCGGAGAGGAGGAAGAGTCCCCCGAGCGTGAGGAGGAGCCCCACCCCCAGCACCACCGTCCGCGACGGTCCGCGCCGGGCGCGCGGGGTCGGCGAGCCGCCGCCCACCGTCGTCGCCTCGGGCACGGCAGGTCGACCGACCGAGGGGGTTAACCGTGACGGCCGCACCGAACCCCCCGGACCGTCCTCCGCGGGCTAGCCCGGGGCGTCAAGTCCCAGCGGAGGCTCCGACGTGCGATGGGGAGCACCGGACGCCGGAAGGAGGCGGCGCCGTCCGACGAGGCGATCGCCCAGCGTCGGCTGCGGGCGGTGGAGGAGGTGCTCGATGTCCGCCGGCTGGAAGATCCCGTCTACCCCCACCTCGAGGTACGGAACCCGGTGCACCGTACGCGGTATCGTGTCCTCTTCCCGCTGTTCCCGGACGAGGCCCCCGCGTTCTGCACCTGCACCGACTTCGCCCGTCGGGGCCTCGGCACCTGCAAGCACATCGAAGCGGCGTACCGGTGGCTGCAGCTCCCCGAGAACGCCGCCCTACCGGACGGTGGGCCCCCCACCCCACCCCCTGTCGACCTCGAGGCCGTCTGGGGGGAGATCGATCGACGGCAGGAACAGCTACGCGGGCGGGGAGCGTCGACGATCCGACAGCTCCAGCGGGCCGGGGCGGTGTTGTACGAGAAGGGGGGAACGGGTTCGGGAGCCTGGCGGGCGGGGGATCCGCCCGTCTAGCTGGACATCCCGGGGGCGCCCTTCAGGGCCTTGATCTTGTAGTACTCGGGGTCGACGATGACCTCGCCGTTGACCCCCATCGTCTCGATCGTCTTCAGGACCGCGCCGCCCTGCTGCTTCGCCCGCTGCCAGTCCGGGATCGGGATCGAGAACTTCTTCTCGACCTCCGTCCGGTAGATCGGGCCCGAGTTGTACGAGCAGAACGGGATGATCCGCCCGTCCGGGACCGCGTAGTGGATGTCGCAGCGCATCAGGCGCTGGATATCGTAGTCGTAGGCGTCCTGGAAGTGCATGTTGCCGATGTAGAGGGTCCGCCAGGTGAACTTGGCGACGGCCTCCTTGTTCCCCTCGGTGAAGATCGACGCGATGATCCGGACGCAGTTCTTCTCGCTGACCCCCTCGGGCGCCTTCGAGAAGTCGAAGTACTTCGCGACGTCGTGGAGGAGGCGGGCCCCCGCCACGGCGGTCCGGACCCGGGCGAACCGGGCGTCCCGGTACTTCTCGATCATCGCCTCGACGTTCTCGAAGAACCCGTCGACGTCCATGAACCGGGGGAGCGGCGTGATCGTCTGCCCGTCCTTGGAGACGAACGCGAACGTCGCGCAGCCGCAGCCGGGGTGGGTCGTGAGGGTCATCTTCTCCTCCCCGTGGATGATCGACGCGAGCTCGGAGATCGGGGCGACCGACGGGACCGGGAAGAAGTCGGACCGGTCGAACGGACCCTCCGTGCAGAGGATCCGGACGAGGTCGGACTGGGTGAACCGCATCTGGAACCGGTCCTTGTCGGGGATCCGCGCCGTGAGCGCGACCGGCTGGAAGTTGACGCCGCGGACGACGTCGAGGTTGTCGATCGCGAACTTCACCGTCGGCCAGATCTCCTTCTCGTTGAACCCCCCGACCAGGGTCGGGACGAGGACGACCGAGAGCGGCTTATCGGGCTTGCCCGCCGCGAGGTCGCTCGCCGGGGAGTGGGTCTCCCGGGCCGCCTGGATCGCCTTCTGCTTCACCTTGAGCAACGGGACCCCCCGGACCTTCCGGTAGATCTCGTCGTCCAGGCCGTCGAACTGGAGGTAGAGGGTGTGCAGCCCCGCGTCGCGGCACTGCTGGGCGAACCCGGGCTCGTTGGCGACCCGGATTCCGTTCGTCGCGACCTGGATCTGCTTGAAGCCGAGGTCCCGGGCCATCGAGACCGCGTCCAGGAACAACGGCGAGAGCGTCGGTTCCCCGCCCGAGAACTGGACGGCGACGGTGCCGACCGGCTTCTGCTCGCGGAGCGTCTTCAGCATGAAGTACGTCTGCTCGCGGGTCGGCTCGAAGACGTACCCAGCCGCGTTCGCGTTCGCGAAGCAGACCGGGCACTTCAGATTGCAGCGGTTCGTGAGGTCGACGAGGGCGAGCCCCGTGTGGGACTTGTGGTGGCTGCACATCCCGCAGGTCGTCGGGCAGCCGCGGAACTTCTCGTAGTACGGGTTCTCGTAGCCGACCCCGTCGTGGGCGTAGACCTCCATCCGGAGGTAGAAGTCGACGTCGTTGGAGATGATGTCCCAGAAGTAGCCGTGGGCGCGGCAGGTCTTCTCCATGATGACCCGGCCCTCCTTCTCGCGGACGACCGCCGGGATCACCTTGATGCACTCCGGGCACACGGAGGCGGTCTTACGGGGCAGGCCCCTTGGGGCCTGGAAATCCTTCATCACACGCGCCGGCATCTGCTTCCGACCTCCTTGCTTCGGCCCGTTCTGGCTTCTCGGGCCTACGGGACCCACCCATGCACCGCTACATAACCCATGTGTCGTCGCGGCAGCGACAAATCTAGCGGTCCATGACGAGGATTCGCACGGTACGTTTCGCTACAGAGCCGCTCGATAGCCGGATCGGATCGCCCTCGAGGGAGCCCCGGTTCCTCTGGTCGCTGCGAGCTTATGGGACCGGACGCATCGGCTAGGCCGGATGGCCCGACCGACGAAGAAGGCCAGGAAGCCGCGGGCCAGCGGCTCACGGGGCCGCCCCGCCCCCGCCCATGCGGCCCGGGAACGATTCCAGGGCCGGGATCCCTCCCCCGTCCTGGACCGGTATCCGGAGCGGAAGTGGGAGGGCGCCCGTGCGCCCCCCGCCCCGTCGCGGGTCACGCCCGGACCTCCTGCCTCCCCCCCTGTCGCACCGTCGGTCAGCCCAGGAACCCCGCCCGCGACCTCGGGCCCCGCGAGCCCCCCTCCCGCGGGCTCCCTGATCCGGCTCGATCGGCCGTTCAACGTGGACGAGTTCTCGATGCTCCTCGGGGAGACGACGATCCGGGTGACGGTCCCCCGGGACAGCCTGGTCGAGGTCCTTCGGCGGGTCACCGAGTTCATGGGGTTCGGGATCTACGTCTATTCCCTCGCCGTACGGCCGGCCCCGTCCGACCTCCTGAAGGAGTTCGTGGTCGAGCTCCAGCGCGTCGATTTCGACCGGGCGAAGCAGAGTTGGCTCCCGTTCGTCGAGAAGGGGACGGCCGACTCCCCGTTCGGCCCGGGCGGCCCCTAGCGCCGCGGGGCGAGCGCGCGGCGCGCGAGCAGCACCGCGATCGACGTCACCGCCGCCGCCCAGGCGAGGAGCCCGAGCAGGTAGATGCCGGGGCCGAACGGGTAGTACGCCGACGCTCCCTGGAAGAGATTCTCCCGGAGGACCGTGACGGCGAGCGTGATCGGGTTGAACGAGGTGAGGCTCCGGAACCACCCCGGCATCGTCCCCCACGGGAACAGGGCCGCGGAGGTGAGGAGGACCGGCAGGTTGATCGTGTTGACGACGGCGAAGTACGACTGCGGTTGCTCGATCGAGAAGCCGATCGCCAGGAACAGCGAGGCGAACATCACCGAGAGGATGACGATCGCGAGCACGATCTCCGCCCAGCCGAGCAGCGAGAACGGCGCGGTGATCGCGAGACCGCTCAGGCCGGCGTCCCCGAGCACGACCGAGAGGCCGAGGACGAGGAACGCGAGGCCTATCGGCTGGATCAGGCCGGCGAGCAGGCGGGCGCCGAAGATCGACGAGGCGGTCGCCGGGGTCGAGGAGACCCGTTTCAAGATCCCGAACAGGCGGTCGAAGATCACGTTCGCCCCGATGAACAGGGTCGCGGTGACGGCGACGAACCCGGTCATCCCCGCCGCGAAGTAGGAGAAGTACGACGGCGCGCCCCGGACGAACGCGAGGGGGGAGAACCCCGGGATGTTCGACGGGATCAGCCGCTCGAAGTTCAGGGCCTGGCCGAACAGGAGGAGGTACAGGATGGGGAGGAGGAGGGAGGTGCCGATCGCCTGGGGGTTCCGGGCGAGTCGGAGGAGCTCCCGGCGGGTGAGGGCTCCGAGCTCCCGGATCATCGACGCCTCCCGAGCTGGTCCCGGACCCGGGAGAGCATCACCGCCCGGTCGGTCGCGCTCGCCCCCTCGTCCTCCCGGAACTCGCGACCGGTGAACTCCAAGAACACCTCATCGAGGCTGGGGCGCTTCACCGACACCGAGGCGAGCCCGATCCCGCCGTGGACGCACGCCTCGACGAGCGCCGGAACGAGTTTCTCCCCGCTCGGGGACTTCACCCGGTAGCTCCCGTCGAGCCCCTGGACGGAGGTCGCGCCCGGAAGGCTGCGCAGCAGCGCCTCGAGCGCGGGGCTCGGCGCCGTCGGCTGGACGGTGACGATGTCTCCCCCGAGACGATCCTTGAGCTCTCCCGGGGTACCGTGGGCGACGATCTTGCCGTGATCGATGATCGCGATCCTCTCGCACATCCCGTCCGCCTCCTCGAGGTAATGGGTCGTCACGAACACCGTCATCCGGTGCTCGTGCCGCAGCTCCTCCACGAACTTCCAGAACCCGGCCCTCCCCTGGGGGTCGAGGCCGAGGGTCGGCTCGTCCAGGAACAGGATCGACGGGGCGTGGACGATCCCCGCGGCGAGCTCGAGCCTCCGGCGCATCCCGCCCGAGTACGTCTTGGCGAGCCGGTCGGCCGCCTCCCCGATCTGCATCCGGGCCATCAGCGCCTCGCACCGGCTGCGCACCTCGGCGCGGGGCACCCCGTAGAGGTGGGCCGCGAGCTCGATGTTCTCCCGCCCCGTGAGGTCGCCGTCGCTCGTCATCTCCTGGAAGACGATCCCGATGCGACGCTTGACCGCGAGCGGATGGCGTACGACGTCGAGGCCGTCGACGAACGCCCGGCCGGACGTCGCGCCGAGGCCCGCCGTCAGGATCGAGACGGTCGTCGTCTTGCCCGCGCCGTTGGGACCGAGGAACCCGAAGATCTCGCCCGGGCGGACCTCGAACGAGATCCCGTCGACGGCCCGGACGTTCCCGCCGTAGGTCTTGGCGAGGTCCTCCGCGACGATCGAGCCGGAAGCGGGAGAAGGGGACGTGGCCGCCACCGCTCACTCCGCCAGCGGACGGAGGCGATCGGCCGTCGACGAGAGCGTCGCCTTCACGGTCGCGTCGAACCGCTCGCTCTCGCTCTTCTTCAAGTCCTCGAGGTAGGCGACCAGCGAGCTCAGCTCCTGCACCGCCTCGGTGACCCCGCGGGGGGAGTGGCGGCCGAACGGTCGCCCCATCTGTCCCCTCGCCGATTCGGTGAGCTCGTAGCGACCGTCCGCGTTCCTGCGGACGACCCCGTCGGTCGTCATCTCCTCGAGCAGCGGGTAGACCGAGCCGGGCGACGGCCGCCACCATCCCTGGCTCAGCCGCTCCATCCCATCGATGATCTCCGCCCCGCTCTTCGGCCCGGAGGCGAGGAGGTGGCAGACGAGCGGGCGGAGCCCGCGCCGGCGGTGCGAAACCCAAGGTGCGCCCCACATCGAACCCCACGCGGACATCGGATTTCCGATATCGGTAATCCGAGTCGAATATAACCTATCGGGGCGTCGCGCCAGGGATGCGTGGCCGCTTGACGGCGGCGGCGCGAACGAGGCTTCCCTCGTCCCATCCCCGAAATCTACAAGGGTCCATCGCGAGTGCTCGACCCCCGGCATGGCATCGGAAGGATCGGGATCGGGGATCGGCACGTCGGAGATCGTCGCGCTGCGTCAGGAGATCCGGGAGCTCCGGGAGGAGCAGAAGGCGATGGCCGAGGCGATCAACCAGCTCGTCGCCACGTTCCGGATGATCGCGACCCACCTCGGGATCGCGGCCGAGCCGTACGTCCGCGCCGAGACCCGGCAACGCCGTGACGAGCCGCCCGGCTTCGCCTGAGCCCGACGGGCCCATCGCCCACGCTGCGGACCGCTCCGCGCGCCTACCAGATCGTGACCGAAGGACCCGGCGCGGGGGCCGGGGCGTCGCCCTTCCTCAACGGGGCGATCGACGTGCGGAACTCGGGGAGGTTGCGTAGGGGGATCTCGGCGCGGAACCGGCCCGGGGCGTGCGGATCGACCGTCACCCGGCGCCGGATCTCCTCCTCCCGGCAGTTCTGGCGCCAGATCTGGGCGTAGGCGAGGAAGAACCGCTGTTCGGGCGTGAGGCCGTCGATCGAGCGCCGGGCGGCCGGGTCCCGAGCCAATCGACGGCGGAGCGCCTCCAAGGCCAACCGGACCCCCCCGAAATCGGCGATGTTCTCCCCGAGGGTGAGCTCGCCGTTGACGTGCAGACCGGGCAGAGGCTCCGCCTTCGCGTACTGCGCCACAACCTGCTCGGCGCGGGCCGAGAACTCGCGGGCGTCCTCCTCGCTCCACCAATCCCGGAGGTTCCCGTCCGCGTCGAACCGCCGGCCCTGATCGTCGTAACCGTGCGTGATCTCGTGCCCGATCACCGCGCCGATCGCGCCGTAGTTGACGGCGTCGTCCATCGTCGGGTCGAAGAACGGCGGCTGGAGGATCCCGGCCGGGAAGAAGATCTCGTTCTGGGTCGCGCTGAAGTAGGCGTTCACCGTCGGCGGCGTCATATCCCACTCGTCGCGATCGACCGGTCGCCCGACCCGCGCGAGCCGCCGGCGCGACTCGAAGGCGTTCGCCCGGCGAACGTTGCCGAGATGGTCCGTGGGGGAGAGCACGAGACCCGTGTACTCCCGGAACCGCTCGGGGTGCCCGATCTTCGCCTCGAAGCGGGCGAACTTCGCGAGGGCCCGACGTCGGGTCGCCTCGGTCATCCAGTCGAGGGTCCGCAATCGCTCCGTGAACACCTCTCGGAGGTCCGCGACGAGCTGCAGCATCCGTGCGCGGCTGGCGGCCGGGAAGTGACGTGCGACGAACAGTTCCCCGAGCGCCTCCCCCAGGAGCTCGTCCAGGTCGTAGAGCGCCCGGCGCCAGTCGGGCTCGGGTCGGGGTTGGCCGAGCAGGGTCCGGCGGAAGAACTCGAAATGCTCGCGTTCGGCGGCCCCGCTGAGGTGCGGGACCGACGCGTGCAGGAGTTGCCAGGCGAGGTACGTGCGGATCTCCTCGAGGCGTCGCTCGGCGAGGAGCCGCTCGACCCTCGCGAGGAACTCCGGCTGCCCCACCACGACGTACTCGGTCCGCGCCAATCCCCGGGCCCGGAAGTACTCCTTCCAGGGGATGCCGGGGAATTTCCCGAAGAACTCCGTACGATCGAGGCGGTGGTAGTTCGCGACGACATCGCGCTCCTCGACGCGGGTCCGGCTGGCGCGGGCGAGCTCGGTCTCGAGCGCGACGACGGTGCGCGAGGCGCTCCGAGCCGCCTCGCCCGCCTGCCCGGCGAGCGCGAAGACCCGCTCGACGTGGACCGCGTACTTCTCCCGGATCGCCGCGAACTGCGGCCCGAGGTAGTACTCCCGATCCGGGAGCGCGAGGCCCCCCTGCCAGGCGTAGAGGGCGTACCGGTCGCTCTGCTTGCGGTCGGGGTACGCCCAGACCTCGAACAGGCCGGTCACCCCGACCGAGTGGAGCGCCGCCAGCCGACGGCCGAGCTCGGGGATCGACCGAAGGCGGCCGAGGGCGGTGAGCTCCTGGCGGAGCGGAGCGAACCCGAGCCGATCCCGCCGCGCCCGGTCGAGCGCCGCACGGTAGAACGTCCGGACCAGGCGGTGCGCCGCGGTGCGGCCCGGGCGTCGGCGCGCATCGTCCGCGATCGCGCGGAGGAGCCGGGCGTTCCGCTCCCGGAGCTCCCAGAAGGCGTTCCAGTCGGGCTTGTCGGGGGGGATCGGGTTGCCGGCGCGCCAGGCGCCGGTCGCGAAATCGTAGAACGAGGCGAACGGGTCGGCGGTCCGGTCGAGGTAGGCGAGGGAAAACCGGGGCACCGACCTCGGGCCCGCTCGGCCCGGCACCGGCGAGCCCGCCGGCGACCCCGCTCGTCCGCGTCCTGCCACGTGCGCCTCTAGCTCGGGCATCCGTTGCAGGCTATAATCCGGACGGCGGGGAACGGTCTAGCCCGGACGGGTCGGGGTCGCTCCGACCTCGGGGACGGCCTTTCTGCCGTACCTCCACGCACCGTCGAGCGCGTAGAGCCGTCGCAGTCGGGTCTCGACCGTCGTCCCGATCCGCACCGAGCCCGGTTCGGCGTCGGTGACCATGAGGGTCGCCCGGACGCCGGGGACGAGCTCGGCGAGCACGACGCCGTAGGCCCCCTGGCGCTCGACCTCGGGATCGAACTCGGTCGGTTGGCCCCCGGCGCCGATCCAGGTCCGCGCGACGACCTTCCACCCGTGTTTCGGCAGCGGCTCGACGGCGAGGTCCTCCGCGCGGCCGCACCCCCGGCAGCGACCGCTCTGGGGGAACGTCGTGCGGCCGCAGGCCCGGCATCGATCGGCAAGGAATCCCCACCGGCTGGCCAGGCTTTCGAGGTACCGAGGGGGCGGAAGGTAGGCACCTTGCGACACTTGGGAGGAAGGTGGGCTGGCGGGAATGTCCCGCGGTGCGCGTCGAGCGACCCGCTCCGACCCCGGCCACTCGCCGACCCACCCAACGCCCGGGACGTGCGTACCCGGGCCCTTCGCCCAGGCCGAGTATGCCGCCACGATCGGGGACTCTCCGCTCGGGATCGTGTCCAGCGGGATCCCGTCGGGGGAAGCCGGCCCGGTCGGCGCGTCGACCAAGACCGCGATCGCCGCCAAGCCGGGGGTCCCGCCCCGGGCCGCACCCCCGTCGGGGAGCTCCTCGACCGCGAGGATCACCTCGGGACCCGGTCCCCCGGTGGCGAGGGTTAGCGTGTCCGGAAGTGCCACCCCGTCCCGCTCTCCGATCAGCTCGACCGGCCGGCCGAAGAGCGCCACGTAACCGCCGCGAGGAGCGGGATCCGTCCCGAGCACCCGGACCCGTAGCGGTCGCCGATCGGCGCGCTCGACGTCCGCGGCGGCCTCGAGCGCGGCCGCAAGGAGGGTGAATCGGTCCTCGTCGGGCCCCTCGACCCGGCGCGCACCGTCCGCGCAGGTGGGCCGAACGACGGCGGCCCGCACGATCCGCTGCCGCACGCCTCTCACCCCGCCGTGAAGATCGTGACCGCCGCGGTAGCGCCCGCCCCGCCCACGTTGTGGGTGAGGGCGCGGTCGGCGCGGGGGATCTGCCGGGCTCCGGCGGCGCCGCGCAGCTGGAGGAACACCTCGCAGACCTGAGAGACCCCGGTCGCCCCGAT
>JASHQF010000156.1 GCA_030037695.1 Thermoplasmata archaeon
TCGATGACCCGAAAGCACGCGTCGACGTCTCCAAGTTCTCCGTACACCTCGATGATCATGCCGATGGCTGCCGGGAACAATGGCATCTCGTCCAGCTCTCGGAGTAAGCCCCGCGCAGCCTCGGGTTCGTTGGCCAAGACATGCGCGAATGCACGGTTCAGGGTCTCCCACGGAGGCCCCATCGGGGCTTTCGAGAATTCTTGATGTTCCCGCAGTGCGGCGGGCCGGTCGGCGCACTCCAGGTAGTACGCCGACATGAGGCTGTGATAGAACTGGCCGGCGGAGTCCAGCTGGCGCACCCGATCGATTCTCTGGTACGCCTCGTCCCGTCGGCCCAGCCAGAGGAGGAGACAGGCTAGTCGACCGACCGTCTCGACCAAGAGGGGGTCGGAGGTCACGGCTTGCTCGAGTTCTTGCGCGGCCTCCTCTCCCCGACCCATGTCCTCGAGGAAGATGGCGTAATTCATGTGCGACTCGGCATCGCTCGGGTCCAACGTCAGCCCCTGCCGGTACTCGCGCTCCGCCTCGACCCAGTCGCGTTCGCAGTGGAGCACCATCGCGAGCGCACCATGGCCGGCCGCCAGTGAGGGGTCGACCTCGATCGCCTTGAGGGCCGACGCCTTCACGGCGACCATGAGACGAGAGAGCTGGCCCCCCGCATGGAACGACCCGGTCTTCAGGACCACTTTGGCCAGAGCGGCGTGCGCCGCGGCATTGGATGGGTCGAGGGAGATGGCGAGCTCGAACTGCTGCCGGGCGCCCTCCAAGACCTGTTTGCTCGCCACCAGAGTCAGGTCCGCTACGCCGTAGAGTAGGCTTTGCCCCTTGAGGTAGGCGAGGTAAGACTCGGTTCGAATAGCGGGCCGCGATTCGAGCCCCGAGACGATGGCAGTTGCCGTCGCAAGTCGCAACTGCTCCGCGACGCGCCCAGCGACTTCTGCCTGTACCGCGAACACGTTGCTCAGATCGCGATCGTACGTCTCCGTCCACCGGTGCTCGTCGGTGCTCACGTCGATCAGCTGTAAGGTGATGCGAAGCTGAGTTCCCGCTCGGCGTACGCTCCCTTCGAGGATGGAGCCGACGCCAAGCTCCGCGCCGATCTTGGCGACCGACTCGGAGCCGCCACCGAAGCGACTGGCGGAAGTTCGGGAGATCACACGAAGCCCGGGAACTCGGGAGAGCACCGAAATGAGCTCCTCGTGAAGTCCGTCCGCGATGTACTCATCTGCCGGATCGGGACTGATGTTCTTCAGCGGAAGCACCGCCAGCCGGGGTGGACCGCCTGGATGCGAGGCCGCCCCGCGACTCGTCCAGGGCAGCATCACCCGGTAGACGTCCAAAGGAAGCTGCAGTCCCTTGACTACCGTCGGGGCGAGCTTCTCGAACGCCTCCGGGGTTTTGTTCCGGACCTGCTCGTAGACGGCCCCGGAGATGCAAATGCCTCCGGGTTCAGCCAAGGGCTCGATGCGTGCGGCGATGTTTACAGCGTCCCCAAGGATGTCGGGGCCGTGTTGCTCGACGTCTCCGAGGTGGAGTCCGATCCGGATGCGTATCGGAGTCGTCCCCTTCTCGGCATTCCGCACGTAGAGACGCCGTTGGATGCTCACCGCGCACTGCGTCGCCTTCAGCGCACTGTCAAACTCTACCAGGATCCCGTCGCCGGTCGATTTGACCTCTTTGCCCTGGTGGAGCGCCACGAGGGGGCCGACCACTTCGGCTTGCTGGCGCAAGAGCTCCAGGGCGCGTCCCTCGTCCTCTTGGGTGGACGCGGTGTACCCCACCGTGTCGGTGAACATGACGGCGGCTAAGCGCCGACTCGCGGCCACGCCCCTGAATCGCGCTCGGTTAGATTAAGGTCCCACGCTCCCCGGGCCCCCGTGGCGGGGGTGGGGTTTCGACCCATACGCGGTAGGCCGCTAGACCGTGCCCAAGTCACCCCTCGTTCCGCGGCTGGACGACGACCATTCTCGTGGGAATCCGTCGCGGGTGAGCCGTGCCACTTCCGCGACGTTTCATCTCCCGTTCGTGAGTTTCCAGGTATTACCGGAGCGCGCCCGAGACCGCTGCAGCTGCAAGTCACTGCGTTCTGCGCCCCCACGTGACGCTGGGGCGTACTGCTCCTCGGTCGGGCCCGCGCCGGGGCTCACTTAACGTCGGTCGGGGCTTCGCTTGCCGTACGGGGGATGGCACCGGGGCGGTCGTTACTCCGAAGGTACGGGTCGTTCAGGTTCACCCTACCGAGAGGTGCTAGGAGCCACACCATGGCTGGTGGTGGCGACCGTGACACGGGGGAGGTCGGCTGACGACGGCTCCGTGCGGGGTACCCTCGTCGCGCCGCGGATGCGACGTACGGCGGACGAAGGGGCCGGGAGGGCACGGGGAGCGAGGTGCGCCGGCTGGGGACCTGGAGCCTTGCCCCCGGTAATGGAGTTGGCCCCGGGCGTACCGAGGAAGGCTTTCGGGGGGGCCGGGGGGCCCTGCGATACGCCCACGCCAGCGCCACCCCCAGGGCAGCCAGCCCGCTGCCAACGGCGACGCCCAAGTCGGACGACGCGAAACCTCCCAGCACGGTTCGGATCGAGGAAGCCGCCCCGTCGCCCGCGGGGGCGAAGATCGTGCCGGTGGTGTTCGCTCCGGTCAGGTTGGCCCCCGTAAGGTTCGCGTACTTCAGGTCCGCGTCCGTGAGATCGGCGTTCTTGAGGTTCGCGTCGTGGAAGCTTGCCCATCTCGCATCGGCGTAGGCGAGGTTCGCCCCCTCGAGGTCCGCCCATGCGAAGTTCGACCAGCGCAGGTCGGCATGGGCGAGGTTGGCTCCCGCCAGGTCGGCGAAGGGTAGATTCGACCAGCTGATCTCCGCGTAGGCAAGGTCGGCGCCCCCCAGGTCGGCGCCCGCCCCGTTGTCCCCCGTGAGGTTCGCCGAAACAAAGCTCGCCCCGGGGGCGGCGAGCGCTCCCAAGTTCGACCACTGGAGCCCTGCGGTGGTGAAGTTCGCGTTCGTGGCGCTGGCGTCCTGGAGGTTCGAGAACTGGAGACTGGCGCCAACGAGCGCGTCGTCAGTGAGGTTCGCTCCGGCCAGGTTCGTCAGCTGGAGATCGTCCCCGGAGAGCTGGTCGCCGAGGACCGAGAGGCTCGAGGTGCCGACGCGCGACGCGCCCTCCGTCGTGCCGGTGACCGTCAGCGAGAAGGCCCCGAGCGCACCGACCCCCGAGAGATTGGCCCCGACGAGGTCCGCCCCGAAGAAGTTCGCCCCCGCGGTATCCGCGCCGGCGAGATCCGCGCCCCGCAGGTCCGCCCCTTCGAGGTTCGCGCTCGCCAGGTCCGCCCCGCTCAGGTTCGCGCCCTCGAGGTCGTCGTGGCGCAGCGACGCGCCGGCGAGCTGGCAGTGGGCGAGGTCCGCGTGACGAAGGTCCTGGCTCCACGGGCCCGAGACCTGAGGACAGCTGACGTAGCCAAGATCCGTGGACGTCTCCAACGTGAACGTTTGGCTGCTCCCGATCGCGAGCGAGGTCGGGAACCCGAGGGCGACGACCCCGGCGGGTAGACCCGCCAAGGAAAGCGCCACCGGGGGGAGCGCTAGCGTGGCCGATCCGGGCACGAGACCTACGCTCACGGTCATCGTCGTCGACCCCCCTTGCGTCAGGGCTCCCGCCGCCGGCGACAGGCTCACCGTGAAATCGAAGACCCCGAGGGGCTCAACGTCGCACGCGGTCGCCACGGCGTAGTTGTTGACATTGCCGCTGTAGTTGGCGACCCACTCGTAGAGCCCCAGCGCGGGGGGCGTGAACGGCGCCGAGGCCACCCCCACGGGCTCGGCGCTGCTGAACACCGGGACGGTGCATCCCGCGTCGCTGAACGCGGTGTAGTTCACGGTCCCCGACGGCGCGTACCCTCCGGTGAGGGTCGCCAGGTCGGTGGCCGACCCTCCGAGGACCAGCCCCTCGGGGGTGACGCTCGAGGCGATCGTCGGAGAACCCTTGGTCAGGGTCTCCACGAAGCTGTCGGCCAGCCCGGAGACATTGAAGAACGACGTCGTACCGATCGTCACCGGAGTGCACGTGTACGGAGCTCCGCCGGCGAGCAGGGAGGTCGCCTGCCCGGGGCAGGGCAGCAGCACCTGATACTGGGCCGTATCCGTGGACGTGCAGCTCGGTGGATTCGACAACGTGACGCCGGAAGGGGCGTCCACGATGCAGACATCTTGGTTCCCGCTCGAGACGATCAGGATGGACTTCCCGGGGGGATCCGGCACGTTCGCGCCGGAGACATCGATGATCGTGTTCGTGACGCCTCCGGTCGTCGACGAGCTGTAGTCGATCGTGACGTCCCCGTCGGGGTACGTCGTGCCGGGAGGGAAGATCACCTGACCGACCATACCCCCGGGTTGCAGCAGGGAAACTACGGTGTAGCCGGAGCTGACGGTCGTCGTCGACCCCGACACCCCGTTCGCCAAGACCAAGGGAAGAACTCCGAACGGCTCGCAGGGACTCGACGAGGGGTCGTTGCTGGGATCCCCGCTGAACGATGCCATGAAGCTGTACTCTCCCGGCCCGAGCGGGCCGACCGCGGTGGAAGGGAACGGCTCCACGATGCCGGGCAGGGCCACCCCGCTCGATACCGCAAGGACGTCCGGATAGCCATACGCCGTGGAGGCCGGACCGGAGCAGTCGGAGTTGGTCCAGAAGTCGTAGGTCAGCGTGTCCGAGCCCAGAGCGGTGACGTCGGGCCCGGTGGCGACATCGGCTTGGTCGAACGCCACGATCCCGTTCGTCTCCAATCCGGACCAGGGAAGGTCGGTCGAGGCATCGATGACCTGCGACGAGACCGACGTCGGAAGAGGGGCCCCGTTCGCTTCCACGAACGAGAGCCCGTCGGTGAACGTGGAACAGGGGCCCAGGGTCAGGTTGGTGGTTTCCCCGGTGGTTCCGGCGGGGTCCGAGGTGCCACCGAGGATGCACGACGGCACGAACGAGGCCTGGCCGGAGGCGGGCGCGAAGGTGGAGGTGACGGTGATCGAGGTCCCCGCACTGAAGTTCGCTCGAGCGCCGTCGACCCAGCCCACGACGTTGGCTTCCGCCTGCGTCCAACTCGGCGCCAGGTCCATGATGTCGGCCTCCGACGTGGACCACGACTGGCCCGTGGACGTATCGAGTAAGGAGACGGTCTGCACGCCGCCGCCGACCGATGCGGTGAGCACCAGGTTCCCGAGGTTGGAGGGGGGTTCACCGGTCGCGGTCTGGTGGGTGGTGTCCGCGATACAGTCCTCCCCGTTATGGTTCCAGCCCTGGCCGTTGGGGATGCCCTCGGAGGGACATCCGGAGTGCGTGTTCAGGTAGCCCAGCAGTTGATACTCGATGAAGACGTTCTCTTGATCCCCGTACCCTGTGGATCCCGCGTCATCGAGACAGGAGATGTTCGGGCAGTTGAGGTAGACGAACTGCTCCCAGCAGGTCGCGGCCACGCCCCCGGTAAATGCGTTATTGCAGGAGAACGTGTTCGTGTTGATCTGAAGGGAGTACGCGTTCGACTCGGTGGAACTGAACCACCCCGAGCACGGAAAGGCAGGAACGTTCGTGGGGCAGGTGGTGGTCTCGCTCGCAAAGCCGCTCAGTGCGAAGGTCAGGGTATCGGATGCCAGAGTTCCGGACGGGTCGATCCCCACCCAGTCGTTCCCGTTGCCGACCGTCGCCGTGCCGTTAGACCCCGGAGAAGAGGCGGCCGGGCTGGCCGACGTTGGCGGCGAGCTCCTCGCGGGCGAAGGGGCGGTCGCCGCTACCGCGCGGGCCGCGGGAACCCCCGCGGGTGCCTCGTGGGGGGTTCCGGTCTGGGTGGAGATGACCAGGAGTCCCATGCTGGCCAGGACCAGGGTCGCCGCGATCGCCACCGAGCGGAGGTCAGACCCTCGGAAACGATTCGCAACCATCTCCCTCCTCCCTCGGTGAGCGCGTTTCCGATGCCCACGGTTTTCGCGTACTTAACGTGGGTGAAAAATGTGCTCTGACCCAGTGTTCGGGTTCCGAACCGGGCCCGTCGTGGAGGGAAGCCGCCGGGTCCCCCCTGACCAGCTCCTCGGGACCCACGGGCAACCTCCGTCGGACCCGCCGCGATCGCCGGCGCGGTCGGCCTTCGCCAGATCGCCAGAGTGCGTGCGTTCGCGTCGGGAGTCCTTCTCCCGGCCGGGGCTGTGCGCTTCGGACGAACGGTCACCGTGAGGGGAGCGCAACGGTTGACGGCTTAGGAG
>JASHQF010000157.1 GCA_030037695.1 Thermoplasmata archaeon
GAGAAGATCGAGGAGCCGGCCGACCAGGCCCGCGCCATCGTCGAGCTGCAGTACGGCCACGTGCGCGACTTCCATGTGGAGGTTCGCGACAAGGCGGTCTCGATCCGGATCTCGGAGCGAGCGAAGTTCGACCCCGCCTGGATCGTGGCGAAGGCCCGGGTCGTCGACCGCATCCGCCAGCGGCTCCACCCGGAGCACGTGAGGATCGTCGAGGAGTACGTCACCCCGGCGGCTGCGAAGCCGACGGCCCCGGCCCCCGGCACCGCGCCTCCGGCCGAGCCCGCCGCCGGCGAGGAGAGCGCCGAGCCTAAGCCCGCGGCGTCCGACGGAGCGACGTCGGCCAAGGGGACCGGCGCCAAGCGATCGAGCGCCAAGAAGACCTAGGGGCCCCCGAGGGCTCCCGGGTCGGCCCCGCGACGGGGGGCGGCCCCGAGTTCGGGCCTCCCCGAGATAAATCGGTCCCCCGTCGGGCCCACGTGGCAGCGAGCGGCGGGGAGTACGCGGACGACGAACGCGCCTGGGCGGGGTGGGCGGCGGGCGGCCTCGTGATCCTCGCCGTCCTCGGGACCGGCGCGTTCCTGTGGTTCAGGTACCATCCGTAGCCGGCGGTCGGGCCGACGGCCACCGGTACAGGTAGACGTCCGTCGCGCGGTCGTACGCTGCCGACGTCCACCCCGGCACGGGGTGGCAATGGCTCACGACCCGCGCCCCCGGAGCGAGCTCCCGCTCGAGCTTCGGCCGGAGGCGGGCCATCGCCCCGGGCCAGAGGAAGGCGGTGACGACCGTGGCGGGCCGGAAGTCGAGCTCGAAGAGGTTCCCCCACGCGAGCGTGATGCGCTCCCGACCCCGCCCGAGCCGGCGGCGCAGGCGGAGGATCAGCACGCGCAAGGGCTCGATCTCGACCCCGACGACCCGGGCGCCCTGGTCGCGCGCGGCACGGAACACGATCGCGCCCGTCCCCGCCCCGAGATCGTAGACGACGTCGTCGGCCGTGACCTCCGCGAAGCGGAGCATCGTCGCGACCGCCGCCCGCGGCGTCGGCTGGTAGCCGGCCCCGAAGACGAACGAGAAGAGCCCGAAGTAGGCGATCGCCGCCGCGACCGCGAGGAGGACGAACCCGAGCAGGATCTCGACCGACACGACCGCGGCCTCACCGGGCGCGGAGGCGTTGCTCGAGCACCCGATCGGCGGCCGTGCGCGGATCGAGCGCGCGATCGACGACCTGATCGAGCAGGCGGGCGAGGGCGGGGTCGTCCTCGAGCGCCCGGGCGACCTCCCCGGCCAGACGGTCGCGCACCCGATCGACGATCTCGGCGGCGAGCCGCCGGCGCTCCGCTCCGGCGCGATCGCCGGACGCGGCGCGGAACGCCTCGTGGGCCTCGATCGCGCTCCAGAGCTCCTCGATCCCGGACGGGGTCGTCGCCGAGGTGCGCACGACCGTCGGCCGCCATCCGTCGCGGGAGGCCCCGAGCGACGCGAGCTCCGCGAGGTCCCGCTCCGCGACGTCCGCGCCGGGAAGGTCGGACTTGTTGACGCAGAAGACGTCGGCGATCTCGAACAGCCCCGCCTTCAGGGTCTGCACCTCGTCGCCCAGGTGCGGGGCCGTCACCACGACGCGGGTGGTGGCGACCTCCCGGATCGCGACGTCGACCTGGCCGCTCCCGACCGTCTCGACCAGCACGGTGGGGAACCCCGCCGCCTCCAGGAGGCGCACGACGTCGGTCGTCGTCGACGCGATCCCCCCGACCGCCCCCCGGCTCGCCATCGAGCGGAAGAACACGTCCGGATCGTCGGCGCGCCGCTCGAGGCGGATCCGGTCCCCGAGGACCGAGCCCCCCGAGAACGGGCTCGACGGGTCGACGGCAACGACCCCGACGGGCTTCTGGCGGGCGCGGAGCAGGCCCACGAGGGCGTTGACGAGGCTCGACTTGCCGACCCCGAGGGGCCCGGCGAGACCGACGACCGCCGCGTTCCCGCTCCGTGCGTAGAGCGAGCGGAGCAAGAGATCGGCCGACGCGTCGCCGTCCTCGACGGCGGTGATCGCCCGCGCGAGGGCGCGGCGGTCCCCGCGCACGATCGCCTGGGCCGTCGGGGGGAGCCGGACCGGCCGGCTCATGAGGCGTGGCGCGCCAACTGCTCGGCGGTGCGGACGATCTCGTCGAGCGTCGCTCCGGGCCCGAAGATCGCCCGGATCCCGAGCCGCTTCAGTCGGCGAGCGTCCTCGTCCGGGATGATCCCTCCAGCGAAGACGGGGATCTTGCTCGCCCCCTCCTTGCGCAGGAGCGTGAGCACCCGGGGGAAGAGGGCCATGTGGGCCCCGGAGAGGATCGAGAGCCCGATCAGATCGACATCCTCCTCGAGGGCCGCCCGGACGATCTCCTCGGGGGTCTGGCGGAGACCGGCGTAGATCACCTCCATCCCGGCGTCCCGTAGGGCTCGGGCCACGACCTTCGCGCCCCGGTCGTGCCCGTCCAGGCCGGGTTTGGCGATCAGGACCCGGATCGGAGATCTCGTCCTTGGGGGAACCATCGCTTCGCCGGTCGGAACGACCCGGGCCCGAGAGAAAAGCTTTCGCCGGTACGCGGCGGTGGCCGCTCGGGTCTTCCCCGCGGCGATGCTCCCTCCGACCTTAGAGGATCGCCCGGAGGTCCAGGACGAGGTTGCCGGTGAGGAGGGCCGCCACGGTGCCGAGCGCGAGCAGGATGACGTACGGCACCTGGGGGCTCACCCAGATCGAACCGACCCCTCGGGCGAGGAGATGGTCGGCGGCCCGCGCGCGGGCCGCCGCATCGTCCGCGGACGTCTCGGCGTCGTCGACCGCCTCCTGGATCTCCGGGGGTAGCTCGGGATCCTTCACCCAGACGAACCGCTGGGGCAGCTCCGAGGTCGCCAGCCGGTAACAGGTGAACGCGCGGTCCCAGCGGAAGTCGCCCCGAGCCGCGTTCCGCACGGCGAGGTAGATCGGGATCGCCACCGACAGGACCGCGGCGTCGGTGAGCGCCGTGATCGCGAACGGCATCCACCCGAGCACGGCGAGGCTCCCGGCGGGCGTCCCCAGCCACGGGGCGGCGAACGTCGGGACGAGGAGGCCGATCACCATCAGCGCCTTCGCGTCGGCGAAGCCGTAGAGGATGCCGAGCTCGTAGAGCAGTCTCGCCACGACGATCGTCACAAGCGTCGCGATCGCGGCCCAGGGGACGCCGGAGGGGCCGATCCCGTCCTGGGCGACCAGGACTCCGACGAGGACGAGCACGACCGCGTAGCCAGCCAGCTCGAGGAGAAGCGCGGCTCCCGCGAGGCGTTCGGGAAGGCGCTCGTCCCAGGCGACGAGGTGCTGGAGGAGGAGGCCCCCGACGAGCAGCCACGCCAGGAGGGGGACGGCACCCCCCGGCGCCACCGCGACCGCGCCGAGCAGCACGCCGACGACCGCGACGACCTGCCAGAGGAGGTCGTCGACCTCCCGGCGCTTCAGGTCGCTCAGCGCCGCGATCCCGAGCGCGAGCAGCAGGAGCGCGACGGAGGCGATCTCGAGCGGACCCACCCAGGCGGTCACCCCGACGAACGTCCCTCGCGCACGACGCCAAAGGCCGCTCATAAACGCGGCGGGCGGAGCGGGGCCGAGCCGGCCCCGGGCCCCTCCGCCGGCAGGGGGGCAGCGTCCCCGGTCCGGTCGGTCCTCGTAAAGGCTTTAGGTCCGCCCGCCACGCGCGCCGTCGCGCACCCGCGCACCGATGGTCGAGTACAAGCTCGTGATCGCCGAAGGGGCGACGTCGATCGCCCGGACCGTGGGGGATCCCCATTCGGCCGGATTCCTCGGCAAGCGGATCGGCGAGACGGTCGGGGGCGAGCTCGTCGGGGCGAGCGGCTACACGTTCCGCATCGCGGGCGGCACCGACCGGAGCGGCTTCCCGCTCCGTCCGGACGTTCCCGGGGCGCGGCAGGCTCGCCTCTACGTCGGCGACGGGTTCGGGTTCCATGCCCCGAGGCGGGGGATGCGCAAGCGACGGACGTTCCGCGGCAACACAGTGAGCGAGGACACGGTCCAGATCAACCTCGTGGTCGCCCAAAAAGGACCGAAGCCGCTCGCGGAGCTGTTCGCCGCGCCATGAAGGTCCCGCGGCAGCCCGAAGTGAGCATCGGTCTCGTCGGGCACGTCGACCACGGGAAGACGACGCTCACGCAGGCGCTCACCGGTGAGTGGACCGACCGCCACTCCGAGGAGCTGAAGCGGGGGATCTCGATCAAGCTCGGCTACGCCGACGCCGCCTTCTACGTCTGCCCGAACTGCCCCAAGCCGACCGGCTACTCGGTGGAGCCGGTCTGTCCGAGCTGCGGGGGCGAGGCGAAGTTCTTGCGCGCGGTCTCGTTCGTTGACGCCCCCGGCCACGAGACGCTGATGGCGACGATGCTGAGCGGCGCGGCGATCATGGACGGAGCCCTCCTCCTCGTGGCGGCGAACGAGACGGTGCCGCAGCCCCAGACCCGCGAGCACCTCTACGCGCTCGACATCATCGGGGTGCGGAAGGTCGTCGTCGTCCAGAACAAGGTCGATCTGATCACGCCCGAGCAGGCCGAGGCGAACCACCGGGAGATCCAGGAGTTCCTGCACGGCTCGCCGATCCAGGACGCTCCGGTCGTACCGATCAGCGCGAACCACCGCGCGGGGATCGACGGGCTGATCGGGGCGATCGAGGAGACGATCCCGACCCCGCCCCGCGACCCCGCGAAGCCGCCGCTCATGTACGTGGCCCGGTCGTTCGACATCAACCGCCCCGGGACCCGGCCGAAGGACCTCCAGGGCGGGGTCCTCGGGGGCTCGCTCCTCCAGGGCCGACTCTCCCTCGGCGACACGATCGAGATCCGGCCCGGTATCACCGGCAGCGCGGACGGCGCGGCGGAGTCGATCACGACGTCGATCACGTCGATCGTCACGGGCGGGACCCCGCGCGACGAGCTGCGCCCCGGCGGGCTCGCCGCGGTGGGCACCGCGCTCGACCCGTCCCTCGCAAAGTCCGACGGGCTCACCGGCCGGCTGATCGGTTCGGCGGGGACGCTCCCGCCCGTGAGCCAGAAGATCCGCCTGCGGGCGACCCTGCTCGATCGGGTGCTCGGCGCTCAGCGAGAGATCAAGGTCGAGAAGATCCGTACCGGCGAACTGCTCGCGGTGACCGTGGGCACGACGATCGCCCCCGGCAAGGTCACGAGCGCGCGCGGCGACGAGGCGGAGCTTTCCCTCAACCGCCCCGTGACCGTCTTCCCGGGGAGCCGGGTCGCGCTCTCCCGCAAGCTCAACGCCTGGCGCCTGATCGGCTACGGGATCGTCGAGGGCGACGGCAAGTGAAGCCGGACTTGCTCGACGTTCTCCGCTGCCCGGTCTGCCGTGGGGAGCTCACGCTGACCGCCACCCGGCGGGACGGGGTAGAGATCGTCGAGGGGTCGCTGCGGTGCGGGGCCTGCCCGGCGGACTATCCGATCGAGGACGGGATCCCGAACCTGCTCCCGCCCGACGAACGGGACTGAGCCCGGTCCGGGCGTCCTGAGGGGCGCGCCCCCGCGCCCTACGACGGCGAGGGGGTCTCGTCGTCCTGCCGCCGCAAGGCGGCCCGGGCCGGGCCCCCGTCGCCGTCGCGCAACCGCAACGGCAGGCAGCTCAGTTCGTAGCGACCTTCCGCCGCTTCGGCGAGCAGCAGGCCCTCGACGATGACGGTGCCGTGGCTCAGCAGCTCGTGGTGGACGGGAAAGCGGCCCGAGGGGTCCGATTCGACGGAGAGGGCGTCGATCCCCACGAGGCGGACGCCCCGCTCGCGCAGGAACCGGGCCCCCTCGAGGGAGAGGCAGTCGAACTCGGGGAAGAACTCGAGGGCGCGGGACCACCGTTCCGAGTTCGACGTGCGCAGCAGTACCCTCTCGAGGCCCTTCGGGAGGCCCGCGAGCTCCCGGGGACCGAGCGTGCCATGATCGGCTCGGGCCCGGACGACCCCGCACGGTCCGTTCAGGAGATCGAGGTCCAGCCGATCCGTAGGCAGGCCACGGTCGTCGAAGTGGCGCGGCGGGTCGACGTGGGTCCCGGTGTGGGTCCCGAGCGTGAGCTGGGAGAGGTTGTACGGGTCGCCCCGGGCGATCCTCCGGACCGGCGCGCTCGCGAACTCAGGGTCCCCCGGGAACGACGGCATGCCCGCGAGCAGCGGCATGGATATGTCGAGGTAGCGCGACGGCATCGCAGCAGCGAGCGGCGCGTCCCTTCGGCGAGCATAACGCTTCTCGGCGGCCGACGCGGACGCTGGCGGATGCCCCTCTACGCGAAGGGTTATGCCGCCTCGAACGGAACGACGGCCGATGGCCCGGGGAGACCCTGAGCCCGCCGTGGACCCCGGCGACGACGACCCGGGGGCCGACAACGAACGGCGGAAAGGGAAGTCGACGCATCGACGGGCCGCGCCTCGACGGCCCCCGGTGGAACGTTGGAAGAGCTCGAGCGAGCTGTTCGGCGAGGGAGCTCCGGCCGCGGAGGTCGACGGGGAGGACGAGGCGTTCCCGGTGGAGCGCCCGGCCCGTCCGAAGCGCGAGCCGGTCTTCTGGCGCGCCCGCGACTCGCTGTACTTCGAGCCGCTCGTCGCCCTCGCCGTGATCGTCGTGCTCCTCGTCTCGCTGTTCGCCTACACGAGCAACTGGCCCCCCGTCTACGTCGTGGAATCCAACAGCATGCAGCACGGGTCCGGCGACCACCTCGGCGCCCTCAACGCCGGCGATGTCGTCCTCGCCGAGAAGGTCCGGAACTCGACGATCACGCCGTGGATCGTCGGGCTGAGCGACGGCTTCCAGACCTACGGCTTAGCCGGCGATGTCCTGCTCTACCACCCGAACGGGACCGGCTCCGCGACGCCGATCGTCCATCGGGCGCTCGTCTTCCTCACCTACGACAAGCCCGCCGGCGCCTACAACGCGACGATCCCCGCGGGGACCCCGTGCGGCAACGCGACGAACGCCGTCTACGCCACGCCGAACACCCTCAACGACTGCGGCACGACCGACCTCAAGGTGCTCGACCTGTACGGCCTCGGCTGGCGGCACGCGGTCAACCTGTCGATCCAGCTCACGTTCGGTTCGCTCGGCGACGCGCCCGGCTACCTGACGATGGGGGACAACAACAGCTACACCGACCAGTACCGCTCCGGTTCGTTCCCGCCGATCAGCTACCTCGTCCAGCCGGCCTGGATCATCGGGGTCGCGCGCGGGATGATCCCCTGGTTCGGCGCGCTCAAGCTCGCCTTGGACGGCAACTCGGCGCTCGTGCCCGCCGCCTCCTGGGAGCTGATGGGGCTCAGCCTCGCGGTGGTGATCCTCGGCGCCGCCGGGATCCACTGGGTGCTCCGCCGGAAAGGCTTCGGGAGCCCGCTGCGCAGGAGCGAGGAGCGGACGCGGCGCGAGGTGGAGCTCGACGAGGACGAGGCGCGACCGCCCCCCGGTCCCCGCGCCCGAGGAGGGGGGAGCCCGTGGCCGGAGCTCCGTCCCTGGCGGGACGGGGCCGACGATCCCCCCGGCCGGACCCCCGCCCCGCGCGCCCGCGTCGCGGGGAAGGACGCGTCCCCCGACGGCGCGCCCCCGCCGGCCGCGAGCGGCACGGGAAAGAAGTTCCCGCACCGCCTGCCGCGCCGACGGCCCGAGCGGCCTCCCCCGGACGACGAGAACCTTTAACCGCCGGCCTCGTCCGTGGCGCGCACGCCGATGCATGTCCTAGCGGGGACCGCGTCGACCCCCCTCGCCGAGAAGATCTCGCGCGAGCTCGGGAACGCCCCGCTCGGCATCCCGTTCACCAAGCGGTTCCCGGACGGGGAGCTGTACCTCCGGGTCGAGGGCGATCTCGCCGGGGAGGCCGCGATCGTCGTCCAGTCGACCCGGACCGACGGCGACCTGGTCGAGCTCCTGCTCCTGGAAGAGGCCGTCCGCGCCGCGGGGGCCGGGCGCGTCGTCGTGGTGATCCCGTACTTCGGCTACGCGCGCCAGGACCGGCGGTTCCTTCCCGGGGAGCCGCTGAGCGCCCGGGCGCTCTGCCGCCACATCGAGCAGGACGCCGACGCGGTGGTGACCGTCGATCTCCACTCGTCGGAGACGTTGCGTCACTTCACGAAGCCCGCGTTCGAGGCGAGCGGCATCCCGGCGCTCGCCCGGCGCCTCCAGGCGCGGCCGGTCGACCTCCTCGTCTCCCCCGACCGGGGGGGGATCGCGCGGGCCCAGCGCATGGGCGCGGCGCTCGGGCGGCCGTGGGCCGCCCTCGAGAAGAAGCGGATCGACAGCGAGCACGTCGAGCTCCGCTTCCCGACCGCGCATCCTCCCGAGGTCCGCGGTCGGAACGTCGTGCTGGTCGACGACGTGATCGCGACCGGAGGGACGATCGTGGAGGCGGCCCGGCTCCTGCGGCACGAGGGGGCGCGGAGCGTGGCCGCCGCCTGCACCCACGGACTGTTCCTGCGGGACGCCTTCGAGCGGATCAAGGCGGTCACCGACGAGGTCCTCGCTACGGACACGCTCGTGCACCCGGCCGAGACGGCGTCGGTCGCCCCGGACATCGCCGCGATCGTGCGCCAGGCGATCCCGGCGTAACGGGAGCGCCCCGATGGACGTACCCCGGGCCGCGGCGGAGGCGCGGGCAGCGGACCTCGAGGAGCTCCTTCAGATGGTGCGGCGGGACCTGCTCCTGCGGGAGGAGGCGCCGAGCGGCGACTGGATCGAGGCCTCGGTCCGCGAGCTCCGGAGCGGGGAGCGGCCGGGGTGGTACCTCCCGCTCGCCGGCGGCGGTGGCATCGCGTTCTACCGGTGCCGTGGATCGCACGCCTTCGGCCACGTGCACGTGGGCCCCGGCGTGACCGGTACCGACCGCGCCGTCCGCCTCGCGACGACGCTCCTCGACGCGCTCCCCGGGACCCTCGCGTCGGTCGATCTCGGGTTCACGGGGCTCGCGGGCGACGCCGAGCGGGAGGCGGTCGGACGGCTGGCTCGCCGCGTCGGCTCGACCGTGATCGAGCGGGTCTCGATGGAGCGACCCCTCTCCGCCGCCGACGCGGCCCCGCTCCCCGAGCTGCCGAAGGGCACGATCGGCGTGCCGGTCCAGGACGTGACCGTGGAGGCGCTCGCCGACCTCGATCTCCGGGCGTTCCGGGGCACGACGGACGAGCTGCTCTTGGGCGGAGGGGCCGACGACTACCGGCGCTCGATCGAGGCGCTCGTCGGCGGTCAGCTCGGCCGGTTCCTGGACGATGCGTCGCTGGCGCTCGTCGAGCCGGATCCCGCTCGCCTCGTGGCGGCGCTGCTCACGTCGGAGCGGAACATCCGCCGCGCGATCTTCCTCGACCTGATGACCGATCCCGAGCGACGCCGTCGCGGCCTCGCTCGGTATCTCCTCCGGTGGGGCTTCCGAGCGCTCTGGGCGCTCGGCTACCAGTCGGTCCGGCTCTGGGTGACGCTCGCCAACGCTCCCGCCCGCGCCCTCTACGACGACCTCGGCTTCGTCGCCGGACCGCGCGCGACGATCTACCGCTGGGACCGGGTCTCCCGTTCGGCGCAGCCGCACACGGCGGCGTAAGGGCAGCTGTCGGCCATCCAGCGAGGGCAGGCCGGAAGGCCGAGCGGGGCGGCATCCTGCAGCGCGCGATCGAGCGCCTCGGCCCGCTCGTTCCACCGCTCGCCCCAGCGGTCCCGCTCCCGGAACGCGAACGAGAGCACCTGGAGCCGATCGTCGTCCCGCTCGGCGCGCTCGTACCCCACGATGACGAGGCCGTTCGAGCGTCCGGCCCGGGCGCAACGAAAGCCGAGCTCGAGCTCGTACTGGGGGAACCTCGAGGCGATCTCGGCCGGGGCGTACCGGTCCCACGCGCGCGAGACCTTCAGGAGATACGGGTGGTCCCGCCACCCTACCACCTCCTCCTCCGGTCCCGTCCCCTGCGGCGGAAGACTGGCGACCTCCCCCGGGGGCCCTCCCTCGAGCGCCTCGAGGAGGCGATCGTAGAGATCCGGCGGCCCGAACCCGGGGGCCTCCCCGGGAGGCTCGGGCCCCTCGTCGCGCTGCTCGAAGTAGGTCCGCCGAGGATAGAGCAGCTCGCGGAACCGAGCCCAACGCTCGGCCGCCGGCGGCGCCGGCGCCAGCGCGCCCGTCCAGCGGGCCCCTAGCTCCGGAGCCTCCGTCACGGTCTCGATCTCCGACCCGAACTCGAGCGTCTCCGCGGGCTCGCTGCCCCGGCAGGCGCACACCCCGGCCGTCTGGAACTCGCAGCCGCGTCCGAACCAGGCACAGCGAGGAAGCGGGGTCGGGTCACGGCCCTCGAGGGCCGTCCGGAGCCGGGCTTCGGAGTCGCCGAGGAGGGCTCGGAGCCGCTCGTAGGAGCGGAATCTCACCTCGAAGGCCGAGACCGCCGGCCGGCCCCCTGCCGAGAGGCGCAGGTACGCACAACGCCCCTCGCTCCCGCCGACGAGGGCGCAGTACAGGGCGAGCTGAGCGACCCATTCGGGACGTTCGCGCGCGAGATCGGCGCCGACCGGGGTCGCGCCGGTCTTGATCTCGAGCGGGATCCCGGCCAGATGGTCGATCCGCGCGGAGACCCCGTCTCGGCGGACCCTCACCTCGGTGGGGCCCTCCGCGGCGAGCACGGCCTCGAACGCCCGGTGCCATGCCCGCCCGAGGTTCATCCGGGCCTGACGGGCGAGGGGAGCCGGCACCGGCGCGCTCGTGCGGCGCCAGTAGGCCGGTCGCGGAAGGAGCAGCTCCGTGACGCTGAGGGCACGGCGTCCCGACCCCGAGCGGAGACGCGCGGTGAGCTCGGCGGTGAGGGCGGCCTCCTCCCGGACGTCGACGTCGCCCATCGACCGCTCGGGGCGACCGCGCCGCTCCCGATAGGCGCTGCGCTCCCCCGGGACGGAGAGGGGCTTTAGCCGCGGTCCCGCTCCGGCGCTCGTGAAGGAGCCGAAGCGACATCCTCTGGTCGTCGGCAGCGGGATCGCCGGGCTGTACGTCGCGCTGCGGTGCCGGGAGATGGGGCTCCGGCCGACGATCGTCACGCAGGGACGGCTCGAGGAGTCGAACACCCGGTACGCCCAGGGAGGGATCGCTGCGGCGATCGGTCCGGACGACGCCCCGGCCCGGCACTACGCCGACACGGTGCGCGCCGGCGACGGCCTCGTCAACCGCGCCGCGGCCCGTCTCCTCGCCGACGATGCGCCCGCACGGATCGCGGCGCTGGTCCGGTACGGGGTCCCGTTCGATACCGCCGAAGGGCACATCGCGCTCGGCCGGGAGGCCGCGCACTCCCGGGCGCGGATCCTGCACGCCGGCGGCGATGCGACCGGGCTCTCGATCGAGGAGACGCTCAAGCGAAGGGTCCTGGAGGGCGGCATCGACATCGAGGAGCGCACGTCGCTTCGGGCGCTCCGGCCGGGGTCCCCGGACGGTCCCGTGGCGGTCGTCGCGCGATCCCCGGGGGGCCACCCCGTCACGCACGAGCCGCGACCGATCGTGCTCGCGACCGGCGGCGCGGGGAACCTCTACCGTCAGAGCACGAACCGGCCGTTCGCCATGGGCGAGGGGATCGCGATCGCGTTCCGTGCCGGCGCGATCGTGGCCGACATGGAGTTCGTCCAGTTCCATCCGACCGCGTTCTATCGGGAGGGCGCCCCGCGGTTCCTCATCACCGAGGCGATCCGGGGCGAGGGGGCCCGGCTCGTCAACGAGGCGGGGGAGCGGTTCATGGTCGGGACCCATCCGGACGCCGAGCTCGCCCCCCGCGACGTCGTCGCGCGGGCCGTCGACCGGGAGATCGCACGGTCGGACCGGCCGCACGTCTACCTCGACGCGACGCGGATCCCCCGCGACCGACTGTTCGCGCGGTTCCCCTCGATCTGCCGGTTCCTCCTCCTCTACGGCCTGGACCCGTCCCGGGACCGGATCCCGATCGCGCCCGTAGCGCACTACATGATCGGCGGCATCGCGACCGATCTCGACGGGCGGACCTCGATCCCCGGGCTCTACGCCGCCGGCGAGGTCGCGGCGACCGGGGTCCACGGCGCGAACCGCCTCGGGAGCAACTCGCTGCTGGAGGGGCTGGTGTTCGGCGAGAAGGTCGCCGTCCAGCTTCGGAACCCTCGGGCCGGGGGCCCGTCGCCGCCCGGGAGGACGGTGGAGCTGCCGACCCCGACCGGGTCGGGCTCGCCGGAGGATCCGGCCACGATCGAGGTGATCCAGAGCCGGCTCTGGGACGACGTCGGGATCGTCCGCGCACCGGACGGCCTCCGCGCCGCGCTCGCGGCGTTCGAGACGCTCGACCGAGAGGTGGAGCCGGCGACGTCGGAACCTCCCCCCGGCGCGGTCGCGAACGCGGCGCTCACCGCGACGCTCATCGCACGGTCCGCCCTCGAACGGACCGAGAGCCGGGGGGCGCATTTCCGGACCGATTGGCCCCGTCGCCGCAAGATCTGGGAGCGCCATGTCGGCCTCCGCAGCCGGAAGGCGGGGCGGGGCCGGCGCTGACGGCGCCGCCCGACAACCGTTATCCCTCGAAGGCGGTCGGAGCCGGCGTGAGCGGTGCGGGCCCCGCGCCGGAGCAGGACCTGCGCGACGCCGCCCGGCGCTTCGTGCGACGGGAGATCTCGCCGATCGCCGACCGGATGGATCGGGAGGACCACTTCCCGCGGGACGTCTTCGGTCGGCTCGGCGAGGCGGGGTTCCTCGCGCCGACGGTCCCCGAGGCGTACGGGGGGCTCGGCCTCGGCTACCGGGCCCAGGCGGTCATCCTCGAGGAGATCGCCCGGGCCAGCCCGGCCCTCGCGCTGAGCGTCGGCGCCCACTCCAACCTGTTCGCCGACAACCTCGCTCGGAACGGCACCGACGCCCAGCGGTCGCGGTTCCTGCCCAAGATCGCCGCCGGGGAGCAGATCGGCGCGCTCGCCCTCACGGAGCCGAACGCCGGCTCGGACGCCGTCGCGATCCAGACCCGCGCGGTGCGGGAGGGCGGAGGGTACCGGCTCACCGGATCGAAGCAGTTCATCACCAACGGCCCGGTCGCCGACCTCCTCCTCGTCTACGCGAAGACCGCGCCGGAGCGGGGTGCGGCCGGGATCTCCGCGTTCCTCGTCGCCCGCGGGACGGCAGGGTTCTCCGTCGCCCGCAGCCTTGACAAGATGGGGATGCGCGGCTCGCCGACCGGGGAGCTCGCGTTCCAGGACGTGCGGGTCCCCGAGGAGCAGCGCCTCGGTCCCGAGAACGGGGGCGTGGGGATCATGATGGGCGGTCTCAACGTCGAGCGAGCGGTCCTGGGCGCGATCCCGGTCGGGATCCTCGCCGAGGTCCTCGACCGCTCGGTCGCCTACGCCCGGCAGCGGGAGCAGTTCGGGCGCAGGATCGGGGAGTTCGAACTCGTGCAGGCGAAGCTCGCGAACCTCTACACCGACCTCACGGCGGCGCGCCTGCTCCTCGAGGCGGCCCTGGACGCGGTCGGGCGCGGGGATCGGAGCCTCGGACCAAGCGCCGCGGCGCTCACGTTCGCCTCGGAAGCGTCGACGCGGGGCGCGCTCGAGGCGCTCCAGATCCACGGCGGGTACGGGTACATGCGCGATCTCCCGATCGAGCGGTTCGTCCGCGACGCCAAGCTCCTGGAGATCGGCGCCGGCACGAGCGAGATCCGTCGGTTGATCGTTGCCCGTGAGCTCCTCGGCGAGGGGTTCGACGGCTCGACGATCGGCGGGCGGTCGCGCCCGCCGGGCGCGCCGACGGCCTAACGGGCCGACGGCTTGCGCAGCCCGAGCCCTTCCTCGATGTACAGCGCTGCCTGCGTCGAGGTCGACCGGCGGTCGTCCTCGGCCGCCTTCCTCAGGCGACGGAGGATGGCCGGCTCAAGGTACACGGCGAGTCCGACGCGGCGCTTTTCCTTGCTCTTCGGGGGTCGTGGCATCGTTGCTTCTCTCCTCAGGTTGGTGCGGGCGAGCTCGGGACCCGGTCCCGTGCGCGCGGGCACCGTATTCTATGCGTCGTAGTCCGTTTAATAGCTACGGTTGAAGGGAGGTCACTACGTAGACACCGTGTAACGGCTTCGCATACCACAAGCCGTTGCTCGGCGACGGCGCCGAGGTCGCTCGACGCCTCGGGGACGCCACGTATATAGACCTCGGGACCCCATCCGCGCCCGATGGCCGCCACGCCGGCGACGCCTCCGGGAGCGCCGACTTCGCTCCGGGTCCAGGTCCTGCGCGAGCTCCAGTCGATGATCGACGAGCGGGAGGTCCGCGACCGGATCGACCGCGGCCCGCTCGCCGAGACGAAGGGCAAGGAGCACTGGATCCTCCACCTGCTCCTGCGGGCCGACGAGGTGAGCCAGACCCACCTCTCCACGCTCGTCGGGACCGCCTACTCCAACCTCAGCTCCCGCCTCCAGCTCCTCGAGGAGCGGATCGCGCGCGTCGAGGCCGCGGAGCAGGCGGTCGGCGCCGAGGTGAAGGCAGGGCTCGAGGCGCTCAGCGCCGCGCTCGGCGAGAAGGTCGCCCACGACCTGGGCGCCGGGTTCGAGAAAGGTTCCGAACGCCTCGGCGAGCTCCTGCTCGGCAATCTCGAGACGAAGTGGAAGCCGATCGGCGACTCGATCGAGACGTTCGCCCGTGCCTCCCACCAGCTCACGAAGGACGTCGGGGACACCTACCGCGCCGCGACCCAGACCCGCCTCCTGCTCAACGAGAACGCGCGGCGGATGATCGACCTCGGCCGGGACCTGGTCGCGCTCGAGGAGAGCCTCAAGCTGTCCCTGAGCAAGACGATCGAGGAGGCGCTCGCGCCCCTCGAGGACCGGATCGCGACCCTGGAGGGTCGCCGCCCGGCCGCCGAGGCGGCCGCCGATCCGCCCGCCCCGCAGGACCCGCCCGCG
>JASHQF010000158.1 GCA_030037695.1 Thermoplasmata archaeon
TGGGCGATCAGGTGCTCGGCCTCCACGACCTCAAGGACGGGGAAGCGGCGACGTCCGTCGACCACCTCGCCTTCCGGGTGAACGAGTGGACCGGCCTGAGGAGCCGCGTGAGCCGGGCCCGCGTCACGATCACCGGGGAGAAGGAGCGCGACGACTCGCGCTCGCTCTACCTGCGGGGCCCGGAAGGGATGCGGCTCGAGCTCGTCTGGCGCCCGGACCCCGAGAGTCACGTCTGCGCCCACCCGGCTCCGGTCGTTGCCGCGGAACCCGCGGACGACGACGCCTAGCGGGACCTAGCGAGGGTCCGTCGCCCTCGTTGCGGGCCCCGACTCTCCTCGACCGGGTCCTCTCCGTGGGCCCGGGTCGGGCGCGAGGGGCTCCGGGCGAGCTCGTTGGGCCCGTGATCGCAGCTACCGACGCGCCGTCTTCCGCGGGGCCGGTGCCGCGAGCTCGGGCACCGGGGTGAGCCACTCGGAGTACGCGGGCGCCTCGCCGTGGACCGCCTGGGTGAACCTCGCCATGATCTCGGAGGTCACCGGACGAGACCCCGGGGCACCGATCACGTACTGGCCGACCTCCTTGATCGGGGCGAGCTCGGCGTAGGTGCCGGTGAAGAACGCCTCGTCGGCGGTGAGCAGCTCGTTCACCGAGAGGCGCTTCTGGTGGACCGTGTAGCCGAGATCCGTCGCGATCCGGATCACCGAGTCCCGGGTGATGCCGAGCAGGATGTCCGCCTCGAGGCCGGGCGTGTACAGCTCGCCGTTCCGCACGAGGAAGATGTTCTCCCCGGTCCCCTCGGCGAGGAACCCGTCGCTGTCGAGCAGGATCGCCTCCTCGTAGCCGTCCTTCTGCGCGTCGACGCCGGCGAGGTAGCTGTTGACGTAGTTCCCGGACGCCTTCGCGAACGACGGGATCGCGTCGGAGGGGGGCTTGCGGAACGGGGAGATCTTGGCCCGAACGCCCGTCTCCGATCCCTCACCGAGGTACTTCTTCGCCGGGATCGTCGCGATCGCGAGCGAGACCTTGCCGGTCGAGTTCTTGACCCCGAGGGCGGGCTCGCCCCGGTAGACGAGCGGACGAATGTAGGACGGGACGATCCCGTTCGCCGCCTGGGTGTCGACGATCGCGTGCGCGATCTGCTCGGGGGTCCAGGGGATCGGCATGAGGTAGATCCGGGCCGACGCGACGAGCCGGGCGACGTGCTCGCGCAGGCGGAAGATCGCCGCACCGCTCCGGGTCGGGTACGCCCGGATCCCCTCGAAGACGCCGACGCCGTAGTGCAGCGAATGGTTCAGCACGTGGACGCGGGCATCGGCAAAATCCACGAGGCGACCGTCCATCCAGATCTTCTTGCTGTCGGGAGCCATCATCGTGGTACTGTCCCGGAGCCTTCCGGGCCCTCGACCGTGCGCATGGAGCGTCTCGGTAAAAGAGCTACGTTTCCAAGAATTGGTCGCACGTTCACTCGCGTGATTCACAGGTGGACGATCGAGCCATGGGCCCCCTACATGAGATGGCGAATGACCATGTTCCCCCTACCCTGTCGAATCCCCTGCGAACCCGCGCAGCACGGCGGGAACCCCGTCGCGGTACGACTTCCATCGCGCGACCCAACCTAGTCGACGGAGCCGGGCATTGGTCGCCCTCCGGCTCGCGACATTGAGCAGTGCGAGGTCCTTCCCCCACGCCTCCGCCGCCGCGTCGAACGAGATCGACCGCGGAGGCTCGGTGGCGAGCCGGTCGGCGACGAACGCGGCGAACTCGGAGGTCCGGGCGGGCAGGTCGTCGACGACCAGGTAGGTGGTGCCCACCGGTGCCCGTTCGCAGATGTCGGCGAACGCCTCCCCGGCATCGTCGAGATGGACCGGGGAGAGATAGTTCGACCCATCCCCCACGTAGCGATACTCGCCCTTCTGGAGCTCGGTCACCATCGACTGGAACCAGGACCCTCTCCCGTACACCATCCCCGGCCGCACGACGATCGGTGCGGCCCCGGCGCTTTGCAGCGTCTCGGCCACGGCCCGCTCCGTGTCGAAGTTGATCTGCGAGATCGAGCGCGGCTCCAGGGGGCTCTCTTCGTCGACGATCCCGGGATGGGACGCATAGACCCAGTAGCCCGAGCCGACCACGAACCGTACCCTCGGGCGATCGCGTACGGTCTCGGCTAGCGTCCGACCCCCCTCGACCCGCACCGAGCGCATCAACGACAGGTCCCCCTCCGAGGGCTGGGCGAGATGGACCACGGCGTCCGCCGTCACCGCCACGTCCCGATAGGAGGAAGCGGTGAGCACATCCCCGAGAACGGGCGCGCCCCCTTCGCGCCGGATCCGTTCGGCCTGGGCCCCGTTCCGCGCGAGCCCTAGGACCGTGTGGCCCCGGCGAGCGCAGGCGCGGACGACCGAGAGCCCGAGGTAGCCCGCCGCCCCGGCGACGAACACCCGCATGGGTCCGGCCAGCGTGCCACGCTACTTAATCGTCGAAGCTGCCGGCCGCGAGCGGAGGTTCGAGTCGGTCCTGGACGAAGAGGCTACGGAAGTACGACCGGAGAGCACTTGGCGTCCGGGAGGTTCGCTGGAAGTGGATCGTGAGAGAGGAAC
>JASHQF010000017.1 GCA_030037695.1 Thermoplasmata archaeon
AGTTATCCTCCTCCCAACGACTCCGTATCGATCGATGCGATCGGACCCCTCCGGAGGCAGCCAACGCGCCCGATCCTCGTCCGAACCGCCGGACCCCGCGGTTCGCAAAGAGCGAGCGGCACCGTCCGCTCCTGAAGACGGGGCCAGCCCTTCGCTCCTGGTCGATAGCCACGAGCGACTTTTACGTCGCGGGCGAAGGGAGCGGTCCGCAACGATAGGAAAATTTGTCCTCCTCGTGCTCGGGGTGGTCTGCGCCGGAGCGGGAGGAGCCCTCTGGGCGACCTCCCGCTCGGCGCTGCCCGCCCTCGCGTTCGTCGCCTTCGGAAGTCTCCTGATCGGGTTGGGGATCTATCTGCATTTCCTCGTCAAGCGGGACGCGGAACTGGCTCCGGAGGAGGCGCATGTTTGGAACGAAGGGATCGAGATCCTGCTCCGTAACGGCGAGATCCGTGCGGCCTCCTGGACGGACCCACACCTCGCGCTCGCGATCCTCGTCCGCTACCGGCGAGGCTCGACGGAGCCTGAGCGCCTCTTCTACTGGCGCACGGACCCCCGAGTGCCGCCCACCGATCTCTCCGGCGACGGACTGGATCGCCTCCTGCGGGCGGCGGCAACCCACGATGTGGTGTTGAGCCAGGAACGCAAGGGGCGGTCGCCCCGCGCTCCCCGCTTCTACGCGATCGAGGGCAGACCCACGATTATCGCCCAAGGGCCCCCGAAGGGGAAATCGACCCAGTCTCCCCCGGTGAATGCTTGATCAGGGCCGGGGAGCCTCCGAAAGTTCGAATCTCTTTGTAGACCTTCGAAGGCGCCACTGCGCGCGTGCGACGTTTGATATGGGGATGCGGGTCGCAGGGAACGTGGCGCCGCCCCCCGAGTCGACCTCGACACGACAGGCTGACCTCGGAGCTGTCGCACCCACACCCTCACCCTCTCCGAGCTCCTCCGGGCCGCCGGGGATTCCCCCGGGCTCGCGCCAGCCGATCGCCCACACCCGGCGACAGCGAACGGCCCTGGCGGCCACAGGCGCGATCATCGCCGTGGTCCTCGTCTTCCTCCTCTACGCCTTTTCTGGAGGCTTCCACTTCGGAACCAAAACGCCGTCCGTGGTACTCGTCCCCCAGAACTCGTACTATTCGCTCCCGGGCGAGCAGTACAACGAGATCACCTTCATCGTGCACGGCACCTCCTCGATCACCGGGACCATGTCGATCACCCTCGGGCTCGTAGTCTACGTGCTCGATCAAGCTCAGCTCATGGGGCTCAACCACAACGGGACGGTGAGCAGCTTCGTGTGGTCGTCCGGGACGATCGCTAACCTCAGCGTGTATCACCTCAACACTCAGGTATCGGCGGGCCAATGGAGCCTCACGTTCTACAATCCGAACATCCTGAACACCACGGTCGTGGGGTTCTATACGTCGGTCGTTCTCGCCCCCGGTTAGGGAAAGCCGAACGGTCGGCCCGGCGCGGTGCCGTCGCCCACATCGCGTTAGAATTTGGCCCCCCGGGGGCCGTCGGCCCCCGGGAGGGTGAATGGGTTGGGACGGTGCAGCCTCGATCCCGTCTAGATCGAGTACAGGCTCACCTCACCGGTCGCCGTCGCGAGGGCCTGGTTCACCGACGAGCCGAGGATGAACTGGTAGAAGTCGAAGACTTCCCCCGCGGGCGGGTTTAGGGTCACGAACTGGAACGGGCGCCAGCCCGAGTACTGGTTCGTGGTCGTGCTGTTCTTGATCCCCGCGGCGATCGTACCGGAGGCCCCTGTCGAGGGAACCACTGCCCCGTACGAGAACGTAGAGGTGGCCGAGCCGGAGATCAGAGTTTGCTGGTCGGCCAGGAACGGGACCAATCCCTTGGTCCCAATTCCGGACGCCGTCCGGGCAAGCCCATCGGACGCGTAGCCGATGGAGTTCTGGTTGCCCGCGACTGCCGTCAGGACGCCCGGGTTTCCGTTCTCCTGGTCGGCCGTCGGGAGGCTGATTCCGCAGTCGGTGAGCAGATTGTTCGACCCGCAGCCGCTGTAGCCGAGGCCAGCAAACGAGCTCGAGAACGAACTTGCGGTCACCGCACCGAGCAACTTCGCCTCGAATGTCTGCGTAGTTCCGCTGGCGTCCAGACGCTCGATCGGTACGATGGTCGCGTTAGCCCCGTACGAACCGCTCCCTCCGGCGCAGACCAGGAACCCGCACGGGGTGCCCGACGCCGTGCCGCCGAAGTCGGCAGCGTCGCAGATGTCGTTGTAGGGACCGCCGTACGTCACGCCGCATAGGGTGCCTGCGGCCGCGACCTTCGACGCGAGTCCCTCGGTCACGTTGATCGTGCTGTTGCCGCCGGCGCTGTACAGCTTGCCCGAGGCAAAGAACACGCCGTTGACTGTCGCGGGGATCTGGTCCCACTGAAGCGCTGCATGGTCGTCCCAGGGCGCCGCGTGGAGGATGCCGCTCCCCGTCGTGATGGTGTCGACGGTGGTGGGAACCAGCGTCGGCGTTGTCGTGCTAGCGCCGTCGTAGATCAGCGTGAGCGTGTCGTAGCCGATGCTCAGGAGCCCGTGCGGGTTCGCGCTGTTGATCACAACATCCACGGCATCGTACGCGATGGTGGTGATGTTGATGTTGTCCGCCGCCGAACAGCCGTCCGCGGATTCGAGGCCGGTCGCGGTCTCGGGCGTCGAAGCCGCGCCGACGTCAATGTGCCCCTCGCACACCGCGAGCATGCCCGCGCCCGTTCCGCCTTGCTGGTCGTTGATCACGACGTCGGAGTGGTTCTGCTCGTACCACGATACGCCTGCCGAGCTGAACGGGAAGACCGACGTGCTCCCACCGATGGTGAACGTGGCCTGCACCTGCTGGTTGCCGATGCCGCCCGTGATGTTGCCTTGCCAGGCAACCAACCAAAGGTAGAGCGCCGCCGCGGCCGCGACGGCGATCAGGATCAGGATCAGCGTCGCCACGACGGGCGACACGCCCCGGTCCTTGCCGCGCATCCGCCGGCGGAACCTCTGGGTACGTTCTCTCAAGGTCGCTCTCTTGTCGCTCATGTCCCCCTTCGTTTCCTCCTTTCTTGGGCGCGGCACCGCCCCTGGCCTCGTCGAGGCGGCGCCGCAGCCGTTCGAGCGACCGTCCGTTGATATGCCGGGTCGAACGAGAAGCCGTAGCGAGTCCGAGAATGGGCACCGGCCGTAGGGGTTCCTTCCGGACCGGGCGAAGCGGAGGCCTACAGAGACTACGGTAACTCCGTGCGCGCTCCTTAACCGCCGAACATCGGCTTCGAGGGAGATGGTCTCTCCGGACAGCGCGGTTCGCCGTCCGGGGGCCTCGTCGGAGCCCCGCCGGCCCCTCGTGCTCGGGCACAAGGGCAGCCCTTCCAAGCCGAAGGATCGCGCGACGCTCCGCCGGGAATCTCAGAGCCTCGACGCGAAGCTGCGGCCGCTCACCACGGTCTCCGACAAGCTGCTGATCCAGGGCGAGCTCGGCTACATGCGGCGTCTGCTGCTCGCGGATCGGAAGATCATCGACCTCACTTACCCCGTCCTCCCCCCGTACGCGTTCGTCCGTATCCAGTTCAGTCCGAACGAGGGGGAACTTCTCTACAACATCCTCGAGCCGACCCTGCGGGCGGGCGAGCAGGAGAGCATCGTCGACATCCGTCGCAAGATGGAGGCGTCGATGGCGCAGGAGGAGCTGCCGATCGGGGAGGGACAGACCCTCGAGGAATCCCCCAAGCTCCAGGAGTACCTGCGCCAGAAGTTCCTCGGGGTGATCGATCTCTACGACATCACCGTGCCGGAGCGCCGTCGCCCGGTCCTCCTCTACTATCTTCGCCGGGAGTTCGTGGGCCTGGGACGCACCGACGCGATCCTGCACGACCCGTTCCTCGAGGACATCAGCTGTCTCGGTCCCGGCATCCCGCTCTACGTCTACCACCGGGTCTTCGGCTCGATGCGCACCAACGTGCGGTACGAAGGCGAGCTCGAGCTCAACCGCTACATCTTCCGGCTAGCTCAGATCGCCGGTAAGCACGTTTCGATCTACCAGCCGATCCTCGATGCCACGCTCCAGGACGGAAGCCGGATCAATCTCACGCTCGGTACCGAGGTCACGAGGAAGGGATCGACCTTCAGCGTCCGGAAGTTCTCGCACGATCCGGTGTCGCCGATCGACCTCCTGAGGTTCGGCTCGGTCTCCCCCTTCGAGCTAGCCTACTTCTGGACCTTGATCGAGAACCACCGATCGCTGCTGATCTCTGGCGGGACCGCCGCGGGGAAGACGACCTTCCTCAACGCGATCTGCATGTTCATCCGTCCCGAGGACAAGATCGTCTCGATCGAGGACACGCCCGAGATCCAGATCGATCATCAGAACTGGATCCAGTCCGTCGCGCGGACCGGCTACGGGATGGGGGGTTCGAGCGGGGCCTCCGGAGTGTCGGGGGTGAGCGCCGCGGGGGCGAAGCCGTCCGGAAGCGTCACGCTCTTCGACCTGCTCGTCGCGGCGCTCCGCCAGCGACCCGAGTACGTCATCGTCGGGGAGGTTCGGGGGGTCGAATCGTTCACCCTGTTCCAGGCGATCTCCGTGGGCCACGCCTCGTTGTCGACGATCCATGCGGGCAGCATTGCCGAGCTCCTGCATCGGGTCGAGAACGAGCCGATGAACATCCCTCGGGTCCTCTTTCAGGCGCTCGATGCGGTCGCTTTCCCCTCGCAAGTCACCGTCAACCAGAACCGGGTCCGCCGCGTCAGCGCGGTGACGGAGATCCTCGAGATCGACCCCGGCACGAAAGAGCTCCTCACCAACGATACGTTTCGATGGGAACCCTCCACGGACTCGTTCACCTTCCTCGGTCGGAGCTTCGTCCTCGAGGAGATCGGTCAGCGGACGGGCCAGAGCCTGGACGCGATGTCGGAGGAACTGCGTCGTAAGGAAGGATACCTTCGACTGATGGACAAGCTCCACATGACCTACTTCCGGGATGTCAGTCGCGCCATTGCCGCCTACTACGTAGACCCCGGCGAGGCCTACCGTCGGCTCCAGCAGCGGGCCGCGTGAAGGTGCGGGATGCCGGCGGGAGAGTCCGCCGCGGCGGTCGAGGGTAGCGACTCGGCACCCCGGCCGAAGACCCCGGATTTCGCCCAGCGGTATCGCACGTTCAGCTTCCGACTGCTCGGACCCCGTTTCGAGGGGTCCGAGGGCTCCGAGGTGCTGGCCGAGCGCCTGAAGCGGGCGGGGATGAACTTCCCGCCGGCGATGTTCAACGCGCTCCTCCTGATGACCGCGCTGATCGCGGGCGCGGTGACCGGGGTCGTGGCCTTGCTCCTCTTCCGCGTGGTCCTCCACTCCGCGGAGTGGTATCTCTACGTGCCGTTACTGGCGGGCGTCGGTGTCGCTTCGGTGGCGGGCGGCTTTCGTTTCCTCGTCGACAGCCGGATCGCCAACCGCAAGGACCAGCTCGAGCGAGAGCTGCCGTTCAGTCTGAGCGAACTCTCGGTACTCGCGAGCACCGGAAGCTCCCCGATCCGTCTCATCCGGCACATGGCCCAGCGGGATCACGATCCCGCGCTGACCGCCACGTTCCGCGAGGTCGCCTACAAGGCCGACGTGCAGGGCAAGGACCTGATCACGGCCCTCGCCGAGACCGCGAAGGAGAGCCCCTCGACGTCCGTGCGGGACACGCTCTGGGATCTCGCGAACATGATCCACCAGGGGGGGAATCTCGACGAGTACCTCCGCAGCAAGTCGGACGACGTCATGCGGTTCAAGCGCCTCGTGCAGAAGGAGTTCATCGAGCGGTTGTCGACGTTCCTCGACATGTACGTCAGCCTCGTCCTCGTGGGCGTGCTCATGATCGCGGTCGCGGCGTTCCTCTTGAACGCCCTCGGGAGCACTGCCGCGGGCCTGAACGCCAACGAGCTGCTGTTGCTGCTCACCTTCGGCCTCGTACCCGTGGCCGTGGCGATGACGATCATCCTGGTGTCGGTCGCCTACGCGAGGTCGGAATGAGACGCGGCGTCATCCTACTCCTTCTGGTCTTCGGCCTTTCGACCTTGTTCTGGGGTCTGGTGGTGGCGACGTCCTCGGCCGCGCCGATTCCGAGGGCGTCCGGGGTGCTCGTGCTCACCCCGGTTACGCCGTCCCGGAACGGCACGGTCGGAACTAACACGCCGACGATCGAGGTCGCCTACAGCGACTCGGCCGCGCTCCTCGATCCATCATCGGTCTATCTGCTGGTCGACGGTGTCAACTACACGCAACTGATCAACATCACGGCGCACGACATCATCTACAAGGTCCCGTCGATCCTCAAGCTCCCGACCGGGGCGAACAACGCGACCGTCGGGGCGGCCGACGCCTCCGGCAATAAGGCCGCGATCTCGTGGAATTTCACCGTGGTGCCGGGATCGGGAGCCACGTCGAACCCCTTGGGCGGGCTGAGACCCGCCACTATCCTCCTCTACCTCGGCCTGGCCGCCGCGGTCTCGGGGGGCGCGGTGGGGGGGTACATCCTCTACCTACGGCAGACCACCCGTTTCACGCTGCGAAGATATTTCGCAACGCACCCGGTCAAACGGACCTACCTGGTGCTGTACCTTCCGTTGGCGATCGCCTTCGTCTTCGTCCTCGTGGGGCTCTCCTACGTCTTCAGCACGCCGGGGCTTCCCTCGAACGCGGTGGATTACGTCTTCATCATCGCCGTCTTCATCGCCCTGACCGCCTTCGGGATCGATGCCCGGCAAGAGATGCTCCGCATCCGGGCGTACGAGCGCGCGTTCGCCCAATTCTTGTTCGAAATGGCCGACGCGATGCGCGGGGGCATCGATCCGGCCAAGGCGCTGATCGAGCTCGCCAAGACGCACACCAACATCCTCGCAAAGCACCTTCGGATCGCCGCCGACAGCGTGCGGCTGGGTCGACCGTTCCAGGCGATCCTTCGGGAGATGGTGGCCCCGATGCGCAGTCGCCTCATCTCCCGTTACGCGGGCCTGATCGCCGACGCGTCGACGATCGGGGGGGAGACGGCGACGGTGGTCTACCGCGCGGCCAAGGACATGGACGATTTCGTGAAGATCGAAGAGGAGCGCGAGAAGCAGCTGATGCTCCCCGTCGCGGTCATCTACATCGCCTTCGCGGTCCTCATGGCCGTGCTCTTCGCGTTGCTCTACATCGCCCCCACGCTCGGGACCCTCAACGTCTCGTTCCTCGGGGTCGGGAGCCCGATCAGCTCGGGCGGGGGAAGCGCAGCGACCGCGGTGCCTAAGCTGAGCGTCCCGACCATGAAGGAGCGGTTCTTCGAACTGATGCTGATCAACGCGCTGGGGACGGGGGCGATCATCGGCGCCTTCACCGAAGGCCGGGCGCGCTACGGCATCCTCCACTCCCTGGGGCTCGTCGCGGCGACGGCCATTGCGTTCCTGATCCTCTTCCCTTAGGTGCCGCCGCCGCGCGCACATGCGGGTCCTCGCGCCGACGACCGAGGACGAGGTCCTCCTTCGGTTCGTTGGCGTGGAGCGGCTCTATCCTCGATGGTCCGGGCGTCTCGGGAGCCAGTTAAGCCAGAAGGAATCCGAGCACCTGAGATACTCCTCAGCGTCGGAGTGGACCCCCGAGGACCGGGCGGCGGGTCTCCGCTCGGTCAAGGCTCTCTACGGCCCCCTGCTCCAGCGTCTGCTCTCCTTGGAGGTCCGATGGCACACGGGATCTTCGGACGCTGACGAAATCGCGTCGTTTCGCCTGCCGAACCTGCCGAACCTTGCCGCCATCGCGCCGGCGCTGGACGTTCGGTCGTTCGCACGAGAGCTGGACCACGGCCGCGACACCGCCGACGGGGAGCTCTCCGGAGACTACCGGTACCTCAAACGTCGGATCGATCACGGACCCCTGCGGGCCACCCCCTGCGTGGTCGCTGAATCCGATCGGGGCCCGTACACGATCCTGAGCGGCCTCCTCCCCCTGTGCGTCGTCACCACGGCTCACTCCGAGGGAGCTTGGGCTCCGGGCCCCATTGCCGTGGACGTAGGGTTAACTTCCCGCTTGACGGACTGGGGGTTCGAGGCGCCGCGAGCCGATCCCCCGACGGATCCGCGAGATCCCCAGAATTCTCCGCATCTTGAGGCGGGTGCCGGGGGTCGGCCGTACGATGACTAGGACTCCTGGGTGTAGCTGATCAAAGTCGAACCGGTAAGCCCCTCGGTATTCGTCACGGTGAGCGTTACATTGTAAGTCGTGTCGTTGGCGAGCTTGCTATCCTGGTACTCTGCCCCCGTACCGTTGAAGGTCGTGGTGGTATTCTTGACGGTGATGGTCCAATTGTACCAGAGGATGGACGCATTCACGGCCCCCGCGGGCTGATACGATCCTAGACCGTCGAAGACCGGCACGGGCATGCTTCCGCCCGAAACGAAGAACACCGAGGCGACCGCATCGGGCGGAGAGAACGTCTCCGTAAACACGTTGGTGAGCTCCGTGAGCACCTCTAACGTGATGTCCGATGTAGGTACGAGACTGTCAAAGGGCCCTCCGAGGGCGGGTGTGATGTTTCTGTTGTAGGTGGTCGTATTGTTGACTTCCAGGGTGGACTTGTTGTCGATGTCCAGAGTGAGCGTGATCGACACGGCCGCATCGGCGGGGATGAACCACGGGACACACGGCACAAGGCCGTGAAGAGGGCCCGAGTCGGAGCCGTTCCAGCAGGGGGATTGCTGCGGCCCGTATCCAATCCTGTCGGTGTAGTTCACGATGGGGTGGTCATCCAAGATCAGTTCGGCTACCCCGATACTATTGACATCGAGGCTGGAAATCAGGATCGTTAGCGCCGCAAACGATGATGTGTCGGCCCCGGACTCGCATCCTCGAGGGGCGGTCGCACAGGATACCTCGGATAGGCCGATGACCTTCACGTCCTCCAACGCGCGGTCGTGGGTGAGGGTCTCCTCCGCCTGGACCTGCTTTTGGTAGGCCGCGACGAAGAACGAGAACGCTGTGGCGGCCGCCACGACGATCACGACGAGCATGAGCGTGCCCACGATCTCCGCGAGGGCGCGGCGACTCCGCCGGTAGCGACGCATCCGTCCCGGAACCCGAGCCGCTCCCCTTAGGAGGAATCCACGGTAACTCCGTAGTACCCCGTGCGCTCTGTAGGCCGGGGGCCGTCTCCGCGGCCGCGGAGTTATGCGAAGGACGCTCTTCGCCGTGCGATGAACGTTCCGATCGAGGTCCCCGGCCTCGACACGATCATCCCGGAGCTGGCCGAGGGTCGGCTCCTGTTGGTCGAGAGCGGGGCCGACGCCGCGAAGAGCTTCTTCGTGCGGCGCCTCTCCCTGTCCGCCGGCAGGTCGGGATCTCCCGTCACGTTCGTCACCTCCCGAGATCGGGACGAACTTCAGTCGCTGCTCGCCGTCGAGCGCGGGGGCGCCGAGCTACCCGAGCGGTGGATCCGGATCCACGAGCGCGAGGCGATCGACGACCTCGAGGAGTTCGGGGGCAACGGGGGTCTCCTCGCGATCGACTCGTTCTCGTTCCTAGCGCTGGACCTTACTCCGGACCAGCTCGCCCACTCCCTGCGGAGCCTCCGTGCCCTCGGCCGGAAGAAGGGGACGATCTCGGTCCTCGCCACCGACAAGGACATGCTGGAACCCCGGGCCGAAGCGGTGGCAGCGCACCTCGCTGACGGCCTCCTGCAGTTCCACGTGCGGGAGGGGCCCGAGGGAGCGGTCCGTTACCTCCGGATCCCGAAGTGGACCGACGGCCGGTTCGTCGACCGGAACATCTACTACGAGTTCGACGGGAAGCGGATCGCCATCGACCTGCGGAACCGGGTCCTGTAGGGGGGTCGACGATGCCGACCGGGAGCTACGAACGCTACGGCCTCACGGGCAATCCGTTCCGCGAGCTCGCCAGCGAGAACGTGGAGGACGTCACGATCTTCCACGTCAACCAAACCGCCGACGAGACGCTGCGCACGATCCGGGAAGAGGTCCTCGACCGCGAGAACCGCGCCATCGTGGCGGTGACCGGACCCCCCGGCTCCGGGAAGACCCAACGGCTCCGGGTCGCCGCGGCCGAGGCGCGGGAACGCCACGCGTTCGTGGTGTACTTCGACGTCACGACGCGCAGCCCCTGGGTCCTGCGCGGCTTCGCCGAGGCGTTCGAGGAGTCCGCCAAGGCCGCCGGCCTCGTGAAGATGCTCGGTTCGCCCCCCTGGCTACGCTCGATCGCGGCCCTGACCCGGGCGAAGGGGGGCCTATCGAACCCCAAGGAGGCGGGACGACGGATCGGCGAGGCGTTGAACGCCACGGCCCCCTCGCTGCTCCTGCTCAACGACGTGCACAACATGACGGAGGCCTACGAGGCCGACATGTTCGTGAAGACCCTCGAGGAGGTGAGCGCGGTGATGAAGCCCGGCGTCCTGTTGATGTTCACCTGCTACGTCGGGTACCTCGCCTGGCTCACGGCGAACCAGCCGGCGTTCGCGGCGCGCATCAACCGCGCGATCCCCCTCGTCGGCCTCTCCGACGACGAGGCTCGCCTCGTGCTGGCGAAGAAGCTCCTTGCGAAGCGCATCGTGGAGGACCTCGAGCCCACGTACCCGTTCGATCGGGACGCGGTGCACGAGCTCAACTTGGCGGCCCGCGGCAATCCCCGGCGCCTGTTCGAGCTCGCCGACCTCGCGCTGGAGCGTGGCGTCGCCCTACGCGCCTACCAGATCGATGGAGAGCTGGCCCGCTCCGCCCTCGCCCCCCGCGAGCGGATCCTGAGCGGAGGATCGGGAGCGGAACCCACACCCGCCCCACCGGAGGCTCCGTCGGAAGCCCCGCCGACCCCGCCGCCGCGCCGCTCCCTGTGGAAGCGGTCGGGCTGAGCCGCGCCTAGGCCGTTTCCGGGCTCGTCAGGACGGCGAGATCGATCGCCTCTTCGGCGATCTCGGCGGCGTGCACCGCGGTACGGCCGAGGCTGTCGACGATCGTCCCGAGCGCCAGCAGCGACTCCCCTCGCCGCGCCGCGACGCGATGGGCGAGCGCGTCGATGAGCCGCTGGTGGTCCGCGCGCGCGTCGATCGCCTCGTTGGCCGTCTCGATGTTGCGCGTGACGAGGGCCTGGAACGCCTTGTCGAGCAGGGCGACCGCCGACGCACGGGCCTCCCCGAGCTGCTCGAGGAGCTTCGGGTCGAGCGCCTTCTCGGCGACGAGGGTCGACGACGTCACCGCGATCCGCTGGGCGTGCTCCCCGATCCGCTCGAGGAGCTTGGCGATCAGGCGGTGCCCGTGGACCGTCGCCGCGGCCACCCCGTCCGCGGGCGTCGAGTGGGCGAGGTGGTACTGCTTCGCCACCATCCAATACAGGCGGCTCACGTCCTGGCTCCGCAGGCTCACGTCGTGCACGAGCGTCTCGTTGGACGTCTTGAGGGTCGTGATCGCGTCCTCGAGCATCGCGCGCACCGTGAGGTGCATGCGACGCAGGCACTTCTCCGAGCTCAGCTCGGACGGATCGGAGAGATCCTGGATCAGGATGGAGGTCGCGCTCTCCTCGATCACCTCCGGACCGATGACGAGGCGGCAGAACTCCCGGGCGACCTTCCGGACGAACGGACCCCGCGCCGGCGAGAAGCGGATCTCGATGAGCCCGAAGCCGGAGATGTAGGCCCCGATGAACTTCCTCAGCAGGTGCTCCCGCGTCTCCTCGCCGCGCTCGTGGAACGATTTGCGCCGCACGACGGGCCGGTTGCCGGCGTTCAGGCGGATCGAGACCGACCCGTCCGCTTCGGTGTCGACGAAAAGGGTGTCCCCGGCCTTGAGGCCCGCCTTCGTCACCCATCGCTTGGGCAAGGAGACGAGGAACGTCGATTTCCCCGCGAGCTGCAGCTTGCGACCTTCCATGCGGGTCCCTGGGGACCCGACCGAGCGATTACCGAGGCTTAACGATTCGAACTATAGTCTATAGTGGAATCGGAGAGCCACGTAGTTTTCGTGCCTTCGGGGCGCCCGGAAGGGAGTGCTCCCGGCGGGATTCGAACCCGCGTTACGGGGTCGAAGGCCCCGAATCCTTGACCGGACTAGACTACGGGAGCACGAGGAGATCGCCCCGGACGGGCGGGGCGGCGTAAGTCGGTTTCGTTGTCTCGGGCGATGGGGACCTACGTCGGGGTGCCCGCCTTCGGAGGTGGCGGGACGCTCCGGCGGGGGAAGTACTCGCTACGCCGCTCCCCGCTGATCGCATAGACGGCCTTCTCGGCGATCTTGCAGGCGTTGTCGGCCACGCGCTCCAGATGGCGGGCGGCCAGCAGCTCGAAGGCTCGGCGATCGCTCTCGGCGCCCCCCTGACGCAACAGCTCGACGAGGCGCTTCTGGACATCGCGGTGGAGGGAATCGACCAGCTCGTCCATCGGGAAGACCGACTTCGCCCGCGCGACGTCCTGCGAGAGGAACGCCTCCATCGCCTCCGCGACCATCGCCCGGGCCCGCTCGTCCATCCTTCGCAGCATCTCCTGCACGTCGTCGTCACCCTTGCCCGGGCCCTCCGCCAGGTTGCGGGAGAGATCGTAGCCGAGGCGTCCGACCCGATCGACGCAGTTGGCGATCTTGAGGATCCCCTCGGTCGTCCTCAGGTCGGGGCCCTCCGGCTGCATCACCGCGACGAGCCGGATCGTCTCCACCTCGATGTTGAGATCGTAGCGATCGAGCGCGGGGTCCCGCGAGGCCACGGAGCGGGCGAGCTCCCGGTCCCCGCGCAGGAGGGCGCGGGTCCCGTCGGCGACCATGCCGAGCGCCAGCTCGGTCATCTCGGCGACGTGGTGCTTCAGCGCGGCCATCGCGCGGTGGTGGTCCTCGCTCAAGGCCCGGTGCGGGCCCGCCTCGTCCGCGGTCATTCGAACCTTCCGGTGATGAACTGCTCCGTCAGCTTCTCGCGCGGGCGCTCGAGCATGTCGGCGGTCGCCCCGACCTCGACCAAGTGCCCGGAGTGCAAGAAGGCGACCCGGTCGGAAACTCGGGCGGCCTGGCCGACGTTGTGGGTCACCAGGATGACCACGATCTCCTCCTTGAGGTGCTGGAGGGTCGCCTCGACCCGCTGGGTCGCGGCCGGGTCCAGCGCGCTCGTCGGTTCGTCCAGGAGGAGGACCTTGGGGCGCACCGCAAGGGCCCGCGCGATGCACAGGCGCTGCTGCTGGCCCCCCGAGAGGGCCAGGGCCGGACCGTCGAGGTGGCTGTGGACCTCGTCCCAGAGTCCCGCGCGCTGCAACGCCTCCGTCACCGCGGCGTCGATCTCCTCCTCCGAGGCCCGAACGAGCCGCAGCCCGAAGGCGGCGTTCTCGAAGACCGACGCCGGAAAGACCGTGGGGCGCTGGAAGACCATTCCCATCCGGCGGCGCACTACCACCGGGTTCACCGTGGGGTCGTAGACGTCCTGCCCCAGGTAGAGGACGCGGCCCTGGATGCGGAGGCCCGGGGTCAGCTCCGCCATCCGATTGAGGGTCCGGATGAACGTGGTCTTCCCGCACCCGGACGGCCCGACGACCGCGGTGAGGCTCCGGGCCGAGAAGTCGAGCGAGATCTTGTCGAGGATCGTCCGGTCCCGGGTCCGGACGCTGACCCCGTCGACCGCGACGACGGGCGTCGTCATCGCCCCCGACTCCGCGGTCACTGGAACAGGCCCTCCAGGCGCCGGCGTGACCGGGCGGCGATGATCCGGACGAGGACGTTCAGCCCCACGACGATCACGAGGAGGAGGAACGCCGCCTGGAACGCTCGATGGATGGCGACCGGGAGGATGAGACCGTTCTCGAAGCCGCTCCAGATGTACAGGGGGAGGGCGCTCGCGGGTTGGAACAGGCTGAGCGGCGGGATCGCCACCGGTGTGGTGGCGAGGAGGATCGGGGCGGTCTCGCCGACGCCGATGGCCATCGCGAGGAAGATGCCGGTGAGCACCGAGGGGAACGCGATCGGGGTCGCGACCCGGAACAGGTACTGCAGCGGGGTCGCGCCCGACCCCACGGCGGCCTCGCGGATGTGCGGGGGGACCGAGAGGTACGCGAGATCGGTCGCGCGGTAGACGTAGGGCGTCATGAAGATCCCGAGGGTCACCCCGGCCGCGGCGAGCGAAGCGCCCCAGCCGAAGTACTTCACGAACACGATGAACCCGAACAGACCGAGGATGATCGACGGGATCCCGACCATGACGTTCGCCGTGACCCGGATCGCCCCCGCGGTCTCCTCGTCAAGGTACTCGGCGGTGGCCAGCCCACCGAAGAACCCGAGCGCGATCGCGACGAGCGTCGCGAGGAGAAGGATCTCGAGGGACCCCACGATCGGGGAGAGCAGGCCCCCCGCGGCCCCCGACGGGTTGGTGGTGATGATCGACAGGGTGAACGTCGGCAGGGCCCGCGACGCGACCCAGTAGACGAGATCGAGGATCGGAGCGATCGCGACGAGGAACAGGAGCGGCAGGAGCCAGCCGATGCATCGGTCGAGCACCGTGCGGCCCCGTAGGTGCCCCGAACGGTCGCGGCGAAGGTCGTCCTCGGCCGCCAGTGGAGGGGCTCCCGTCACTGCGCCCATCGGCCCCTACAGCCCCGCGACGTCGGTGAACGTTCGGCGGATCATCCATCGGCCGGCGACGTTGACGACCAGCGTGATCGCGAGCAGCACGAGCGCCATCTCCGCGAGGAAGTGGAGATCCGTGCCCGCCAGGTTCTGCGCGATCGAGCTCACGATGAGCGACGCCATCGTCGAGGTCGGGGCGTAGATGTTCGTGGGGAGGCGCGCCGTCTGGTCGATGACGAAGTAGACCGCGACGGTCTCGCCCATCGCCCGTCCGAAGCCGAGGAACGCGGCGCCCCAGATCCCGCGCTTCGCGTACGGGATCGCGACGTGCCGGGCGACCTCCCAGCGGGTCGCGCCGAGAGCGAGGCCGCTCTCCCAGAGGTCGCGCGGCACGGACCGGAGCGCGTCCCGCATTAGGAGCGTGGTGATCGGGAGGATCATCAGGGTCAGGATGATGATCCCGAGCGCGAGGCCGGTCCCTTCGAGGGACGGCGAGTTGAAGCTCGGGTGGAACCCCGGGATCCAGGCGAGGGCGGGCGCGACCGTCGGAAAGATATCGTGGCCGAAGAACGGGGCGACGATCAGGAACCCCCACAGGCCGTAGACGATGCTCGGGATCCCGGCCAGAAGGTCGACGAACGGATCCAGCCATTCCGAGAGGAATCGAGGGAGGTACGTGGTGGACGCGATCGCGATCCCGAGGCCGACCAGCATGGCGATGACCAGCGCCGGGACCGAGGTGAGGAACGAGCCGACGACGAAGATCAGGATCCCGTAATCGGTGATGATGAAGCCGAAGAAGCCGGCGCCGAAGTTCTGGAGGCGACTCGCGCCGATGAGCGAGTCGACGATCGCGAGCGTGAGCGCGAGCGGGAGGAGCGCCGGGACGTACGGCCACCACCGGGCGATCCCCGCCCGAAGGCGGGCCAAGAAGGGAAGGGGTTGCCGGCCCCCGGCCGGACCTGCGACCGGAGGCTGGCTCACGGGAATCGCCGGACCCTACGAAGCGATCGAGATGGTCGACAGTACCTCTTGGTCAAGGCCCTGGACCTGCGCCGTCAGGGGGAGGAAGCCGACCTTGTGGATCCAGAACGACTCCTGTCCTGTGCTGTTGTAGTTCCCGTAGGAGATCGCCCACTCGAGGAAATCGACGACGTACGCCTGGTGCGAGGGGTTCGCCGGGCTCGTCTTCACGATCGTGTACTCGAGATTGACGATGGGGTAGGGGTCGGGATCCTGCGTCGTCGGGTTGGTCCCGCCGCCGCCCTTCGACCAGGTGGTCGGACCCGCCGGGCTGCCCCCGAGCTCGATGTTGACCGCGAGGCCGTCCGCGGCGTAGTTGAGCCGCGCCAGGCCCAGGCTCGCATCCTCGCCCACGTCCGTCGAGTTCCAGAGGATGTAGTTGTCCTGCGCGGAGGCGTTCGCGGTGACGTTGCCCCCGAGCTTGGTGTTCGCGGCGTTGTCCCCGATCGCCGCGTACTGGAGCTTGCTCTGGTTGACGATCGTCGACATGTAGCTCACGCCGACGTAGCCCACGCTGCCCGTGTAGTTGAGGAGCGCGCCGATTTCCCCGCTGTTGCCGCTGCCCGATTGGGCCCCCGGCACGGTCGGGTTCGGTGCGATGAAGTCCTTGGTCGAATTCCCGTACGTCCAGCCCGCGTAGGACATGTCGCAGTACGTGGAGAACAGGAACGTGTCCCCGCCTCCGTCCGAGCGGACCACCGGGGTGATCGGTTCGTTGGGCATCGTCACGCTGGGGTTGGCGGCCACGATGGCCGGATCGTCCCAGTTCGTGATCGTCCCCTCGTAGATCTCCGCCAGGATCGTCCCGTTGAGGTTCAGGTGGTGGCCGTTCAACGCCGAGTCCTCGCTGAGATCGTAGACGATCAGCTGCGAGGAGATCGCGACCGGGAGGTCGACCACGCCCTCGGACTTCGGGTTCGCGACGTAGGCGTCGGAGCCCCCGATGTCGATCGTTCCCGCTTCGGCCTCGGTCTGCCCGATCGTGCTTCCGCCCGGACCGGGGCTCACGATCACGTGGGAGTTGACGAGCTTCGTGTAGTTAGGTCCCCAGAGGTCCATCAGCGGCTCGAGGAGGGTCGACCCCGCCTCCGTGACGTCGATCGTCGTCGCGCTCACCTTGGTCAGGTAGGCCCCGAGGAAGTACCCTCCCCCGAGACCGGCTGCCAACAGGACGACGCCGATGGCGATCGCCATCCCGGTCGTCACCTGACCGGTGCGCTTGCGTACCGGCGTGGACAGCGATTCGGTCGTGCTCGATCCTCCGGACCCTGGCGTGGTCCCGCTTGGGTTCTGCGTGCTCATTCGGTTTCACCCGCTCTTTCTCGACCCGGGGGGCCGATCCGCGCACGAACCCGGACGGGTCGCACTTCGGCGGATCGCCCCATGGTCGGGGGTTCGACCTCGACAACGAATATATAGAATCTCAATTTAGTCTATATTGCTGTTCGTAGACCACCGAATGTGTCGGGTTCTCACGGTCGGGACCGGTCGCCCCCCCGGTCGAGGAAAATGGAGGCACGGCGCTGGCCCCCCGTGCCCGAACCCGCCCGATGGCTGATCCGGTTCGGCTACGACGGGGCCGGTTTCCAGGGGTGGGCCCGTCAACCCGGGGCGCGCACGATCGAAGGCGTGATCCTCGACGGCCTGCGTCGCCGCGGCCTCCTCACGGCCAGCGGCCCTCCGCTCGAGGTCGCCAGCCGGACCGATCGGGGCGTCAGCGC
>JASHQF010000018.1 GCA_030037695.1 Thermoplasmata archaeon
AGAACGAGACGAGCTTGGAGAGCGGGCGGGTCTCCGCGATCCGGACCCGTCGCCCGGGGCGGATCCCGAGGCACGGGGGATTGTGGGCGAGGTAGCGGCGTCGACGCTTCTCGTACCGCTCGAATTTCGCCACGTAGTGGAGCAGCGTCCGCTCGACGACCGCCGTCCGCTGCATCGCGGTCGAGACGACCGTCCCCTCGAGGATCTGGCCGCGCACCGGCAGGCGCCCGTGGAACGGACAGTGACGGTCGTCGCACCGCGCCTTCGGCGCCCGGACGTCGAGGCCGATGTCCCGGGCCCGGGGCGCGCGGGGAGTGCTGCGGGTCGGGGTCATCGGAACCTCCGAGGACCCCCGGCGAGCAGCCGTTTCGTCCGGTCCTCGGGGCGCACGCGTAGGGATTCGCCTCTTAACGGTAACTCCCGGCCGTCGAGCACGATCGTGCCGGTGAGGCCGGTCTTCGGGAGGCGCACGGTGCCCTGGCGCCCGGCGGGGCGTACGACGAACGTGGCGAGCGTCTCGTCCACGATCGTCCCCTCGACGGGCCGCCCGAGGCCGGGGCCCGCGCGCACGGCGATCGCAGCGCCGATCAGCTCGCCCGCGAGCGCTTCGCGCTCCGACGCCGCGAGCGAATGTCCCGGTGCGGAGGTCCTCGCCATCGGCTCACCTCGACGGCCCCGAGGCCCGTCCCGCGGTCGCCGCCCGGGCCCGCTCGCTCAGGACGGTGAGCGCCCGGGCGACGTTCGTGCGGAGGGCGCGCATCCGACCGGGGCTCGGCGGGGCGCCGCCCATCGCGGCGACCCCGCGCTCCCGGAGGAGATCGTTCTCCGCCTCGGCGATCTTCCGCCTCAGCTCCTCGTCGGTCAGCGCGCGGAGCTCGCGCATCCGGAGCAGGCTCACGCCGCCCCCGGGGTCCCGGCGACCGGGGCGGGAGCGGCCGCGGGTGCGACCGGCGGGACCTCCGCCGGGACCTCCTTCGGCCGCGCCTCGACCCCCTTCACGATGATCTCGTCGGGGAGCTTCGCCGTCGGACGCATGATCCAGACGTTGACGCCGATGACGCCCGGCTTGAGGCGCGCCTGGTAGAACCCCTTGTCCATCCAGAGATGGACCGCCTCGCCGCAGTACTTGATCGTCCCGGCCTTGAACCGCTCGGTCCGGTGCCGCTCCCCCGTGAGCTTGCCGGAGAGGATCACCTGGCAGCCGCGGGCGCCGGATTCCATGATGCGGCGGACCGTGGAGTGGCCCGCCCGGCGGAAGTGCCAACCCCGCTCGAGCGTCGAGGCGAGCTTCTCGCTCATCAGCTGGGCGTTCAGGTTCGGCTGGCGCTCCTCCTGGACCTCGATCTGCGGATTGTCGAGCGCGAACCGGGCCTGGATCTCCTCGGTGAGGCGCTTGATCAGCTCGCCTCGGTGCCCGATCAGGATCCCCGGCCGCTCGCAGACGAGCGTGACCCGGGTGCCCATGGGGGTCCGGACGATGTCGAGCCCGCCGAAGCCGGCGCGCGCGCTCTCCTGGACGAGGAAATCCTTGAGGAGGACCCGGCGGACCGACTCCTGGATCAGCTTGCGCTCGGCGCTCATGCGGCCTCCTTGCGCTCGGCGAGGACGATCTCCACGTTCGTCGTCTGCTCGTTCCAGGCGGTCGCCCGGCCGTGGGCCCGGGGCATCGACGCCTTGCGGATCCGGCCCCGGGCGCTCGCGGCGACCTTGACGAACAGCCGGTCGGCGTCGAGCCCGTCGTACTCGGCGTTCTCCTCGGCGTTGGCGAGGACGGCGAGGATCTTGCGGGCGACCTTGTCGGCGTACCGCCCCGGCCCGGTCCCGCGCTTGTGCGCGGTCTCCTGGTTGTAGCGTCGGAACCGGATCGGCCGGCGGTGCTCCGCCGCCGCCTCGAGGACCTTGCGGGCGGCGGCGACGTCGAGGCCCCGGATCGCGTTCAGGACCTCGTAGGTCTTCTTCGGGGAGATCGGCAGCTCGACGCCGCGCGCGCGCGCGACGTTCGTTCCCGTCTCCCCTTGGAAGGTGTACCCGCGCATCCCGACCCTCTCACTTCAGGGGCATGAACTTCGACGAGCGCGTGGCGCCGACGCCCGGGCCCGAGTGCTTCTCGAACCGCCGGGTCAGCGCGAACTCCCCGAAGTAGTGCCCGATCATCTCGGGCCGCACCTCGATCTCCTTGAACTCCTTGCCGTTGTGGATCGCGACCTTCCGGCCCACGTGCTCGGGGAGCACGAGCGCGTCGCGGCAGTGCGTGCGCAGCGTCTTCGCCGGATCGGTCGCGCGCATCCGCTCGAGGAAACGGTTCGCCTCGGGGGCGAACCCCCGGCGGATCGACCGCCGGGCCCGGGCGGTGAGGATCTTCGCGAGCTCCTCGAGGCTCATCCCCCGGAGCTCGGGCAGCGTCTTGCCCCGGAGCGTGAACTCCCGCTTGCGGCGGGCCTCGACCTTCTTCGCCCGGCGCGCCTTCGGCATCGCCTACCTCGCCCCCCCGCGGCCCCGTCGGCCGCGGCGCCGCGCCGAGCGGGAGAACCGGCCGACCTTCGCCCCCGGCCACGTGCCGCTCTTCACCGTGCTCGGGCGCCCGACGTGCTGGTGCGCGCCGCCGCCGAACGGGTGGTTGACGGGGTTCATCGCGACGCCGCGGACCTTGAACGCGGCCCGGGCGAGCGAGCGGGTCCCCCAGACCTTCTTGCCCGCCTTGATGATCGGCCGCTCTCCGCGGCCCCCGCCCGCGACGGCGCCGACCTCGGCGCGGCACGTCGCGAGGAACTGCTTGAACGTCCCGCTCGGGAGCTGGACCGTCACCTCGCCCGCGGCGTGGGCGACGACGAGCGCGCTCGCTCCGGCGGCCCGCACGAGGCGACCGCCGTCGAACGGCTTCACTTCGAGGTTGGAGACGAGCGTGCCGTCCGGGATCACGGCGAGCGGGAGGATCGCCCCCCGGTCGACCTTGCCCGAACCGAACACGATCGTGTCGCCGGTGGCGAGCCCGGCCGTCGCGAGGATCCTCAGGCGCCCGCCGTCCGGGGTCGTCACCTCGGCGACGGGGGCGGTGCGGCCCGGCGCCGGGACGATGCCGGTGACCTTCCCCTCGCCCACGAGCGAGGCCGGGGGGTGGTAGATCGGCCCGTGGTGACGGTGGCTCGGCGAGCGGTACGTCCCGGTCCCGGCCCCGCGGCGGCGGGAGATGATCCGCTTCCCCACTAGAACACCCCCGCCCGGCTGCCGATGTCCTCCGCCGAGTACTCCTTCGCGAACCGCACGGTCGCGATCTTGCCGGTGCTGACCGTCTTGGTCGTCACCTTGGCGACCTTGCACTGGTACGTCTCTTCGACCGCCTTGCGGATCTCCGCGCGGTTCGCCCGGCGGTCGACGACGAACTCGAGCTTGTTCTGGCGCTCCATCTCGTCCATCGACTTCTCGGTGACGTAGGCATGCAGCACGATCCGGTGGCGGAGCGCGGTCACGGGATCGCCTCCCCGAGCCGGGCCCGGAGCGCCTCGACGGCGGCACGCGAGAACAGCGTGAGCCGGCCCGCGACCCCGCCCGGGGCGAGGTCCTCGGTAGCGAGCCGCGGCGCGGGGACGACGTCGACGCCGGCGAGGTTGCGGAACCCGCGGCCCTGCCCCGGCCCGCTGGTGACGACGAGCAGCCCCCGCGGCGTGCGGCGGACCCGCCCGCGTC
>JASHQF010000159.1 GCA_030037695.1 Thermoplasmata archaeon
GCCGCGCGGCGCGCGGCGGAAGAGCTCCGGGCGAGGATCGTCGGGGGCGCCGCCGCGCTCCTCGGGGTCCCGGCGGAGGAGCTCGAGGTCGGGCACGAGGAGATCCACCGCCGGTCGGCCCCCGCGGTCCGCGTGCCGTTCCTGGACGCGTTGCACAAGGCGATGGAAGCGACCGGGGCGCTGAGCGCCACCGGGGCGTTCGACACCCACCCGGTCGGCGGGACGTTCAAAGGCGCGCGGGCCGGGACCGCCCCGGCCTATTCGTTCGCGGCGTACGTCGCGGAGGTCGACGTCGACGCGGAGACCGGCGAGTACGACGTCGAGCACGTCTGGGCCGCCTTCGACTGCGGTCGGCCGCTGAACCGGCTCGCCGTCGAGGGCCAGATCGAGGGCTCGATCCACATGGGGCTCGGCCAGGTGCTCGGCGAGACGATGAGCTATCGGGCCTCGCGCCTGTTCAACCCGTCGCTCCTCGAGTACAAGATCCCCGCCCCCCAGCAGATGCCCGACGTCGAGATCTTCCTGGTCGGCGGCGACGACCCGGACGGGCCGTTCGGGGCCAAGGAGGCCGGGGAGGGGCCGCTCGTCGCGACCCTCCCGGCGGTGGCGAACGCACTGTACGATGCGATCGGCTGCCGGTTCACCGAGCTGCCGATCACGCCGGACCGCGTGGTGCGGGCGCTCGACGTCCGCCGCGCCTCGGGCCGGAGCTGGAAGGGGGCGTAGCGATGCACCTCGATCCGTTCGAGCTCCACCGGCCGTCGTCGGTCGACGAGACGGTCCGGCTCGCGGGATCGCTCGCGGGCCGGTTCGACTACCTCGCGGGCGGGACCGACCTCCTGCCGAACTACAAGATGCACCTCAACCTCCGACCCCACCTGATCGCCCTCGACGGGGTGGGAGAGCTGGCGGGCCACCGCGTCGACCGGCTCGGCGCGATGGCGCGGCTCGCCGACCTCGAGCGGGACCCGACGTTCGCGGCGGCCTGGCCGGGCGTCGCCGACGCGGTCGAGGAGGTCGCGACGCCGCTCGTCCGGGCGAGCGGCACCGTGGGGGGGAACCTGCTCCTCGAGACCCGGTGCTTCTTCTTCAACCAGAGCTACTTCTGGCGCGCGAGCCTCGGGTTCTGTCTCAAGGCGGACGGGGACCGGTGCCACGTCGTACCGCAGAAGGAGACGTGCTACGCGACGTTCTCGGGGGACCTCGCCCCCCCGCTCCTCGCCCTGGACGCCTCGGTCGAGCTCGCGGGTCCGTCGGGGCGGCGCACGATCCCCCTCGGCGATCTCTACGACGCGGGCGGCGACGGGATCCGCCGGGTCACGATGGCCCCGGGCGACCTGCTCGTGGCGGTCCATCTTCCCGCCGCGGCGCGCGGCCGGCGGAGCCGCTACAAGAAGCTCCGCGTCCGCCCGACGTTCGACTTCCCCGAGCTCGGCGTCGCGGTCGCCGGCCGGTGGGACGGCGCGCGCGTCGACGAGCTCCGGATCGCCGTCGGCGGCGCGGAACCTCGGCCGCGAAGGTACGACGAGCTCACCGACGCCCTCGTCGGGAGCACCCTCGGCGACGACCGGGCCCGCGACCTCGGCGAGGCGGTCGCGCGCGCCACCCGGCCGGTGCACAACACCTTTCTCCCCGCGGACTACCGCCGCCGCATGATCGGGGTGTACGTGCGTCGCGCCCTCGCCGAGGCCCGCGCCGGCTCGGCCGCGTGACGCCCCCGCCCGAGTTCGCGCTCGTGCCGCTCGAGCGGCTCCGCTTCCACGAGGAGACCGAGGCGTCGAAGGTCCGCGAGCTCGTCCGCCAGATGGAGCGGACGGCGGTGCAGTCCGATCCGATCTGGGTCGCGCGGGGCTCCTACGTCATCCTGAACGGCCACCACCGCGCGGAAGCGCTGCGGCGGCTCGGGGCGAAGAAGGTCGCCGCGTGGCTGTTCGACTACGCGTCGGACGTCGTGCAGGTCGACCGATGGCGGCCCGGGCCGCCGATCGCCAAGGACGAGGTCCTCCGGCGGGCGGCGGAGGGGCGGCTGTTCCCGCCGAAGACGACGCGGCACCGGCTGACGATCGAGCTCCCGCTGCACGCGGTCGCCCTCCGGGAGCTCGAGACCTGAGCCCCGCCGGTCACCCGGCGGATCGCCACGGCAGGGGGAGAGCGCCGATCGCGAACCGCCGGACCGTGGCGGCGAGCAGCTCGACCTCCACCGGGTGGAGCCGGGCGCGCAGCGACTCGGGCGTGTCGGTGGGGCGGACCTCGAGGCGCTCCTGCGCGATCGCCGGGCCGCCGTCGACGTCGCGCGTCACGAGGTGGACGGTCGCGCCCGTCACCGCCTCCCCCGCGTCGAGCACCGCGCGGTGCACGGCGTCCCCGTACATGCCCGGGCCCCCGTGGCGCGGGAGGAGCGACGGATGGAGGTTGATCGCCCGGCCGTGCCAACGGTCGACCCAGCTGTCGGGCAGGATCGCGAGGAACCCGGCGAGCACGACGAGCTCGACCCCGGCCGCGTCGAGCGTCCTCGTGAGCGAGGCGGCCCACGCCTCCCGGTCCGTCCCGCGGGACGGCACGACGGTCGTCGGGATCCCCCGGCGCCGGGCCCGGTCGAGGGCGGGGATCCCCGGCCGGTTCGCGACGACGAGCACGACCTGGGCCGGGATCCGCTCCCGCTCGATCCGCTCCGCGACCCCGTCCATCGTGGTCCCCTCGCCCGAGACGAGGAAGGCGATCGGGAGCGTGCGCGGCATGCGTTCGGCACCGTGGGGGCCGCCAAGAGCGTAGCGGCGGCGGGACCTCGCGCCGCCTCGTTATGAGCCGTCCGGGGCTTGGGCCGTCGGGGAGCGGACGATGGAGTCGATGATCGAGGGGATGGAAGCGGTCACGGTGCACGTGCACGACATCCAGCGGGCCCGGACGTTCTACGCGTCCGTCCTCGGGCTCAAGGAAGTGAGCTTCAACGCGGCGGCGTCGCGGGCGGCGTTCGCGATCCCCGGCACGACCACGCTCCTCACGATGCACATCCAGGGGGGAGAGGAGGGCGGCCGGCCGCCGGGCACCGTCTCGGGGATCGTCTTCTCCCACAAGGACCCTGTGGCCGCCTGCGCCGAGATCCGCCAGCGGGGCGGCACGATCGTCGGCGAGCCCACGACGTACCGGAATCCGCTCGGGGTCGTCACCCTCGGGGTCTTCGCCGACCCGGACGGCAACGAGTTCGTCCTTCGGCACGTCGTGCCGGACCGTTCGGGCACGGCGACCCCGCCGAGGGCCTAGAGCAGCACCCTCAGGTTCAGCTTCTCGGTGAGCTCCTTGTAGCGGTTGCGGATCGTCACCTCGGTGACGCCCGCCACCTCGGCGACCTCGCGCTGCGTGCGGCGCTCGCCGGACTGCACGCTCGCGATGTAGATCGCGGCCGCCGCGACCCCCGTCGGACCGCGACCGCTCGTGAGCTCGCGCTCGGTCGCCTCCTTCAGGATCTCGTTCGCCCGCGACTGGATCTCGCCCTTCAGCTTGAGCTCCGAGCAGAACCGCTGGATGTAGTCCTGCGGGCGCGTGGGGAGCAGGCGCAGGTGGAGCTCCCGCGTCATGAACCGGTACGTCCGGCCGATCTCCTTCCGGCCGATCCGGGACTTCGAGGCGATCTCGTCGAGGGTCCGCGGCACGTTGCACTGGCGGCAGCTCCCGTAGAGCGACGCCGCGACGACCCCCTCGATCGACCGTCCCCGGATCAGGTTCCGCCCGACCGCCTTGCGGTAGATCATCGCGGCCGTCTCGCGCACGTTCCGCGGGAGCGCCATCCCCGACGCGATCCGGTCGAGCTCGGCGAGGGCGAAGGCGAGGTTGCGCTCGGTCGCGTTCGACACGCGGATCCGGCGCTGCCACTTGCGCAGGCGGTAGAGCTGGGCCCGGTTCCGGGTCGGGATCGACTTGCCGTACGGGTCCCGGTTCTTCCAGCCGATCTCGGTCGAGAGGCCCTTGTCGTGGATCGTGAGGGTCGTGGGGGCCCCGGCCCGGGCCCGCCGCTCTCCCTGCTCCGCGTCGAACGCCCGCCAGTCCGGCCCCTGGTCGATGATCGAGTCTTCGAGCACGAGGCCGCACTCGTCGCAGACGAGCTCGCCCCGCTCGTAGTCGCGCGTGAGGTGCGTCGACCCGCAGTTCGTGCATCGCGTCGACGCCGCGAGGTCCTCCGGCCGGGGCGCGGCCCGCGCCTCGCCGTTCGTCGTGTCGTCCGGGGGGCGCTCGGTGGTGCCGCTCATTCCCGAAGCAGCGGTTGGCCGAGGAGGCCGACCGCCTCCGCCGGTGCCGGCGTGCGCCGCGGACGGACCGACAGGTACGGTCGCGCGACCGGACCGAACACGCGGAGGACGCGGCCCCGCACCGTGCCGCTGCGATCGACGACGCTCGTTCCCTCCGGCGCGGGAGTAGACCCCGCCGCACGGACCGTGAACCGACCGCTCGGCGTGATCGCCACGACCGTGCCCACCTCGCGCGAATCCGATCGGGCCGGCGCTCGCGGCAAGTGGTATAAACGACTTGCGATACGTATTAAAGCGTTACTGTCGGTGCCGCGACGGCCTTCGGCGAGGTTCCCCGTCGCGGGCCAGCGCGGCCGGGTTCGGCGGGGCGTACGGCGGCACATCGGGGGGGATGTAGCTCGCGAAGATGGGGCTCCGCGCCGGCAGTTTCGGGTCGGGGGCGGCGGGGGCGTTGGCAGGCGCCGCCGGTGGGTCCGTCGTCGAGGCCGTCGCGGGCCCGGGGAACGGGCCCTCGCCCGGCTCGAGGCTCGGCGGCTTCGGGGCGCGGATCGGTGGCATCTCTTCGGCCTCCGGCGGGTACGGTAGCTCAGGTCCGAGCGGTTCGCTCCCGGCGACCGGCGCCGCATCGGAGGGAGTCGCGTCGGGGCTCGGTTCCCCCTCGCCCTCGACGGGTTCGGGCGTCGCGAGGGCGGCCTCCACGTCGGAGGCGGGGACGCCGATAGCTCCGAACGGAGCGCCGGCGAACTGCTTCTCCTTCGCGAGCCCCTCGACCTCCGACCAGAGCGCCTCGATCTCCTCCTCGGGGGTCCCGTAGCGGCGTTCCGTGAGCACCGCCCGAACCTGGGTCATGAGACGGACCGCTCCGGTCGCGTCGCGGGCCTTCGAGCGGATCCGATGGAGCCGGCGCGCGAGGTTGCGCGCCTCGAGGAGGATCTCCTCCTCCTCCTCGGGAGAGATCGAGGGGAGCGCTGGGGCGCGGGGGATCCGCGCGACGGCGCGGCGGGCGTCGAGGATCCTCTCGGCGATCGTCGGCAGATGCTCGTCCTGCAGGGAACGGACCAGCGCGGAGAACGCCTGGGCCGCGTCGTGGACCTCTTCCCCGCGGTTCCGGGCGGCGCGGATCGAGGTTCCGAGCGCCTGCGCCTGCTGCACGCAGTGCTTCGGGATGATGTCGTTGAACACCGCGAGGGCCAGGGTCGCGGCCGCGGCGCTCCGCTCGAGCGAGCCCGAGCTGAGCGGTTCGGCCATCAGCTGCGCGCGCGGATTGCCTACGCGCGCGTCGACGAGGGTGAGGTCGACCCCGACCGCCTCGGCGACGCCGCGCAGCTCGTCGACCCGCTTCAGGAGTTCGCGGACCCAGGTCCAGTCCCGCTGGGTCCGCTCGAGCAGCGTCTCGGCTCGCTTGACGACGGTCCGGGCGTCGGCGGTCGCGCCGGCCCGCACCGCCTCGTCGAACGCCTGGCGGGTCTGGACCGTGGGGAACGGGAGCCCCTCGGACTGCAGCGAGCGGCCGGCCTCCTCCACGGCCTCGAGGCGGCGCCGCAGCTCCGGGAACGGAGAGGTCGTCGTCTTCGGCATCGGTTCAGGCCCGGGGGGCGGAAGCAAGGCGGTTCATGAGGTTCGTGAGCGTCCGGTCGGCCTCGTCCAGCTGGCGCTGGCGCAACTGGTCGGTCGCGGCACGGATCTCCTCGGCGGCCCATCGGGCGAGCTCGCTGTCGGCGGGCAGCGTGCGCACTCGGGCGGCAAGCCCTTGCGCTTTCCGGACGAGGGCCGCGAGGAGTTCCGGGGGCTCGGGCGCCTCCGGCACGGCGGCGGGCGCTCGAGGGACCGGCGCGGGCGTCGGCGTGGGGGAGGAAGGGTCGGTTCGGGCGGGCAGCGTCGCGACCGACGGTGTCGAGCGCAACGGCGCGGGAGCCGGAGCGGAGGGCGCCCCGCGATGGACGGGGACGGCGGGACGCGATTCGATCGCGGCGAGCGCGCGCCGCAGGTCCACGAGGCTCTTCGCCGCGTCCGAGACCCGGCCCTCCTTCAGGTGGCGGCGGCTCGCTTCGTGGAGCCGACGGACCGCCTCGGACGGAGCGTTCCCCGTCGGCAGGTGCTGGAGCGCCGCGCCGTGCCGCGCGAGCTCGCTCTCCAGCGCCGGCAACAACGCATCGTGGAGGACCATCAGTCCCTGGGCCGCCGACTGGACGAGCTCGTCGAGCGACTCCTCGGGGATGTTCAGGAGGTCGGCTGCGCCGGCGGCCCCCTCGAGCCGCGGCGGGAGTTCCTCGTAAGCGATCCCCAGGCGGTCCGCCTCGGCCTTGAGGGCCGCGACCTGGTCGAGGATCCCCTGCAGCCCGGACCAGGTCGATTCGAGCTCGCCCAGGTGCTTCTCGACTTCCAGCAAGTAGACGACCGCCTCGCCCGGGTCGGCCGCCCGTCCGGTCGACGTGAGGCGGGAGAGCTCCGACGAGACGCCCAGCCTGAGGCCGGTGTTCTCGAGGGTACGCACGCGTTCCTCGACCGCCCCTACCCGGTGATGGAGGATCGACTGGGTCTCGCCGTCCAGGCGGTGCTCGGCGGACCGGAGGATCTGCGCCGCATTCGCCACCTGGCCCGAGGCCTCGCTGAGCGCCGCTTCGCACAGCGCTCCGGTCACGTCCGCGCCTCCGCCCCCGAGCATCCGGAGGACGTTCATCCGGTCCTCGAGAGCCCGGGCGAGCGAGGCGTTCGCCTCCTCGTCCCGGTTCGGCGGGCGGCGCGTCGGCGTGGCCGCCGCCGTCGATCCGCCGTCGGCGGGCACGGCCTCCGGTTCGGCCGCGCGGGCCGGCAGCTCGAAGCCGGCGAGCGCGGCCGGAAAGCCGCAGGCCGGGCAGTGCCGGGCCGCCGGGGGCAACGGCAGGTCGCACGCCGGACAGTTCATTCCCGGAGAACGTTCCCCTTCGCCGGAGACGGAGACACCGCGCTTAACGGCTCCGGGCCCGAACGCCGGATAACCCTCGACCGGACTAGCCGCCCGAGAACGTCGGGACGACGGTGAGCCGGACGTCCGCGTCGAGCGGGGTATCGAGCGGGACCGAGACGCCGTCGATCAGCACGGCGCTGCCCTCGGGCGCGTGTCCGAGACGGTGCAGCAGCTCCCGCACGAGCGTCCCGCGCGCGAGCTGGATACGCTGGGGCCCTCCGGCCCCCGCACGCGCCACCTCGATCTCGACCGAGATCGTCGCGGAGGAGGCGCTGAGGGGGAGAGTTTCCGGTCCGGGGCGTGGGGCCCGCGCGCCGTTTGAACTCCCGCGATGCATACGCATCACCAGATCTCGAGTCTGGCGCCTTGGCCGAGCTAGGCTACCTCAGCACCCGCCCCGTCAGGACGAGGCCGTGAATTTGAGAGTTTCCGGGCACCGGCGCCGTGCGATCCCCGCGGGTCCGGTGCCCGGGGGCCCCGCAGCCCGAGGGGGGCGGGCCCACCTACGTCCCCCGGGAAAGTTCCCGGGCACACGCCCGCAGCGTGGCCGAGAGGCCGAAGCCGATCTCCACGGGCGGCGGAAGTCTGCGAGCCTCGAACCAGGCGAACGCGACGGCTTGGCCCCGGGGACGGACCTGGCCCTTGAGCGGAATGGCGTAGAGGAGACCGATCGCGTGCTTGCGCGGATCGTGAGGTACCGACGACGAAACCGCCCTCGGAAAATACTCCACGACCCGCAGGGGAGCGGGAGCGCGGGGAATGCTCGGGCGGGTCCTCGCCCCGAGGTCCGCACGGATCTCCCGAGCGATCGCCGCCCGGATCGGTTCCCGATACCCGAGACGTCCGCCCGCCACGCACCAGACGAGCCGACGGGGCCGGGAACGCTCGTCGGGGTACCATCGCTGGATGAGGCCGATCTGCACCCCCCCGGCTCCGGGGCGCCGCCGGACCGGAAGGATGTCGACGTGCGTGAGGGGAAGGTGCGCCTGAGCCCAACGCCACTCTCGGTCGGGGATTTGCTCACGAACCACGCGACGGGCCCGGGCGATTTCCAGCGGCCTCGGGAATTTGAGGTCGTCGGGGCGCGGGGCCGACTCCCTCCGCGAGGCGCCGTGCGTCCCCGCACGACGAGCCGGCCGTGATTCGCCCTCGGCTCCGTGAAACGTAAAGTAGCCCTCCCCACGTCAGCGCACCCCCCGGACGGCGAGGGCGTGACGACGTGCTAGGCTCCCCAACGTCGAGCGACGTGCGGTGCTGCGTCCTGGCGTTGATCGCTCACGAGGAGTTCGCACGGGGC
>JASHQF010000019.1 GCA_030037695.1 Thermoplasmata archaeon
GCAGGGCGCACGCTGTTCCCGCTCCTGCACCCGGCGGCCACGCTCCGATCGCGCCGGTTCCGAGCGCGATGGGAGCACGACACCGACCGCCTCGCCCGCTGGCTGCGGCGGACGGTTCGATAAACCCCTTATCTCGGCCGGCGCTCCGAACGGCATGCGGACCGTCGAACTGTTCCTGCTCGACGGTTCGTACGAGGCCGTCGAGGACGGGGTCGTCGTCGAGCTGTTCGGCCGGACCCGCGACGGGGGCGCTCTCGTGGCCCGCTACTACGGGTTCCGCCCGTACTTCGTCCTCACCGAGCCGACCGCCGAGGTGCGGGAGCGGCTCGCCAAGGACCCGGAGATCGTAGGGTCGGCCGACACGACCGTGTGGGTCGACGGGCGGGACCGGCCCGCCCTCCGCGTGACCCTCCACCGCCCCTGGCTCGTGCCGAAGTACCGGGACGACTACCGACGCGCGGGCGACAGCGCGAGCGTGCTCGCGTGCGACATCCCGTTCGTCCATCGGTTCCTCTACGACAAGCGCCTCGGCCTGTGCGTCGCCTTCGAGGCCGAGGACGAGACGGACGGCGTGCGGGCCCGCTACACGGTCCCCGAGGTCGTTCGCATCGTGACGGAGGGCGGTCGTGACATCCGACCGGCCGAACCGTTCCGCCCGGAACTGCGGGTCCTGTCGTTCGACATCGAGAACGCCATCCGGGAGCGAACGATCTTCACGATCTGCGGGGTCGCCGAGGGGGCCGGCCGCCCCCGGCGCGAATTCCGGATCTCGGACCCCGAGGAGGCCACGATCCTCCGCCAGTTCGCCCGGACCGTGACCGAGGACGACCCGGACGTGATCACGGGCTACAACATCGGCGGCTACGACCTCCCGCTGCTCGCCGAGCGCTCGACCGCGCTCGGCCTGAAGGGACTCGCCCTGGGGCGGGAGCGCGCGGACCCTCGGGCGATGGGTGATCGGATCTGGAAGGTCGCGGGCCGGATCGTCGCGGACGCCTGGTGGAGCGCCCGTCGGGAGCTGCGGCCGAAACAGGAGACCCTGCAGTACGTCGCACGGACGTACCTCGGCGACTCGAAGCTCGACGTCGACCGCCGCGACATCGACCGGGAGTGGGCGAACGACCCGGTCCGCGTGATGGACTACTGTCTCCACGACGCGGACCTCGCGCTCCGGATCCTCCAGAAGTTGCGGGCGATCGACAAGGCGGCGGACCTCGCGACGGTCGCGCACCTCCCGCTGGACGAGGGGTTGAACGGCCGGACCTCGCAGTTCATCGACGCGATGCTGATCCCGCGGGCCGACGCCCGGGGAGTTGGCGTGCCGATGAACCACTACGCCGGGCGGGAGAGCCCCATCGAGGGCGGGTACGTCCATCCGATCAAGCCCGGACTCTACCGGTGGGTGGTCGTGCTCGACGTGAAGTCGATGTACCCTTCGATCATCATCGCGAAGAACCTCTGCTTCACCACGCTCGATGCGGACGGCACGACCGTGGCCCCCGGCGGGGCCCGCTTCCTCGCCCCCGAGGTCCGTCGCGGACTGATCCCCGAGATCCTGGCCGAGCTCCTCGAGGAGCGGGCCCGGTTCCGAAGGGCCGGCCGGGAGGCGTCGAGCCCGGAGCTCGCGACGTACTACGATGGGCTGCAGGGGGCGGTGAAGGTCCTCATGAACTCGTTCTACGGCGTGCTCGCCTCGAGCTTCTACCGGTTCACCCGAAAGGAGATCGGGGCCGCGATCACGGCCTTCGCCCGCCAGGCGATCACGTCCGTCATCGAGGAGATCGAGCGCGGCGGGGCGCACGTCGTCTACTCCGACACCGACTCGGTGTTCGTCCAGGCCCCCACGCCGACGCTCGACGGGGCGCGGGCGTTCGGCGAGGAGCTCGCCCGGCGATTCAGCCGGGAGGGGGTGACGTTCGAGTTCCAGTCCGTCTACGAGGCGTTCTTCTCCCACGGCGTCAAGAAGCGGTACGTGGGCCGCACGGCGTGGCCCCAGGACGAGCTCGTCGTCCGAGGCTACGAGACACGACGCAGCGACGCGTTCGACTACCAGTCCGACGCCCTGCTCGACGTCTTCGACCTGGTCCTCCGAGGGGACACCGACGGCGCGCTCAAGCGTTCGCGGGAGCTCGTCCAGGCGGTCCGGAACCGGTCCGTGCCGGTCGAGCGGCTCGTGATCGCGCGCACGGTTCGCGAGGAGCGCGAGTACAACGAGTCGACCCGCGATGCCCTGCCGTACCTGCGGGTCTTCCGTCAGCTGAAGGCGGAGGGGTACGACGTCATCCCCGGCATGCGGGTCGCCTGGATCGTCACCGACTCCGGAACGACCCCCCAGGCGGTCGAGCCGTGGATCGACGGGCGCAAGTTCACGAAGGAGCCGGACTGGGAGTACTATGCCGGGAGGGTCGCCCAGACGCTCTCCCGAGTGACCGAGGTGTTCGACTGGGACGCCGCGGCGCTGCTGCGGGGCAGCCACCAACGCCGGCTCTCCGCCGAGGAGCCCCCCTCCACCGGCCCGGCCAGCCCGGCCACCCCCGCCTCCCTTGAGACCCCCGTCGCGGAGCTCACGCGGCCCGCCCGGAAGAAAACGGCGCCACGGACCCTCACCCAGTACGAGTGACGGGGCGCTCGCCGCGGGCGGGCCCGACGGGCGGTTCACCCCGCGCCCGAGGGGCGGCCCGCCTCGGAGCGGAGCGCGACGAACCCTCCGGCCACGGCGAGGGGGATGCCGAGGAGCCCGAGCCAGGGGACCTCGTAGCCGAGGAAGACCCGGGCGAGCAGGAGCGTGAACACCGGGATCGCGGTCATCAACATCGGGGGGACGGCGAGCCCGATGCGGGCGATCGCCCGAAAGTACCAGGCGGGGGCGACCGCGAAGCTGGCGATCCCCGCGAGGACGAGGAAGGCGAGCGCGGGCGGACCCGGGGAGACCAGGCCGGACCAACTGCCGCGCACGAGCGGAGCGAAGGCGAGGAGCACGAGGGCGGCGCCGGCGATCGAGAAGCCGGCGACCGCGTCGGGTGGCGAGGACGGAAGCCCTTTCGCCGACAGCACGAAGTAGAGCGCGACGGAGAGCGGTACCGCGACGACGACCGACCAGCCCGCGGGGGGGATCGCCTCCGGGGCCCGGCCCCCGACGATCGCGAGCGACCCCCCGGCGAGCGATAGGAGCAGTCCGACGACGAACTTCGGGGAGGTGATCTGCGCTCGCCGGTCGAGGAACCAGATCGCGGCGATCGCCGGCGTCGCGACGACGTCCCCGAGCAGGGAGAGGAGCGAGGCGTCGACCGGCCCGATGAGGAACGTCGCCGCGAGCAGCGAGACCAGGCTCGCGGCCATCAGGCCCGCGCGCAGGTAGGCGGCTAGGCTGCGCGCTTCCCGGGCCAGCGAACGCCCTCCTCCGGCGAGGGCGTACCCGAGGACGTACGCCCCTCCTCCCACCAACGGCGGGATCAGGAGGATCGCCGAGTCCTGGGCGGACTTGACCGCCAGGAGGACCAGGGGATAGTAGGCGGCCCAGCCGAACGCGGCGAGCAGCGAGAGGACGGCCGGTCCGGCGACCGACGGCGAGGCCCCGCGCCGTGACGGAGCGGGGCCCTCGGCGGCCATCAGCTGGACGTGCGAGGCCCGCCGTTCACGTATACCCCTCGTAGCGCAGGCCGAACTCCGGGAGTGCGACGCCCCGGCCCGACTCGACCGTCCCGATCGATCGTGCGTCCCGGACCCCGGCTCGTTCGAGCGCGCGCAGCGCGGCGTTCGCTCGCGCCGGCGCCACGACGGCGACGAAACCGATCCCCATGTTGAACGTCTGGAACATCTCGCGGTCGCGGACGTCCCCCGCCTCCTGCAGCCAACGAGCGAGGGGTGGGGGTTCCCCCCAGCGATCGAGGACGAACCTCACGTTCGGCCCGATCCGCGGGAGATTGCGCACACCGCCCCCGGAGAGATGGGCGAGGCCGTGGGTGAACGGTCGGTCGGCGAGGGCCTCGGAGGCATCGATGTAGGTCCGCGTGGCGGTGAGGAGCTCGCGCCCGACCGAGAGGCGAGCCCCGGCCCTGGGACGGTGCAGGTCGACGCGGGCGATCCGCACGATCCGGCGGATCAACGTGAACCCGTTGGCGTGGAATCCGGACGACGGGATACCGAGGAGGACGTCCCCCGGAGCGATGCGTCCTCCGAGGATCGGGCGGCGTCGGCCCGGGAAGAATCCGAGCGCCGTCGCCCCGAGATCGAACCCTCGGACGATCTCCCGGACGGCGGCGCTCTCGCCCCCAAGCAGCGAGCAGCGCGCCCGGGCGAGACCGCGGGCCAGGCCCCGTCCGATCGCCGCGAACGTCGCTGGGTCCGGCGCCTCGCACAGGACGGTGTCGACGAGGCCAGCGGGCCGCGCTCCGACCGCGGCCAGGTCGTTCACGTTGATCGCGACCGCGTCCTCGCCGACCTCTTCCCATCGGCCGAGCTGCTCGGCAAGCAGCACCTTGGTCCCGACCGTGTCGGTCGTCAGGGCGAGGGTCTCCCGACCGACCTTGAGGAGTCCTGCGTAATGCCCGGGCGCAGGCAGCGCGAGCCCGTGCGACCGCGGAGCCCGGTACCGGGCGGCTTCGATCAGGGCTCGGACCGCGCGCCCGAGGGCGGGACGCGAGACACCGCTCGCGGCGTAGGTCGGCGCGCGCGGCACGCGGCGAGGAAGGGACCGGTGAGAAAACCCCTTGCCCCGCGCCCGCCGGTCTCTTACCCTTCGCCCGTCTCCGGCGTCCTGTGGTTCCACCGGTCCCTCGGCGGCGCGGGGACGCGCGGAGTCCGGAGAACCGCTCCCCTGAGCTGATCCTCGCGGGCCGGGTGCTCCTGGCCGGACGGTTGCAGCCGGCCGAGATCGCGATCGACGGCGAGGGCCGGATCGCTTCCGTCCGTCGCACCCAGACCGGCGCCCCGCGTCACGACGTCGGGGACGCCGTGATCCTTCCCGCCGCCACGGACCTCCACGTGCACTTCCGGGACCCCGGAGCCGAGGGGGCCGCCGAGTCGATCGCGACGGGGACGATCAGCGCCGCCCTCGGTGGGGTTGGTCTCGTCGCGGAGATGCCGAACACCGTGCCTCCCGTCACGAGCGTCGAGCTCCTCGAGGAGAAGGCGCGGCGGGTCGCGGGTCGGGCCGCCGTCGACGTCGCCCTCAACGCCCTCCCCCGGCCCGCAACGATCCCGCCGCTCGCCTCCCGGGCGGGCGGCTTCAAGATCTTCCTTAGCCCCTCGCCGCCGATCGACACGGTCCCGTCGCTCGACGAGCTCCCGTCGTTGCTCGCCCAGCTCGCGCCCGCAGGGCTTCCCGTGACGGTCCATGCGGAGGACCCCCAGAGGTTCCGGACCGAGATCGTACCTCAGGACCCGCCCGGCTGGGGCCGCGTTCGGCCCCCCGAGTCGGAGCGGCAGGCGATCGAGCGCCTCGGCGAGGCACCCCCCGGGCTTCGACTTCACGTCGCCCACGTGACGACCCGTGACGCGGTGGTCTGGCTCGGGGCGCGCGGCATTTCCTGCGAGGTCGTGCCCCATCACCTCCTGCTGTCGGACCGGTCCGGCCCGGACGCTCGCTGGAAGGTGAATCCCCCGCTCCGCTCCGAGACCGACCGTGCGGCGCTGTGGGGCGCGTTCGTCCGGGGCGAGGCGCCGATCGTCGCGAGCGACCACGCACCGCACCCGCCCTCCGCGAAGGAGGGCGACTTCGCCCAGGCCCCGAGCGGGATGCCGGGCGTCGAGACGATGCTCCCGCTCCTGCTCGAGAAGGTCCGCGCCGGGGAACTCCCGCTCGCCGTGCTGGTCGCCGCGGCGTGCGACCGGCCGGCCCGCTGGCTCGGCCAGCCGGTCGGACGGATCGCCCCCGGCCACCGGGCCAATCTCGTGGTGGTAGATTTCCGGAGCCGCCGCCCCCTGGCGGCCCGGGAGCTCTCCACCGCCTGCGGGTGGACCGCGTTCGAGGGGTGGACTGCCATCCGGCCCGTCGAGCACTGGCGCGACGGGGTGCCGATCGTGGAAGGGGGCAGCTACGTGGGCCGTCCCTCGGGCCGGGTCGTCCGCCCGGAGTTCGCGCCGGGGGCCACCCCGCTCGTCGAGGCCGGGACTTAGGAGTCGTCGGGCGGACGCGGGACGCTTGGGGCATCGCCGACCGTACGATCGTCGCCCTGTCGCCCGTTGACCGAGGGAGGCGTGCCTGCGCCTCGCTCGGCCCGTGCCCGACGTGGGGGCCACCCGGGGGCCAGAGTCCCTGCGGCGAGCAGGACGACGTAGACGAGCCCGGCGACGACGAGCGCGACGAGCAGGTCGTTGTACGGCTGCAGGTCCGCGTCGATCACCCCCCAGTGGCTCCCGAGCTCGACCCCGAGCCAGACCCACAGGGCCA
>JASHQF010000020.1 GCA_030037695.1 Thermoplasmata archaeon
AATATCGAGCGGGGGCGTACGCGGCGATTGCGTAACCCCCGACGAGGACACCGCTAAGCGTGCTCGGCCAGTGGAGCAGAATTCCTACCGCCTGCCGCTCCCGCTCATCGGGGTCGACGGGCGACAAGGTCCTCCGCGTTGGCGAAGATGCCTGGATGATCTCGGATCAACTTGACCGCGGCTTCCCGAGTTACGACCGGCTCGCCGTGTAGAACCGTGACTCTCAATGAGTCCACCGGGAAGAGTTCCACCCGCGCGCCAATTCTCTTACGACCCGCCACTGAAATACCGAGCCGTCCGAGGTAGCGCCGCCAAATCTTCAATCGGCTTCGAGGAACAGCAAGCGAGTAAACTCGGGCAAAGACCGACGGACTGACCCTGTATCGGCCCCCGGACCAGAGCTCGACTGCCGTTTCACCCGTCCAAGCCTTTGGGCTGGGGCCCCTCAAGACCGCCTCCCTGACGCGGCGCCATTCAACAGCACGGAGATCCGGCCTCTCGGAGGGACCGAGGCGACGGTATCTACCTCGGCCAACGCGCGCGAGTTGACCACGGTGCTTCAGCTCACTGAGAGTCTTTGCCGCGCGGGGATTGGCTAGACGTACACGAAAATCTCGTGTCGTGAACTCGCCTTCTCCGTAAAGGTGGTCGATAGCGTCGAGATAGGTGATGGGCATAGGCACTAAACATCGGAAGTAGTATTAATACAACGCCTATACGCGGGGGAACGCCATCTCGCTCCACTCAACCGGTCCCCGGCTCCAATGTTAGAAGATACTCCCGAGCTCCGGCGCATGTGCAACGGCTCTTGCAGCTACCTCAACCCGCATGGTGTCGGCATCGAGTTCGAGGTTAGCGAGTCTCCATCTGAGGGGTATACCCTAGGTCGTCAGTCCTGAGCCGGGCACCCTCTGACAGAAGTTTAAGGCAGAGTCGTCGTTTGAACCACGGATGCCGTTTTGCACGCATTGCGGAAGGCCACGGCCCAGCGACGCAGCCTTCTGCCCTTCTTGCGGTAGTCCAGTGCCTGGCGCAAAGCCCTCGGAGCCGCCACGCTCACACTCATCGTCGCTGTTTCCCGCCCCCGTTGCAAGGATAGGGAGTTTCGGAGCGTCCGCACGTCTGGGCGAGAAAATCGACATTGGCAGGGTCGTGAACTTGTTCCCCGGTGCCAGGTTCTCGCCGAACCCGAAGTTCTCCCCCGCGATGAACTCAGAACTCGTCTACGAGCTCCAGGATTCAGAGTCCCATCGCAAGATGCAGGTTAGGATCGAGAGGTCTGGCGTAGTCAGCGTGGCTGGAGGCCGGACCGTAGACGATGCGGTCCGAATTCTTTCCGGGGTCCGGGCGACTCTTCAACGAGAATTGGGACTGCCGGGCAGTTTCAAATTTCAGATTCGGTTTGGGGCCAACCGGGTGTTCTACGGCCGGGGAATCCGGATCGCGTCGGTCCCCAGCGTGATTCCTAAGTCAATCTACCTGAACCTGGAGCCGGCGCTGACGGGAGGGGATCCTGAGGGGTTGAACCTCGCTCCGAGCGGAAAGTACAATCGAGGCGGATCTGTTCATCCCGTGATCTCCGTCGACGAAGCGGTCCGGGTAACTCTCGAGGTCCTTACGGGGAGGCCCAGCGAGGGGTTGGTCCCTCAGAGCTTCTTAGGGTTCCTTGGCCTCCTCGACGTCCCCGACTGGTGCCGGCATCTCGCCGTGTGCCGGCTACCGAGATCCTCGCTCGCCGCCATAATGCCCCGGAGCTTGGACAAAAGTGGTAACGTTGCCTTGACGGGATCAGTTCAGTTCACCACGCCCGGCAGCATCGCGCAGCTTTCCCTTGCCAGGTCCGAGCTCCTTGAGCTGCTTGATCAGCACAACCTGTTCGGCACGCTCACGCCTTTCGATCAGATCCCTGCGGACGTGCAGCACGATGCCTCGGCCCTCGACTACAATGCAACTAATGAAGAATATTGGCCCGAGCAGAGCTGGACGACCGTGCCGTAGTCGCTCCACAGGGATTCGGGGTCGGTTGAGATGGTTATCAAGCGCGATTCCAAATGTCATCGCCGCCTGATCGGCCCCTTAGCTCCTCCAGCCCAACTAAACCACCCGGAATAAGTCGATTTTCGCGCGGACTCGCGCCATGAGATCCTCTACGTCGAGCGTCAGCCCGTACCGCTGGAAGTACCGGGACAGGGCACGCGCACCCGCCGCTGCGGCCGTGAGCGCTTGATTGAGGCGAACCCAAGCAGGGGTCCCTAGTCGATCGATCCGGACTCCGGCAGCAAGATCGATGACCCACGGTTGACCGTCGTGTACTAGAATGTTGAAGGGACTCAAGTCGGAATGGACGATTCCTGCCTCGGCGAGGGCCTCGACAGCCGCCACCGTTTCCTGAAGAAACGCTTCGGGATCGCCAAGGCGGGCATGCTGAAGCATGGGCGCAGCCCCGGCGACGGTCCCTAGATACTGCATCGAGAACATATTTTCCACTCGACGTCCGGGTTGGGGAACCCGAGCTCCCCCTTGCCAGGCGTAGCTTAGGAGGTCATGCTCAATCAGCGCCCGCTGACCCATGGTCTCGAGTTTGATCGGCCGACCACCCCGGTGAGCGGTTCGATAGAGGCGGTACGCCTTTACAACGATCAGACGATGGTCGTCTCTGCAGAGATAGACATCCGCCTCCTTGCCGGAGCCGAGACGTTGGCCGACCTCGGTGGCCAGGCCACACTCCAGGATCGCGTCCGCTACCTCACTGTGGGTGGGCTCGGCGAAGCCGATCTGCCCGGTCCGCACCTTCCAGTGCACGCTCTTGTCGAGGTACTCTTCGTTGGGCATCGGTTGACCCGGCCCAGGCTCGCAGACTCACGAGATTGGAATGCGGCGGCCTAGCCACGCGAGACCGAAAGAGGTCAGTCGGCCCACGGGGCGCCGGCATCCACATCGATTGCCATGATTCCCGTGAACCTCCTAGCCGTTGGCCGAATAGGAGACCCGCGAGGCCGTATCTAAGGGCTTCGTCGACTCGGTAAGGGGATGACCGGTTCTGATGTTGCAGGTCCAGATCACGACGAGTCGCCTCTCTTTGCTCCTCGAGCGAGTAACTGTAGGCGAGTAACTGCCGCGATGGTGTCGACCTCGGACGCCTTCTCAAACCTCTAACCCTCTGACTCCTCGGGCGTTCCGGCTATGCCGGTCGAGCGGATTGCCAACGTAGACGAGATCCGAGCTGCGCGGATTCGACCGGACGCTGTCTACACGGAGGTCCTTCGACGCGAGTCGATGAGCGTCGGCATCTACGTCATCCCGGCTGGGGTTCCTGACGAGCAGGCCCCCCACAACGAGGACGAGGTCTATCTGGTCGTCAAGGGACGGGGAAGGTTTCGGCGGGGACCATCATCCACTCTTGTCGCTACCGGAGACCTGCTCTACGTTCGGGCACGCGATCCGCACCGTTTCGAAGAGGTCACCGAGGAGCTCGTGCTCGCGGTGTTCTTCGCCCCGCCCGAGGGGACCGCGGCCCCGAATAGAGCGCAAATTCAGCCTTAGCCGAGGGAGTCCACATGGATCCGTTCAGCCACATCCTGCTTGCTTACCTTCTCGGGTTCGGGCTGGTCGGGGCGCACGGACACTCCAGTATGTTGTTGCGTCCGCCTTTGCGGGCGCTCTCCCCGACGCCGAAGTCGTGATCAATCCCTTTTCGAAACGGTTCTCGCTAGTACGAAACCGGAGCATCTCCCACTCGATCCTTGGTGTACCGGCCATTGCACCCGGCTGTACCTGAGTCATGGAAGTCAGGGGCTGGAGCTTTCATTCACGCGCATCCGACCGTCTATATCCGTCGATGGGCGTGGTAAGTCGACTCGAGGTGAGCAACGGCGCGACTACCTCCAATCCTCCAGAGCTACCTTGAGTTCTGTGAGATTCGACGAAGCTTCAAGGACTCCGGGAGGCTCGAGCTCGATGCAGATTTTGTCTTCCCGACGACCTTACTTCCGCTCGCGGTACTCATCTATCAAACGAATGCGGAGCTCCGCGTCTCGAATGCGGCGGTGAGAGGATACGTCAAGTGGATCTCGACTGCGGACAGCCCCCCTCCCGGAGGGACATCGCTCCCCATCGTTCGACTTCCTCGGGACTTCGGAGAGTATCATGGAGTGATTCGCCGGCTCACGGACCTATCACAGACCACTCAACTCTTCTCTGAAAACCGAGACGCCTACCGATACCTTCTCTCTGAGCTGATCGACAACGTTTACGAGCACGCTCGTTCGAGGCGCTCATACGTCATGGCCCAGTACTACCCGAAGAAGGGCATGATCGAGGCGAGTTTCGTGGACGATGGCGTCACGATCCCGCGGAGCTTGGGTGAGGGAACCGGCGCTGAGTATGCCCCAGGCAAAGCGCATGAGGCCATTCTCGACGCCCTCCACGGGAAGTCGGCCAAGGAGGGTGAAGGTCGCGGGTTCGGGCTACAGTCGTCTGTGCGGCTGGTCAACGCTCTTGGCGGACAGGTGCTGGTAGTCTCTGGCAGCGGAGCCGTAGTTGCCGTGAGGAAGGGAGAAGTTCTGGCCTACTCCCTGAATCCGCAACTTGAGCTCGACGGCACTCTTGTGAGCCTGCGGCTTTCGGACACGCAGAAGAGAATAAATCTCTTCGACGAGGTTGAGTAAGGCGAGGTGGGAGTTCCAATGGCACTTGTCGTGACCGTGCCGCGTCTAGAGATTCAGAAGGACGTCGGCAGCCTCCTCATGTTCAGGAGCGCGGTGACTCCCTTCTTCCGAAAGATCGCTCGATTTCGTTCTCACCAGGTCGTGGTGGACTTCTCGAAGGTGGATTTCATGTCAAGATCCTTTGCTGATGAGTACCTTGCAGCAAAATCCACGTCCAAGAAACTCGTGACCGAAGAGCATGTTAGCCCTGAGGTCCGAAGGATGTTCGATCTCGTTTCCCGCCAACTTCTCGAGAAACAATCAAAGTTGATGAGAAGGCGGACTCCAATTCGGCAAACCCAGGTTGTGTCACTGTAACGGAAGACGCCAACGAACTGCAAGCGGCGTTGCGTGTTCGAAGTAGCGCGCGTTTCGAGGGAGGGTTGGTGCCCTCCGGCCGACCCCCGACCGTCTTCACGACTGGGAATGCGCGCTACTCTAGACCCGTAGAGTGCGTTGCACCCACTCCTCGTAGGGAGACATCATAGATCCTTCTCCCGCGTCTTCACGAGCTCATCATGTGCTCGGACTCGCAAGGAAAGAACCACGCAAGGGAGCCGTGCTCACCCGAGTAGGGTACGACAGTGGATCAGCGAAAAATCGGCCGCCCTCGAGCCCACAGGACGAGTCCGACGATACCCGTGACTCCAACTCCGAGGACGATCCAAGGTAGCATGACGAATCCCCCGGGGCCTAGAGAAGTACATCCGCCTCCGAATCCTAACGAACTCGGTACGGACCCATTGATGACAGATACGTTGGAGGATCCGTCGTTGGCGACGAAGAGACTGCCCGCTCCGTACGCTGGTGCGAACGGCGCAACTCCGACATGAATTGTGGCCACGATCGAGTCATTGGACCCGTTGATAACGGAAACATTGCAGGACCCTGAGTTGGACGTATAGAGGTCCCCGTCGAGGGGATCTACGACGGGCGACGTGGGAAGAACGCCCACTCGGATCTCCTTGTCCAAACTGTACGTACCAGGCGACACCGCGAAGACCAACGAACCCCCCCAATTGCAGCCATAACTACCGAGTCCGCCTTGACAGTAGGATACTCCTACGGGCACGAAGAGCTCCTTGGCGGCCTGATCGAATACCGGTTGACCCGGTCGAAACGTCGCCGCCGACCCGGTCGCTCCGTACAGCGTCACGACCTTAACGACAGTGTCTGTTGCCCCCGAAATCACCGCCATCTGGGTATCGCCTGTCCCGGAGAGACCCACGACGTAGAGGTTGCCGTTGTCCGTATCGTACGAGACCCCGAGAGGCGCGAAGCCGACGGCCAACTGGGCCACGAGCGATTCGCTCAATCCCGAAAGCACCGCAACGCTTGCGTTATCGACGGCTAACACAAAGATATCTCCGGTCGCGGGATCGTAGGTAGGGTCCGTGACGTTTTCCTTCAGGTCGATCAGTTTGACGAGCGAGTCGTTCGACCCGTTAATCACTCCAATGTCCTGTCCCGGGGAAGGAAGGAATTGGTCGAACGAGAGGTACAGGTTGCCGTTTCCGGCATCGTAGACCGGAGTATCTGGATTATCGGTGAAGGTGATGTTGGCCAAGAGTTTCTCGGTGGTGCTCGACACGACGGTAACCCGGGGCGGCGCACCGACCACAGCCTCCTCAGGAACGAAAAGGTTCCCGTTCGAAGTATCGACCGCCGGCTCAAGGGGATCCTGCCCTATGGATATCGTCGTAACAACTGAGTCGTTGAGTGGCGATATGACGCTAAGGCCCGAGTCGCTCACATAGACGTGCCCGTCCACCGAGTCGTACACCGCGGGCTGGGGGCCATTCCCCACGGGGATGCTTGGTAGAGGCGATGGGGAACCGGCCACGATAGCGCCCTCGCGAGGCGTAGAGGGCACTTGCGACCCTCGTGGGACCATTTGCACGGAAACCCCGCCCCCGCCAACTGCCGGTTCAAACCCCTCGTCGATTCCCCCAACCAGCGCTAAAGCCGCTGCTGCGATCGCCAAGGTTGCCAGCGCGAGTGGCAAGAATCGCTGGGTTCGCAAGATCGCCGTTCGAACCGAAGGCGAATTGACGAAATAAGGCTTGTCGAATTGGGGTCGATGGCGCCCCCATCTTGGAAGAGTGGGGCCGATCGGATTGCAGTATTGGGCTCGAACAATGGATGTGATCGCAGAGGATGCTCGCACGGCGTCTGGCATCCCGAGGCTCGGGCCGATTCCATCCTACGGCCGAGACTCGGGGCTCGCGCCCAAGGGCAAATACGCTCTCCCTGGCCCCACAAAGCTCGACTGACGCACCGAAGGGCACCATTTCTCCCTCGGAAGGCGCGCCACTCTAAACTCGCAAGCGGCTTTTCACCCCCGGATGCGCCTCCGAGGTGGACCCGTTCGCGCGTGCGTGGCCCCACTGCGGTTGCACGCCCGGGCCGATACCTCAGATCATCCTTCGGGAGGCGAACCGGAGCGACAGGTCCGAACTTGTGTCGTGGCTGGATCCTAGCGAACCAGTCCGGCGGCAGCTCTCAACGCCGGGTACCGGGGATCCGCCCGGACCGCAGAGAACAGCGGCAGAACGGTCACCCAGTACATCGCGTTGAAGGGCAGCTTCAGGCTCTTCTCCATCCACGCGAAGAACTGGTCAGCGTCATGGAGAGCACCGTAGGCCCAGGCGAAGTCCAGCGGCGACACGTAGTTCTTCCGGGCCGTCTCGTGCATCGCTTCGATGGCCCGGCGAGCCCCCTCCTGCTGACCCAGCGCGGCGCGGGCGATCGCATCGTACGCGTGACCCGCGTATCCGAGCTCGGGCGAACGCGGGAGCTCGAGCAGCTCGAGCGCTTCCGCCGTCCGGGAGCTTTGCGCCAGGACGGCGAGCCGGTACAGGTTCAAGGTCTCGGGTCGGTGGCCCTGCTGAAGCGCGGCGTCCCAGTCCGCCAGCGCATCGGAGAGCCGGTCCTCCGACCAGTGGAGCACCCCGCGATGCTCCAGCATACGCGGGGAGATGGGATCGATCTCACGCCAGAGCCCGAGCTGAGCGGCGGCCTCGGGCTCCCGCACCTCCTGCCGGAGCAGCATGAAGTACCAATGTCGAGCCTGGGCGAGACCGGGGTCGAGCTCGAGGGCGCGATGGTACTCGGCCTCGGCCTCGACCCACCGCTTCTCGAAGGTGTGGAGGATCCCGAGGGAGGCGTGCGCTTCCGCGAGCGAGCTATCGAGCTCGAGCGCCTTCCGTGTGGCTTGCAAGGCGAGCGGGTACACGCTATCGGGCGGCGCGCTCCGGTTGTCGATCAGGATCGTGTAGCAGTCGGCAATGCCAGAGTACGCGCGGGCGAACGCCGGGTCGAGGCGGAGGGCCTCCTCGAAGAGCCGACGGGCGGCCTCGATCGACTCGGTCGTCCGTCGGTTCCATAGGGTCCGGGCCAGGAGGTAGCGTTGGTACGCTTCGACGTTCGAGGTCGGGGGGCGAGGCGCGGCACTCCCGGACGGCAGGACGAGACGCAGCGCGTTCGCCACGCGTTCGGCGATCTCGGATTGGATCTGGAAGATGTCGAGCACGCCCCGGTCGAACGTCTCGGACCAATGGTGCTCGTCGGTGGCGGGGTCGAGGAGCTGCACGGTGATCCGGAGCCGGTCCCCGGATTTCCGGACGCTGCCCTCGAGCACCGCATCCACCTCCAGTTCCGCCCCGATCTCGGCCACCGACTTCGTGGTCGACTTGTACCGGGCGGTGGAGGTCCGCGCCACGACGCGCAGCCCCTGGATCCGGGAGGTGACCGCGATGATCTCCTCGGTAAGCCCGTCGGAGAGGTACTCGTCCTTGGGATCCGGGCTGATGTTGGTCAGGGGGAGGACGGCGATCCTAGGCACGGAGGGAGCTCGGGACCGTGGCTCACCGGTGGCCCAAGGCAGGACCACCCGATAGATCGGTATCGGCTCCGGAATGCCCTTGAGGCTCTTCGGGCCAAGCGGCTCGAGGCGGTACGGCACCTTGTGCCGAACCTGATCGAAGACCTGGGCGGACAGGCAGACGCCCCCCGACTCTGCGAACGGCTCGATCCGGGAGGCAATGTTCACGGCATCGCCGAGGATGTCGCCGCCCCGGTCCTCCACATCGCCGAGGTGGATCCCTGCCCTCAGCCGCAGCGGGTGGGCGCCGGGCCTCGAGTTCCGTTCGTAGAGCGACCTTTGCAGAGCGACCGCACATTCCACCGCGTCTCGGGCGTTGGGAAATTCGAGCAGGAGCCCATCCCCGATCGACTTGATCTGCCGGCCCTGGTGGGCTCGAAGGATCGGCTCAAGGAGGGCCCCCTGCTCGTCCAGCAGGCGCAGGGCTCCTGGCTCGTCCTGGTGGGAGTCAGACGTGAATCCGGCGAGGTCGGTGAACATGATGGCGGCGAGTCGGCGGGCCATCGGTGCCGGGTCCTTAGTCGGGGGGCCTTTTGCCCTCATCGCCCCTAGGTCAAGTCCGGTCCCTTGCTTCACGCTCGCTCGAACGAAGGTCCCCCCTCGCGCTCCCGTCCAAGCGAGGCGCAGCCTCCCTCCGCGCGACCGAGCGTTCGTTGCGCCTACGTTGTGTCCACATCGGACACGGGGTTCGCACTTGCGACCCTCCGCGTGCAGGTGGACAGCCTTGGCCCCCCCTCTCGTTCTCCCAGGCGGTGAGCCTTCAATCCGGCGAGAGCACGTGCAGGTCCGGCCCCTTAGGGAAGGCGCCGCACGCCCCGGCCGAAGCTTGCTTGCCTACTCTAGATCCAGCGCGGCCTCCCTGCGGAGCAGACCTGCCACTTCCGCCTGGGTGGCCTCTTCCATGTTGAAGTCCGCGCCCAGCATCTTGCGATCGATCTGCTGGATCCGGTTGTACAGCCACTCGAACTCGTGCATGATCAACGGGTCCTTCGACGAGGTTCGGGCCCGTCCGATAACGTCCACCGGGCTCCGGAGCGCGACATAGTACCCGTCGATCCACGTCCCGAACGCTTCCCACACAAGGTAGGGGGTCAGAACGCGAGCATGCGTCAGGGAGCCCACCAGCTCGAAGAAGGCGGCCACCTCGAGGTTGACGATGTCGTCATGCCGGCCGGCCAAGAGGTGTTCGGCGAGGGTGCGCCGCCGTCGCCGGTAGGCCGGCGAGTCGAACCGTTCCCGGAGGGTCATCACGGCGTTGGCGCTGTTGAGGTGCTGGGAGACTCGGACCTGCCACCAGAGCAGGGCGACCGTGCCGACGGCGATCGCCCAAGCCGCGACCGCTGCGAGCGTAGTGGTGTTGAGATCCATCGGGCGCTGCGCTCTCGGCAGGCCGTCTCGGGTATAACCGTCGACCCCGCTCGCTCCTCGGCCGGACGGTTCCGGTCCGCCGGCGCGAATCGGGAGGGAGCTAGCGTTATCTCCGCAGGGACTCCGGCGGACGGTCGGCCGGGTCCACGCTTCGAGTTTCTCCGGCCCAGCGGAAGCACACCATGGAGAGTCAGGGGGCGGTTGCGGCTCCGTCGATGCGGGCCCGGGCCGGGTCGCCGCACCTCTCCCTCGGCAGCGAGGCGGGCATCATCGCGGCCCTCCTGATGGGGCTCCTGCTCGGCGCGCTCGACAACTTCATCGTCGCCACGGCGCTTCCGAACATCGCCCGGGACCTCCACGATCTCTCCGGGCAGGTCTTCGTCGTCACGAGCTACCTCATCGCGCAGACGGTCGCGATCCCGATCTTCGGCAAGCTCTCCGACCGGTTCGGCCGGCGCTCGTTCTACCTGTTCGGCCTCGTCATCTTCCTCGGCGGCTCGGTCCTCTCCGGCCTCAGCCAGAACCTCAACGAGCTGATCGCCTTCCGCGCCGTGCAGGGCCTGGGCAGCGGCGCGTTCTTCACGGTCGTCTTCTCCATCGTCGCCGACCTCTTCCCCCCGAAGATGGCGGCCCGCCTCGTCGGCATCCTGTCCGCCGTCTTCGGCATCGCGATCGTCGCGGGCCCCCTCATCGGAAGCTCGATCATCGACGTGACGACCTGGCGGTGGATCTTCTTCGTCAACCTCCCCGTCGGCTTCGCCGCGATCGCGCTGGTGCTCTCGACGATGGGCCCGATGCGGCCCGCCTCGACCGTCGCCCGTCCGTTCGACACGCTGGGGGCGGGCCTCATGACGATCTGGGTCGGGACCCTGATCTTCGCCCTGGTCGAGGTCTCCAACGGCTGGGCGTGGACGGACCCGCGTACGGTCGGGCTCCTGGCCACGGCGTTGATCGTGCTGCCCCTGTCGCTGTGGCAGGAGTGGCGGGCCGCGGACCCCCTGATCCCGCTGCGCTACTTCCGGATCCGCCTCGTGGCCGCCTCGAGCGGCGTGAACTTCCTTCGAGGGGCGCTCTTGGTCGTGGTCGTCACGTTCGTCCCCATCCTGGTCGTCGACGGCTTCGGGGGAACGGCCGACATGAGCCGGGACGTCCTCTACGCGATGATGGTCCCGATGGTCCTCGGGGCGGCGGTGAGCGGCCCCATCGTCACCCGCATCGGCTACCGGATCCCGCTGGTGATCGGGCTGGCCCTCGCGAGCGTGGGGACCTACCTGCTCACGCAGGTCCCGACGCTCCCGCCCCTGTTCCGGTTCGACTACGGGATCGTCCCGCTGGGGCTGGTCGGCGCCCTCGTTCCGGTCGGCTGGGGCGTGGGGATGACCTTCGCGCCCACGCAGCTCGCGATCCAGTACAGCGTCGCCAAGGACGACCTCGGGGCGGGGACGTCGCTCGTCTGGTTCCTGTCCAACCTGGGCGGGGCGATCGTCGGCTCGCTCCTCGGCGCGTACCAACTGGGCGTCTTCCGGTCGCTCCGCCTCCCGTTCCCGCAAGCGTTCGCGGTCTCGATCCAGCACGTCTGGTGGGGGTTGGTCCCGGCGGCCCTCCTGGGCCTCGTGTTCGCGTTCATCGTCTCGGGCCGCCTGCCCAAGACCGCCGACGCCGAGAGCGAAGGCTCCGCCGGCGCGCCGGTCATGATGTAGCGGGCTGCCCCGACCTCGCCCCGCCGGTCCGTCGCCCCTCCGGGAGGGCCGAGCGCTCGGCGAGAGCCCCCTTCCGGGCGGGCGCCGATCGAACCGGTCCGGCTCCCTAACTTGCCCGCCAGGTCTCACCGGTCGGTGGGCCTTCGAGTCGCTGCGCAGGGCACGCGAGCCGAGCCGTACTACGAGGGACCTTCCGGCGCCGACGGCTCGCGAAGCTGGCGCTGGCGTCGAAGAATGTCCTGGACTCGGGGGTCCTGCCGGGCGGTCGCGTACAGGGGCGAGTAGAGGAGCTCGAGCAGCGGTAGCACCCCGTGCCGGAGGGCGTACTCCATCGAAGCGATGAACGCGTCGACCTCGCCGAGCGCGTAGTGCAGGAAGCCGATGAAGAACACGACCATCTCGCCCTTCCGCTGCCGATCCTCGAGCTGGGCGATCGACCGGCGAGCGATCGCCGGGTCCCCCTGGCGAACGGCGAGGATGCCGCGGTACAGGAGCGTCCACGGGCTGTCCGGCCGTATCCGCTCCATCTCGCGGATCGAGGCCTCGGCCTGGCCGAGGTCGTTCTTCCCGAGGTAGTACTCGCTCATGTGGGCGTTCGTCCGGAACTGGACGCGGGGCTTCGACTCCTTCCAGAAGGCGAGGGCGTCGGCCTCCCGCCCGGCGTACACGAGCGCGCGGCCGTAGAACGAGAGGACGTTGGCGTCGTCCGGGTTCAGGTGGCGGGCGGCGTCCAGGAGGCGGATCGCATCGCCGAGATCCCCGTCCCCCGCCGCCAGCTGCGCCAGCCAGCGGTACGGGTCGGCCAGGCTCGGGTTCAGCTCCATGGCCCGGCGGGCCTCGCGTTCGCATTCCACGAACCGGTCGGATCCGAGGCACAACGCCGCGAGGGTCGAGTGCGCCTCGGCGATGCTCTCGTTGATCTCGAGCGCCCGGTGGAGCTCCCGGTCGGCCCGGTCCTCCGCCTCCCGGAAGTGGATCGCCCCTTCCGTGGCGAGCCAGAGGAGGGTCTCCGCGAGGCTCACCCGGGCCCGGGCGAAGTTCGGGTCCCGCGCGACGGAGCTCTCGAACAGGGAGAGCGCGGTGCGGATCCCCTCGAGCGAGCCCTTCTCCCCGAACAGCTGGCGCCCGTGCAGAAACAGCGAGTACGCCTCCATGTCCGAGGTCTCCGGCGGGGCGGAGGGGGCCGGCGGGGGCGCCCCGGAGGGGGCCCCCCGAACGTGCGTCGTGACGGCCCGGGCGACGTGGCCGGCGATGTCGTCCTGGATCGCGAAGATGTCGTCGAGCGGCCGGTCGTAGCGCATCGACCAGATGCCGGCCTCCGACCGCACGTCCACCAGCTGCACGGCGATCCGCACCCGGTTGCCCGACTTGCGGACGCTCCCCTCGAGCGCGACGCCGACGTCCAGCTCCTCGCCGACCTCACGGATCGACTTCGCCGAGCCCTTGTAGCGCTGGACCGACGTCCGGGAGATCACTCGGACCTGGGGGACCTGCGCCGTGCGGGAGATCAGTTCGTCCGTCAGGCCGTCCGCGAAGAAGTGGTCGGCCGCCTCGGTGCTCAGGTTGGCGAGCGGCAGGACCGCCAGTCGTAGCGGCTGGGGGCCCTCGTTCGCGGGCGAGGGGGCGGGGGTCCGCGGCGCCCCGACGGCGACGCGGTAGATCTCGACCGGCTCCTCGACGTTCTTGAGGCGCCGGACGCCGACCGTCTCGAACACCATCGGGAGCTTGTTCCGCACCTGCTGGTAGACGGTCGCCGAGAGGCTGATCCCGCCCGGGTCGGCCAGCGGCTCGATGCGGGAGGCGACGTTCACGGCGTCGCCGACCACGTCGCCGCCCTCCTCCACGACGTCCCCGGCGTGCAGCCCGATCCGAAGGAGGAGCTGGTCCCGCGGCCCGACCGACCCGTTCCGACGTGCGTTCGCGCGTTGGATCTCCACCGCGCACCGGACCGATTCCACCGCGCTCGCGAACTCGACCAGGAAGCCGTCCCCGAGCGTCTTCACCTCGTGGCCCCCGAAGGCGGCGAAGATCGGCCGCACGAGCGCCTGATGCTCTCGCCGTAGGCGCAGCGCCGCCTCCTCGTCCTCCTGCCCCAGCTTCGTGTAGCCGACGATGTCGGTGAACATGATCGCGGCGAGCCGACGCGACGAGGCCATCGCCCCCGGAGTTGCCGGCCCTAGATTAACGGCCCGCCCCGGAACGCGACGCACCTAGCGTGAGGGCCCCTCGGCACGGCCCAGCCACGCGCCGGTCCGCGTGGGGCCGGGGGTCGATCCGGCGGGCGCGGGCCAGCTCAGGTGGGGCCCGGCCGTGGGAGCAGGCGCGACCAGTCCTGAGCGCGGGACCAGGCCCGGAAGGAGGTCCATTCGACCCCGGGGTAGTCCCTCTTCAGTTTCGGGATGTCCGCGCTGTAGCCGACGCGGTCGAACCACTCGAACATCTTCGCGGAGTCCGCGCTCTGCTTGCGGACCTCGTCGAGCGGCACCGCGGTGTAGCTGAGCCGGACGCCCGCGGCCTCCGAGATCTCCCGCGCCATCTCGACGGGCGTGAGCTCGTCGGAGGCAAGGTTGAACCGCTTCCCCCGGAACGCGGCGCGCCGCTCGATCGCGAGGGTCGTGAACTCCGCGATCTCGGGAAGGGAGATGACCTGCAGCTTGCGGTTCGCGGGGATCCCCAGCGCCACGACGCCGTGGGCATAGCCGCCGCTGAACCTGGGCGAACGGAAGTTCTCCATGAAGAAGACGGGCGCGACGATGGCGTGGTCAAGGCCGAGCTCCTTCAGGCGCCGCTCCACCTCGAGCTTGCTGTCGAAGTGGGGGATCCCCGTGTTCCGATCCGCATCGCTCACCGAAGAGTAGACGAGGTAGGGGACCCCCGCCGCGTGCACTGCCTCCGCACCGGCCTTCCCCCAACGAGCCTCGACCGCTGGCCCCTGCTCGAACGGCGTAGCTACGAGGAATGCGACGTCGAACCCCTTCGCGGCCCTCTCCACCGAGGCAGGGTCCCCGAGGTCTCCTGGCAGGACGTCGGCCCCGGCCTTCTTGAGCTCGGTCGCCGCGGGGCCGTCCGGCTTGCGGGTCAGAGCTCGAACCTGGTGACCCCGGCGAAGGAGGAGCCGGGCCAGCGCCCCGCCCTGCTGACCGGTGGCCCCCGTAACGAGGACGCGCTGGGGTTCGGAGGTTCGGCCCGAGAGCTCGTTCGAGGGCGTCATGTCCGACGGACTCCGGCGCGCTCGCAGATAAGCCCGGGCTGACGGCAGAGTAACTTGCCTCGGTCGCGGTCACCGTGGGGTCCTCCCGCCGCAGGCTAGGCGAAGGCGGGGCAGCGAGGGTTCGGGGCCCGGCGCTCAGCCCTGCGTGACCGAGTAGGTCTCCCAGCTGCCCTCGAGCCCCTTCAGGGGTTGCGACGGCCGTTCGCTGAAGCGGACCCCGGAGCCCACCGAGAGGTCCCGGACCGTCCGGGAGGTCGCGACCTCGCCCGCGCCTGCGGTGTCGCAGATCCGGGAGGCGATGTGGACCGCGATGCCGGTGATGTCCCCCGGGCCGACGATGCATTCTCCGGTATGGACGCCCGCCCGCAGGGCGAGGCCCACGCGCCGGGCCTGTTCGCTCAGGGCCTGGGCGCACCGGACGCCCCGCGTCGGTCCGTCGAACGTGGCCAGCAGCCCGTCGCCCGTGGTCTTCACGATCTCCCCACGGTACCGGGTCACCTCGGTCCGCGCTTCCGAGAGGAAGCGGTCCATCAGGCTCTTCCACGCCGCGTCCCCGACCGAGGCGGCCCGGCGCGTCGACTCCACCACGTCCACGAAGACGACCGTCTTCAGCACCCGGTCGCTCTCGTCCCCCGCGCGGGGCAGGTGCTCGAGGAACCCCCGCTGGGCCGCGAGCGACTCGCGTCGGGCCTCGGCGTTGGCCCAGAAGAAGTGGTCGTTCCCCGGGATCGAGACGAGCTTCGCCCCGGCGACGTGGGCGGCGACGTAATCGGACGCCTCCGCGCGAACGGACCGGTCGCCCGGACACTTCAGCACCAGGGTGGGGACATGGACGACGGGCAGGGTGGCACGGACATCGATGTCCAAGTTCAGCCGGGCCAGCACCGCGGAGGCGGAGGGGGAGGAACCGAACCGGATCACGCGGCCGTACCAGCGTTTGAACTCCGCATCGTCGGTGCGACTCGGCGCCTGGAGCGCCACGAGCCGGTCGATGTACGCAGGAGTTCCCCACTCCTCCTCCGACTGCCGGATCGACAGCTCGACCTCCTCCCGTGTCGGCGCGTAGGGGAAATCCGGTGCCCACGAGCCGCGCACGGTGGGCTCGATCAGTATGAGACCGAGGGTGCGCTCGGGGTACGTCGCCGCGAAGAGCAACGCCATCGCCGCCGTATCGGTGGCGCCGAAGATCACCGCGCGCTCGCAGTGGGCCGAATCCATGACCGCCCGCACGTCGTCCATCCGGTCCTCGAGCGTGGGGGTCCCGACGACCCGGTCGGAGAGCCCGACGCCACGCTTGTCCCAGAGGATCACCCGGGCGGACTTCGCGAGTTCCGCGAAGTACTGGGCGGTGGAGGGGTTCTCCCAGACCAGCTCGAGGTGGGAGATCGCCGTCCGTCCGTAGACCAGGTCGACCGGACCTGAACCGAACACGCTGTAGGCGATCCGAAGGTTGCCGCTCCGGGCGTAACGGACCTCAGGAGGTTCCATCGGGCGCGACACCCCAGCGAAACGGTCGGCGATATAGCGGTTCCAACGGCTGGCCGCGCGCGGGAGCCTCCGGGACGTCGGCGGCACAGAGGGGGAGGAACCCCTGCCTCGGGGGGCCCTCCTGTCGCTCGGGCCCCCTCCCGCCGGACGGCCCCGCACGTCGATCGCGCTGGGAGGGAGGTAACGCCATGTACCGATTCCGATGGACGTCGGCGCTGCGATGCGGGCCGCCGTCGTCCGTGCGTTCGGCGCCCCGCCATCGTGGAGCGACTTCCCCGAGCCCGCCCCCGAACCGGGCGAACGGGTGGTAGCGGTCTCGGCCGCCGCGGTGAATCCCCTGGTGCTCACCCGGGCGTCCGGGGCGCACTACAGTGCGGGGACCCAACTCCCGTTCGTGGCTGGGGTCGACGGGGTCGGCAGGTCCGCGGAGGGCGATCGAGTCTACTTCAGGGTCGGTCGGCCCCCCTATGGGTCGCTGGCCGAACGCGTGCCGGTCCCGGCGAGCCGAACGCTCCCGGTGCCCGCGGGGGTGTCGGACGTCACCGCCGCGGCGTCCGCGATCCCGGGGGTCTCGAGCTGGATCCCGCTGACGCGGCTCGCTCCCGTTCGCACGGGCGAGGCCGTGCTCATCAACGGGGCGACCGGCTCGGCGGGGCGGATGGCCGTCCAGATCGCCCGCCACCTCGGGGTCGACTCGGTCATCGCGACGGGCCGGGACCCTGCGAAGCTCCACGAACTGAACTCGCTCGGGGCCTCGGAGGTCGTTCCGCTGGGGGAGCCGTGGGACGCCTTCCGGTCGCGCGTCCGGGAGCTCGTGCAGGAGGTAAGGGTCGGTGTGGTGATCGACTACCTCTGGGGTCCCTCGGCCGAGGCGATCCTCGCGGCGCTCGGCGGACCCGCGGCGCCCCGGGGAAGTGCGAGGGTCCGCTACGTCTCGGTAGGCGCGATCACCGCAGAGGCCGTCGCGCTCCCGTCGGCCGTGCTTCGGAGCTCCGGCGTCGAGATCCTAGGGAGCGGCATCGGGGCCTCTCCGGACGCTGAGATCGTCGAAGGGACCCGTGAGTTCTTTGCCGCCCTGGAGCAGCGGAAGTTCCGGGTCGACGCCGAGGAGCAACCGATGCCGAGCGTCGAGCGTAACTGGGGCAGGACCGGCGGAGAGCGGCGGTTGGTGTTCACGCTCCCGTAGGCGAGCCTTGGGCCGCCCCGACCGGGCCAGGGGGCGGGATCCGATTCCGGAGGGAGCCCCCTGGGATGGAAGTTTTCGGGCTCCATGGGCGAATCCTACAGCGAATTCGCAGGAGCTGGGGCGCGGGGGATTCTTGAGCCGCTACGGCGGAATCGCGTGGGCCCGGCCCGCGCTCTCTCTCCGCCCGGGGTGCGGCTGGTTTCGTTCCTCCCGCGAGCGCCTCCAGATGCGCTTAAGGAACCGGACGCATCGCAAGCCCGTGGCCGCCGACCGCCGCCTCGCGGCTGTGATGTTCACGGACACGGTCGGCTACACGGCGTCGACGCAGACCAACGAGGGGCACGCCCTCGATCTCCTGCGCCAGCAGAGCGAGCTGCTCCGCCCCGTCGTCGCCCTGCATCAGGGGCGCGAGGTGAAGTCGACGGGCGACGGGTTCCTGGTCGAGTTCGACAGCGCCCTGAAGGCCGTGCAGTGCGCCGTGAACATCCAACGGCGGATCTCCGAGCGGAACTCCGAGGGGGGCCAGAAGCCGATCCGGATCCGCATCGGCGTGCACCTGGGGGACGTCGTTCGGACGGGCCCCGACATCCTGGGCGATGCGGTGAACATCGCGGCCCGGATCGAACCGCTCGCCGAGCCGGGGGGCATCTGCGTCTCGGGGGCGGTCTTCGAGCAGGTGCGCTCGAAGGTCACGGACCAGTTCGAGAAGCTCGAGCCGCGGGTCCTCAAGGGCCTCGCCGCTCCGATCGACGTCTACCGCGTGGTGCCCTCGTGGGAAGGGAGCGGCGGGAGCGTCGCGAGGGACGCCGCGCTCCTCGCGGACAAGACCCGGATCGCCGTGCTCCCGTTCGCCAACATCAGCCCGGACCCGAACGACGAGTACTTCGCGGACGGGCTGACGGAGGAGCTGATCGCCAACCTGTCGCTCGTACCGGGCCTCAAGGTGATCGCCCGGACCTCGGTGATCGGGTACAAGAAGGCCGAGAAGAAGGTCGCCGCGATCGGCAAGGAGCTCGGGGTCGGGACGGTCGTCGAGGGGAGCGTCCGGCGGGCCGCGAACAAGATCCGGGTCACCGTGCAGGTGATCGACGTCGCCACGGAGGAGCATCTCTGGACGGCGAAGTACGACGACGATCTCGACGACATCTTCGCCGTCCAGAGCGAGATCGCCACGAAGGTCGCGACCTCGCTGCCCGGGAGCCTCGTCCAACCCCAGGTCCCGGTGCCGGAGCTCGAGCGCCCGAAGGAGACCCAGGCGTACCTCGCCTACCTCCAGGGGCAGTCGCTCATCTGGAAGACGGACGAGCCGTCCTTGCGCAAGTCGCTGGACCATTTCCAACGGGCGATCGAGACCGATCCGACGTTCGCGCGGGCCTACGCCGGCCTCGCCCGGGCGTACATCAACCTCGGCAACGAGGGGTACCTCACCTGGACCGGCGCGATCGAGATGGGCCAGGCGGCCGCCGAGCGGGCGAGCAAGCTCGATCCGGATCTCGCGGAGGCGCACGAGCTGCTCGGGGAGCTCGCGTTCATGGCCGACGCTCCGGCGGAGATCCTCGACAAGGAGCTGCGCCGGGCCCTGGAGCTGAACCCCAACCTCGCGCAGGCCCACAGCATGCTGAGCTCGCTGGCCGGCTCCTTCGGGATCCTGGAGTCGTACCTCCTCCTCGCGGACGAGGCGTACCGGCTCGATCCGCTCTCCCCGCCGATGATCCGCCGGCAGGGCGAGGCGTACTTCAACTCGGGTCAGTACGAGGAGGCGCTGGCCCACTGGAAGAAGCACATCGAGTCGGACCCGCTCGACGCCTACCGCGGGATGGCCGAGTACTGCATCTTCAAGGGGGATCTCGCGGGGGCCGAGAAGATGGTACGCGAGGTCGAGCGCGTGGCTCCGAACAGCGACCCCGCGTTCCTCTGGCGAGGGTACCTCGCGGCGCTGCACGGCGATCGGGCCACCGCGGAGCGCATGATCGCCAAGATCGACGAGGTGTTCAAGAAGGGAAGTTCGCGCCAGTCGTCGATCGGGTACATCTACTACGCGCTCGGCGAGCTCGACCGGTTCTTCGAGTACATGGTCGCGGCGGCGAAGAACCACACGCTGCAGGCGGTGCGGGTCCGCCTCTCTCCGCTGCTGGCGGCGGCCCGGAGGGATCCGCGGTTCGTGATGCTCGTGATCCAGGCCGGGCGGCCGATGCAGGCCTCCAAGCACGCGGGCTGACGCGCGGACGACGGCACCGCGGGCGCGCGGGGACCTAGTCCTCGGGGTTCAGGGTGAGGACGTTCCCGTCCGGGTCCGCGATGCGGGCGAACTTCCCCCACGGTCGTTTCGTCACGGGCGCGTCCAGCCGGACCCCGCGGCGCTCCAGCTCGGCGACCTTCTTCTCGAAGTTGCCGCGCACGTGGAACGTGATCCCCTGGTTCCCCGGGCTCAGCTCTTCCCCGATCTCCGAGCCCTGGCAGAGATGGATCAGCCCGTTCTCGCCCCGGTGCCCCACGGTCACCCAGTGGCCGAGGTCCTGGACGACCTCGAGATCGAGCTGGGACGTGTACCAGGCCACCGCTCGCTGGCGGTCCGACACCACGATCGTGATCGCGAAGAGGTAGAGCTCCGACTCGTGCGGGGACTTCGCCTTCGAGGTCGCTGCCATGGAGCGGGCACGGCGCCTACGGTCAAGATGACGCGGGGGGTCCAGGGGAGGCGTTCGAGGGCGCCGAGGACGAGCGAGCCGCCGGGTCGACGCGCGCTCGGGACCGAGGTATCGGGCCGGCGCACCGCGCGCGAGCCAGCCTACGACCGTCGTTTCAGGGCCCGGCGAAGGTGATCGTCGAACCAAGTACGGTACAACCAGAACCGGCGGGGGAAGAGGAGTTCGCTCGGAGCAGCTCCGGTCTCGCCGGAGCTAGCCGTTTCCCGCCACGACCCGATCTACGCTTTCGGGCCCGCCGGGGCAGCGCTCCGCGGTCCGGGGTCGGCAGTGCAACGCGTATCCCGAGCCTTCGCCTCCGGGACCCCGACGCAGATGGAGAGGAACGCCTCTTCCGGCGCCGCGGGCACCGGGCTCGCCTCGTGCCGGCGGGTGCGTTGGCCGGACGATCTCCCGACGGTCCGTCGCCTCTTCCTGGACTACCGGCAATGGCTTGCGGACCACCAGGATCCCGACGCTCGATCGAGACCCAGGGTGCTGTCGGGGCTCTCCCTGGTCGACCGGCTCATCGCGGAGCTCCCCGGGGCCTACGGACCCCCGACCGGTGACATCCTGCTGTGGTTCCAGGACGGGAGCGTCGTCGCGTGCGGTGCGCTTCGTGAGCTAGTGCCCCGGGTCGGTGAGATCAAGCGCATCTACGTTCGACCGGAGTTCCGCGGCAAGGGGTTCGGGCCCACGTTCGTCCGAGCGCTCCTCGACCGGGCGCGGGAGGTCGGGTACGAGCGGCTGCGGGTCGACACGTTGCCGTCGATGCAGGCTGCGATCGAGTTCTACCAGGAGCTCGGGTTCCGCCCGATCCCCTCGTTCTGGCCCCACCCCGTGAGGGACGCGCTGTTCTTCGAGCGTCGCCTCGTCGACTGATCTCAGGTGCCGCCGGTGCGGGCGTCTCCCGAGCCCCCGGGGACCCGTGGCTCGGATGCCCTCCCCCCTCGGGACCCGAGTAGGCGAGCGGAAGGGGACCTAGACCCACGGAAGGACCCCGATCTTGGCCCCCCTTCCGCGGGTCGCGAAGCACGCTCCTCAACGGCTTTCAGGTGCGGGGGGTAGCCCGCAGGGTGAGACCCACGACCCGAGGCGCCTGCTCGCCCCGCCACTGGCTCGGGTACTATCGATGGACGGCGGACCGACCGCCGCGGGAGCTCCTGCTCCAAACGCTGAACCACATCGACTGGGAGGGCCGACGGCGACGCCGCCGCGAGGCGGTCGAGCTCGGGTTCGGCTCGGGGACCGACGCGCTCGAGCTCCTCCGCCGAGGCTGGCGCGTGCTGGCGATCGACGGGCAGGTGGCCGCCGCGAAGTTCCTGGAGCGTCGCGTGCCCCCGCGGCTGCGCGCCTCGCTGACCACGGTGGTCGCCCCGATGGAGGGGCTGGAGCTGCCTCCGACCGACCTCGTCTACGCCAGCTTCTCGCTCCCGTTCTGCGACCCGGAGCGTTTCCCCGACCTTTGGCGGACCATCCGTACGTCGCTCCGACCCGGGGGGCATTTTGCGGGTCAGCTGTTCGGGACCGACGATGCCTGGGCCGGTCGCCGACCGTTCAGCTTCTTCGACCGGGCCGGAGTGCAGCGCCTGGCCCGGGGGTACACGATCGAGCTCCTGCGGGAGACGGTCGAGGAGGGCCGATCGTACCGCGGGCCGAAGCATTGGCACTACTTCGATGTGATCCTGGAAAAGCCCGGCCGTGTGCCTTGAGGCGGACCGCCCCGGCCCACGGCCGCCCGTTCGCGGCCCGTACGGCTTCGGAAGAACTCACGCCAGGGCGTCCGGCCGTGCGAGATCCGGGGTCCGCTCCGAGTCGACGCCGGGTCCGTCCATCCGGAGCAGTTGCTTGCCCACGTTCTCCCCGGCGTACAGACGGGCCAGCCCGCGAGGGGCCTCGCGAAGGCCCACGAGGACGTCCTCCTTGGACTTGAGGCGGCCCGACCGGAGCAGCGGCAGCATCGCCGAGATCGCCTCCTCCCGCCGAGGGATGTAGTCCCGGCCCAGCAGGCCCTCCATCCTTCCGTTGACCATGACGAGGTTGAGGTAGCTCCCCGGACCGGGGGGCGGGGGCTGCACGGCGTAGCGGGAGGTCGCGCCACTCAACACTACGCGCCCGCCCTGCCTCAACCGCTCCAGCGCGAGGTCGAGGAGGGGCCCGCCGTCGTTGTCGAAGAAGATGTCGATGCCGTCCGGGCAGAGGGCGGCGAGCCGCGGGCCGACGTCCTCGCTCTTGTAGTTGATCGCGGCGTCGACCCCCGCCTCGCGGGTCAGCCACTCGCACTTCGCCGCCGATCCCGCCACCCCGATCACCCGAAGGCCGTGGATCTTGGCGAGCTGCGAGGCGATCGAGCCCACCCCTCCCGCCGCCCCCGAGATGACGATCGTCTCCCCGCGCTTCGGCCGGGCGACCTCGTGGATGCCAAAGTACGCGACGAGGCCGGTGAGCCCGAACACTCCGAGCGCCCAGTTGGGGGGGATCCCGTCCGGGACCCGGTAGGTCGGGCTGAAGCTCTTTCCGTCGGTGACGGAATAGTCCTCCCAGCCCATATGGCCGTGCACGATCTGCCCGGGCGAGAACTCGGGGTGGCGCGACTCGACGATGCGCGAGACCGCGATCGTGCTCATCGCCTCCCCGAGCGGGATCCCGCCGGAGTCCGGCACCGCAGGGTCGGCCGGGGCGATCAGGAACCGCTGCGTGGGTTCGAAGGAGAACCAGAGATTGCGGGCGAGGAACTGCCCGTCGGCCGGGGTAGGCACAGGAGACTCGACCCACCGGAAGTTCGCCTCGGAGATCTCCCCGGCGGAGTGCCGGGCCACGAGCCACCTCCGGTTCGTCCGGGCCGTCATGCTGGGTCCCCTCGCCTTGAGCGATAGCGCTTCCGCGACGTAGTCTCCGCCACGGTCTATAGCTTGTCGAACCTTCGGGGAGGTTCGGTGCACGGCCCGAGGGTCGTGCGTGACTCGCGATTATCATCCCCGCCGGCGTGGGCCCGCGGCAGATGGACCCGACCGTCACCGTCCGGAGGATCGAGGAGCGGGAGTGGCTCGCGTTCCGCGCGCTCCGGCTCCGTTCGCTGAAGAGCGATCCGCTCGCGTTCGGCAGTACCCTCGCGAAGGAAGCGAAATACCCCGACGGAAAGTGGCAGGAGTGGTGCCGCTACGGCGCCATCAGCCCCGAAGGGGCGACGTTCGTCGCCGTCGACCGTGCCGACGCCCTCGTCGGGATGGTCGGATCGTTCACCGACACGGGCCGGCCCCACCTCTGGGGGCTCTGGGTGCGGCCCGAGCATCGCCGCCGATCGATCGGCCGGCAGCTGATGGACGCCGTGCTCGACTGGGTCGACCACGCCGGCCCGCCGCGGGCGGTGCTCCTCGACGTGAACCCGTCCCGGGACGGTGCCGTACGGCTCTACGAAGCGCTCGGCTTCGCCTTCAGCGGGATCGAGCAGCCGCTCGGTCACGATCCGCCGGCGATCGCTCGCCAGATGGTGCGACCGACGGCCGGCGGCCGCTGAGCGAGGGACCTGATCGCGGTTCGCGGCCCAAGATCACTTCGCCAGGGCCACGAGGTCGCGCGCGAGCTCCGCGGGTCGGGTGAGCATCGGCCAGTGACCCGCTTCGAGGATCCGGTGGGGCCCCTCGAGCTTGCCCCACTTGCCCGCGACGATCTCGTCGACCGGATCCCCGCTCAGGGTGCAGAAGATGTACGACTCCTGGACGCGGTCGTAGTCCGCCGAGAGGGTGATCGGGTCCGTCCCGAGCTTCACGGGCCAAGGTGTGGCGTGGGCCAGCATGCGCTTCAACGCCGGCCCCGTGACGTCCTTACCGATCCGTCCGACGATCTCCGGAGTGAGGGGGATCCCCGTCGCTCCCTCGGGAGCCGGGCCGAACTCCCGCGTGGGGTCGAACCCGCCCTGGGGCTCGCGCACCCTCTCGGGCCGGAACGCATCGACATAGATGACCGAGCGAACCTTGTCGTGGGCGCGGTCGGCCACGGCCGCAGCGACCTTGCCGGCGAAACTGTGCCCCACCAGCACGAGGTCGTCGAGATCGTTGTACCGGATCACGTTGAGCACATCCCGGGTCGCGGTCTCCATGCCCACCTCCTTCGAGGCGAGGTGGACCCGCTCGCCCATCCCGGTGAGGGTCACCGGGACCGCGACATGGCCCGCCTTCGCGAGCGGGGGAACGACCTCTTTCCAGGCCCACGCCCCGAGCCAGGCGCCCGGGATCAGGACGAACTGCGTCATCGGCGGCTGCGAGGAGCGGCCCGGCTTAAGACGCCCCCCGGGACGGCGTGGAACACCCCTCCTCGCGGCCCCATCGGGGCTAGCTCACGGGAAGGAGCCCGGGGGGCCGATGCCGGAGGGCCCCCCGATCCAGTTCCAGAAATCGTCCCGCCAGAAGTCGACCTCGGCCCGGACGTGCCGAAGGGGGATGACGTGGAGTCCGGCGTTCTCGGCCTCCCGAAGGCGATGCCGGAGCTGGTCGACGGTCTCGTCCGAGAGGACCTTCAGGACGGCCTCGAGCGCCGAGCGGAACCCGACGTCGAGGATCCGGTCCGGGTGGCGCAGCACGAGGCGGTAGTGGTGGTGACCGCCCGAGCCCTCCACGCGCAGCACCTGCCACTCGAGCCGCTCGCCGCGCTGCCCGGCGAGACGGAACGCGGCCAAGTTGCCGAGCGATTGCGCGACGAAGTTTTCCTCGCCGAGCCCGGCCCGAAGGTAGATCGCGACCTCGACCCCGCGGTGCATCGGACCCCGGGGCGCTAGGTCCGCGGGTTCTTGAGAGCCGTCGTTCCCACGCTCGCCGGCCCCCGCGCGGGCCCCCCTCCTGCGCTAAGTCCTCGGGCTCGATGCCCCGGACGTGCGGACTCGACGCCTCGGTCGGCGCGGACCTACCGTCTCCGCGATCGGGCTCGGGTGCATGGGCATGTCCCAGTCGTACGGTCGGCCCGACGACCCGGAATCGCGGGCCACCCTCGATCGCGCCCTCGAGCTCGGGATCACGTTCCTCGACACCGCCGACATCTACGGTCCGTTCGCGAACGAGGAGCTCGTGGGCCGGGCGATCCAGGGGCGACGCGAGCGAGTGTTCCTCGCCACGAAGTGCGGCCTGGCCCCGGGCGAGCCCGGCGGGCCGAACCGGGTCGACGGTTCCCCCGAGCACATCCGAGCGGCGTGCGAGGCGAGCCTGCGCCGGCTCGGGGTCCCGTCGATCGACCTGTACTACCTGCACCGCGTCGACCCCCGCACCCCGATCGAGGAGAGCGTGCGGGCGATGGCGTCGCTCGTGGCGGAAGGCAAGGTCCGCTACCTCGGTCTCTCCGAGGTCAGCGCGCGGACGCTGCGCCGCGCCCACGGGGTCCACCCGATCACGGCGGTGCAGAGCGAGTACTCCCTCTGGACCCGCGACCCCGAGGAGGGGGTCCTCGCGGCCTGTCGGGAGCTCGGGATCGGCTTCGTGCCGTTCAGCCCGCTCGGGCGGGGATTTCTCGCGGGCGGCGTCCGCTCGCTCGAAGGCCTACCTCCCGGGGACTTCCGTCGCACGCTGCCGCGCTTCTCGGCCGAGAACCTGGACCGCAACCTCCGGCTCGCGGACGGGCTCGGGGCGCTCGCCGCAGAGCTCGGATGCCGGCCCGCGCAGCTCGCTCTGGCGTGGCTCCTCGCGCAGGGGGAGGAGATCGTGCCGATCCCCGGGACCAAGCGGCGGACGTACCTCGAGGAGAACGCGGCTGCGGTCGACCTGGTGCTCCCCGCCGCGACCCGCGAGAGTCTGGACGCCCTGTTCGCGCGCGAGGCGGTCGCAGGGGCGCGGTACCCACCGTCCTCCCAAGCGATGGTCGACCGGTAGGCGACGACGACCCGCCGCGAGTCCCCCGACCCCGAGCCGCGTCGTGCCGACGGGCCCCTCGCGTCGTGGGGAGCCCGGGCCGCGTCGAGGTCCCCTCCGCGAGCCGACGCATGCCACCTCCGCCGGCGGTGCGGGGTCCCAATTCATATACGGCACCCTTCATGGCGGAGCCGCAGCGGGGTGGGGTAGTCAGGAAAGCGCCGGCGCTCCCGGCGCCCTGAAATCCCGACGGGCTCATAACCCGTAGATCCATGGTTCAAATCCATGCCCCGCTACTCTCCCACGCCAGCGTTCGCCTGACGTTGGGGACGAGATCCCGGACCTAGAGACCGGAGGCTCGGGGGGCCCCGCTCCGCCGGGTACGGTCGTTCACTCGGTCAGGTTCGTCGTGATGATCCGGTCGAACGAGGCCGGCTTCGGGGGCCATCCGTCGGTCATGTAGGCGCGGAACCCGTCCCGGGTCGTGTCGCGGAGCGCATCGTTCGTCCTGCGCTCGAAGCCGATCGTCGTCGAGTACCGTTCGGGGGGCGGGAGCCCGTGGATCGCCCCGTAGTGCGCGGGGAACACCTCCGTGTCGTCCGGCAAGCGCAGCAGTTTCTCCGTGAGGCTCGCCCAGAGGAGGTCGACGTCTCCCGTGCCGAGGTCCGCGCGTCCGCACGACCCCGGCAGGAGCGTGTCGCCGGTCAGCACGGCCCCGTCCGAGCGCAGGCTCAGGTGGTCGAGCGTGTGTCCCGGCGTCTCGAGGACGGTCAGCTCCGCGCGCCCGTAGGGGATCGCCTCGTCCTCCGAGAGGGTCCGGTGCGGGTACTGCGCCTCGGACCGGGTCCCGACGTAGATCGGGGCGTCGGTGCGGAGATGGAGCCGGGCGTGGCCCGAGAGGTGGTCGGCATGCGTGTGCGTCTCCACGATCGCTGCGAGCCGCAGCCGCCGGCGTCGTAGGGCCTGAAGGTACGGCGCGACCTCCCGACCCGGGTCGACGATCACCGCCTCCCGGGACGAGCGGTCGTAGAGCAGGTACGCGAGACATCCGGTCGAGACGTTCGGGAACTGCTGGAGGACCCGTCCCACGGAAGGGTCGCTCGCGTACCGTGGGATCGTAGGGTCGACGAGTCGTGCGTAATCGTCGATCCCACCGGAGAGGAGCGCCACCTCGCTGCGGCCGGCGCGGAGCAGCAGCTCCACCGCCCGGCGTGAGGTGCCGCCGTGATGGCAGTAGACGACGATCGGGACGTCCCGCGGGAGCTCGGAGGCGCGGGCGGGCAGTTGCTCGAGGGGGATCCAGCGATCGTCCGGCAAACGCGCGATCGCTCGCTCGGGGCGGGGCCGGACGTCCAGCAGGGTGGGGGGCCGGCGCCCGCCTACCAGCGCGGCCAGCTCGGCACAGTCGATCTCCGGGACGAACGGCCCTTCGGCCGTGGGAAATCCGTGGGCCGGCATCCTGCGGCGATGCGAGCCGCCCGCGGGGCGGGAGGACCGAAGACGGGCCCCCTGGGGCAGGTTCGCCGTACTGCCGGTCACTCGACCACCACCGGCACCGACTGGATCGCGTTGTTGCCGTACTGGAAGTCGTTGTCGTCGGCGCTCTCGGGCTGCACCTCACCTTGGGCATCGGCCGCCCGTGCCCGCACCACGGTCGGGCCGGGCCTCGCGGGGGACCAGCTGTACGACCAGTCGGACCAGTCGTACGGTCCCTCGCCCGGGACGAGCTCGGCCGCTCTCCACCCTTCTCCGACGTCCACGTCGACCCGCGTCACGGGAGATCCCCCGGACCAGGCTCGACCGTGGACGACCTGTCGCGGTGCCCGGGCGATGCGCTCGCCCGGCGTCGGCGTGACGATGATCGACTTCACGCGCAGACGCGTGACCGGGCGGGAGACCGCGCGGCCGTCCTGGAGTCGTCGGTAGACGTACCGGGACCGTTGGTAGTAGCCGCGGAACGGGGAGCGACGGACGGCGATCTGCGTGAGCCACTTCACCCACGCCATGCCGTACCAGCCCGGGACGACGAGCCGGACCGGGCCCCCGTGCTCCGGCCGGAGGGGCTCGCCGTTCATCCGAAGGGCGACCACCGCGGTGCCGCGGGCGGCCTCGGGCACGGAGAGGCTCCTCGCGAACGCGCGACGGCGGCCACCGACCTCACCCCGGTCGGCGCCCGAGAAGACGACCTCGCGGGCCGGGCCTCGAGGCGCGGCGTGGTCTAGCAACGTCGAGAGCCGGACACCCTCCCAGAGGGCGGCCCCGACCGCGCGATCGTCCCATCGGAGCTCCCCGTCGGCGGCCCGCGCGAACCGGGTGCGGCTGTTCCCCGCGCATTCGAGCGTCGCGGCGACGCGCGCCTGGGGGAGCTCCTCCAGCTCCTCGAGGGACCAGCGCCTGGGGTGCGCGACCGCTCCCCCGACCTCGAGGCGCCACGGGGTCGCAGGCTCGGCGGGCGTCGGGAAGTGGGACCGCACGAACAGCCCCTCGGCGGGGGTGCGGGCGGGGCCGAGCGCCGCGAGCGAGGTCGCCGCGTTCCCCGCGTCGACCCGAACGGGGGCGAGGGGGCCCTCGGGGGTCGGGATCGGTGCCCGGGGCCCGCGGACGGCCAGGGTCCCGCCCGCCGCCAGGTGGGGGCCCGAGCTGGGCGGGAACCTCCCGCGGCTCGGACGACGGGGCGGGCGCCGGTCGCTCACGCGAGGCCACTTCCTCGCTCGATCGGAGTGCGGACCAGGTTCCCCCACTCCGTCCAGGAGCCGTCGTAGTTGCGGACGTCCGGGTAGCCGAGCAGGTACCGGAGGACGAACCAGGTGTGGCTCGAACGCTCCCCGATCCGGCAGTACGTGATCACGGGCGCGGACGAGGAGATCCCCTGGGCCCCGTAGAGATGCTCCAGCTCCTCGCGGGTCTTGAACGTCCCGTCGTCCTTCACGGCCTGGGCCCAGGGGATGTTCCTCGCTCCGGGGACGTGCCCGCCCCGCTGCGCGTGCTCCGTGGGGTACTCGGGCGGGGCGGTGAGCTCCCCGGAGAACTCCTTCGGGCCCCGGACGTCCACGAGGTGGACCTTCCGTTCCTGGACCTTCGGCAAGGCCGCGCGCACGTCGTCGAGGAACGCCCGGAGCTTCGCGTCCGCCGGCGTCCCTTCGAACGTCCCCCGGGCGGGGCGCGGAACCTCCTTCGTGAGCGGCCGATCCTCGGCGATCCACTTCTTCCGGCCGCCGTTCAGCAGCTTCACGTTCTTCGCCCCGTAGAGCGCGAGCACCCAGTAGGCGAACGCGGCGAACCAGTTGTTGAAGTCTCCGTAGAGCACGATCGTCGTCGTCGGCGAGATGCCGGACCGCCGGAGCAGCTCGGTGAGGGCCTCCTGGGAGAGGATGTCCCGCCGCACCGGGTCGTTCACATCCTTGCGCCAGTCGATCAGGACGGCCCCGGGGATGTGGCCGAACTCGTAGTTCGCGGTCGGGTCGTAATCGACCTCGGCGACGCGCACGTTCGGGTCGGTGAGGTGCGCGGCGACCCAGTCGGTCTCTGCCAGCGTCTCGGGGTGGGCGTAGGCTGCCATGATCCTACGGGGCCGCGCTGGCTCTTAAATCCGGTCTATCGGTCCGTAAGAGCCTGAAGGTATTCCACGCCCGGTGCACCGCTCGGGTCCGCCCGCCAAGACGGTGGTTTCGAGGAGGATCGGGGCCGGTCCCGTCTCGGGCCCGTTCCGGATAGAGCTAGGTATTTATTGTCCGAGCTCCGACCCTGGAGGTCGACCGGCGTTCGGTGTCCCCGGCGCGGCGCAGACCCGTTGCTCTCAGCTTTGCGTCGGAGGAGGCGCGGCCGCCTTCGGTCGGGCCGTCCGGCGCCGCGGGGGCTTCTTCGCCTCCGTGCCCGGCTCCGCATCGGACGTGAGCCCGCCCTCCGCGGCAGGGGCCGGTCCGGCGGCTCCGGGGGTAGGGGGGGCCGGTGGGTTCGGAGCGGGCGGCGGCATCGAGGGAGCGCTCGGATCGGCCGGCCTCGGGGGGGAGGGCGGGGCGATCGGCGGCGGCGCGGACGGAGCCAGGGGCGGACTGCTCGGCGTCGGGGCGGGTGCCGGGCTGGTCACGGGTTTCGTCGCAGGCGCCCCGGGGCGGGGCGGGATCGGAACGAACTCGCCCGGACGCCACGTATGGGGCTGACGCAGGATCGTAGGGTCCTTGAGGAACAGGTCCGCGTGCCCGCAGCTTCGGCAGATCCGGGTCCCGAGCGAGAGCTCCCCGCCGGCCCGCAGCGAAAGGCTGCCCCGGCCGATCGAGCCGGTTTTCAGATTGTTGACCCAGACGAACTCGCCCGCGCCGCAGTTCGAGCAGACCGGTACCACCGACGCCACCTGCGGGTCGGTAGGGTCCGTCGACTGGATAAAGTTCCCGCGGGGGCCCGGGGCCGCGGGCAACTCCCTTGTAATCCCAGGGATTCCGGGCACCGGGGGTACCGAGCGTGCCGTTCGCCACGATCGCGGTCGCGATCGACGGCTCCGACACCGCCCGCGCCGCGCTCGCGGAGGCGATCGTGATCGCCCGCGCGTTCAGCTCGGCGGTGAGCGTGCTCGCGGTCGCGCCGTTCGCGCCGGTCTACGTCGCCCCGAACGAGCCGTTCGTCGTCCCGCCGATCCCGGAGAGTCCGGCGCCGAAGTACCGGGAGATGGTCGACGCCGCGGTCCGCGAGGTCCAGGGCGCCGGCGTGGCGCCGGTGACCGGCACCTGCCTGGAAGGGGTCGTGGTCGACGAGCTGCTCGCCTGGCTCGACGCCCACCCGACCGACCTGCTCGTCGTCGGCTCGCGCGGGCTCTCCACCGCCCAGCGGTTCCTGCTGGGGAGCGTGTCGACCGGGCTCGTCACGCGGGCGCCGTGCCCGGTGCTCGTCGTCCGCCCGAGGCCTACGAAGCCGACGGCGTGACGTAGAGGCGCGTCGGCACCGGCAGTTTGTGGGCGGCGCCCCGCAGGGCCTCCTTCGCCACTCCGATCCGTGCCTCGGTCGTGTAGACGGTGAGGATCTCCGCGCCGATCGGGGCCCGGACCGCGTGGCCCACGGCCTTGCCGAAGGCGCGCCGCATCCCGTCGGAGATACGGTCCGCGCCGGCGCCCATCGCCATCTTGTGCTCGCGCAGGATCTGGTGCGGGAACCGCCGGACCTTGAGGTGGAACTCGTTCGGTGCGCCGCGCTCCAGGATCCGTACGGCCTTGATCCGTGCGGCCTCGAGGGCGATGTCGCGGATCTGGCCGGCCTCCTCCGTGCCCAGCGTGAGCGTCCAGGGGAACTTCGCCGTCAGGTTCCCCGTGTCGAACTGCGTGACACGGACCGTCGGGATACCCCCCATGTACTCCTGCCGGGTGTACACCTGCCCCTCGATCTTGCGGTACATCCGGGCCGGCTTGCGCGTCATGGGGCGCGGGCGAGACCCCCTTGCCCTCTAAAGAGTTGCCGTCGCGCGCCGGGCTCCGGCGGTCTCCCCCGGGCGGCGGACGGGGCCCCGGGAGCCCGGCCCGAGGCGGGCGACGTGGGCGCCGCGGCCGCCCACCGTGGTCTCGAAGAAACAGATGCGGGCCGACCGGAGCCACCGGGTCCCGGCCGCCCAGGCCGCCTCGCGCTCGGCGACCGCGACGAAGCTCTCGCCGAACATCGCCTGCGCGGCGACGAGGCCGCTCGCCCTCAGCCGTGCGAGCGTGGCCCGCAAGCGGGGCGAGGCGAGGCCTACCCGATCGGTGAACCGTCCTGAGCGTCGGACGAGCTCGAGGAGGTCCGGCGGGCCGCGCAACGTGAGGAGGCGGGCGGCCTCCCGTCGGAGACGGGCGAGCGTCCGCGCGCTGCCGAGGAGTCGCGACGTGGGGACGGGGGGCCCGACGACCCCGACCAGCACCCTGCCGCTCGCGCGGCGACGGACGACGCTCCCGTGAGGGGGGAGGCCCGGACGGGTGCGAGCTTCGAGCCCCGCCCCGAGGATCGCCGCGACCCCTCCGAGACCTCCGCCGCCGTAGAGATCGGCGAGGTGGGCGATCTCGATCGCCCGGGCCCGGGGCCGGCGTAGCAGGTGCGCGACCGCGAGGGCGGTGGCGAGCGCTCCGGCGGCGCTCGTCCCGAACCCCTGGCCGATCGGGACGTCGTGCCGTAGTCGCACGCGCAGCGTACCGCGCGCGCTCCCCCGGAGGCGTCGCGCCACCTCCTCGGAGATCCGCAGCCGACGCCCGTCCTCGCCGCGCACGGAGAGGAGGGAGCGGTCGCCCGGGGACCAGGTGGCGTCGGCGGTGACGCCCAGGGCGAGGACGATCCCGATCCCCCTCGAGCCGCGGGCCCGGGGATCGCGCGCCCCGGTCTCGGGCCGGACGATGCCCGTGACGTGGGCCGGCGCGAACGCCACCGCATGCCGCGCCCGGGCCCCGCCCACCGCCGCCCCGGCGGCCGCGGACGTTCACTACTTATAAGCCGCCTCGCCTAGTACGGTCGCGGAGATCGACGTGGCAGGGGGCCGGGGGCGTCGATGAGCGATTCGGAGACGCCGCCGGCGACCCACGAGACGTTCGACCGGGTCAACTTCCTCGAGCTTCGCAACACCCAGCTCGCCGAGGCGATCAAGCGCGTCGAGAGCGAGCGCCACTACATGGAGGCGGAGATCCTGCGCCTCCAGCGCGAGGTGAAGCGCCTCAAGACGGAGCTCGACCGGCTCCGCTATCCCCCGCTGATCGTCGGGAGCGTCCGCGACGTCCTCACCGACGGACGCGTCGTCGTGAAGTCGTCGACCGGGCCGGACTTCGTCGTCAACGCCGCCGAGACCGTCGAGCACGGCAAGATCACCGTGGGAAGCCGCGTCGCGCTCAACAAGCAGACCCTCGCGGTCATGGGCGTCCTCCCGGCGTCGCTCGACCCGCTCGTCACGGCGAGCGAGATCGTCGACAAGCCGTCCGTCACGTACCAGGACATCGGGGGGCTGCCGGATCAGATCCGGGAGATCCGCGAGGCGGTGGAGTACCCGCTCCTGCGGGCGGAGCTGTACAAGAAGGTGGGCGTCGATCCGCCGAAGGGGGTCCTGCTCATCGGCTCCCCCGGGACGGGAAAGACGATGATCGCGAAGGCGGTCGCGCACCACACGAACGCGACGTTCGTGCGGCTCGTCGGCAGCGAGCTCGTCCAGAAGTACATCGGCGAGGGGGCGCGGCTCGTCCGCGAGCTGTTCCAGCTCGCGCGCGAGAAGGCGCCGACGATCATCTTCATCGACGAGGTCGACTCGATCGGCGCGAAGCGCCTCGAGGTGGCGACGAGCGGCGACCGCGAGGTCCAGCGGACGCTGATGCAGCTGCTCGCGGAGATGGACGGCTTCGAGCCGCTCGCGAACGTGAAGATCATCGCGGCGACGAACCGACCCGACATCCTGGACGACGCACTCCTGCGACCGGGCCGGTTCGACCGGATCATCGAGGTGCCGGTCCCGTCGTTCACGGGTCGGGTCGAGATCTTCAAGATCCATACCCGCGGGATGGCCCTCCGCGAACCGATCGATTTCGAGACCCTCGCGGGCCGGTGCGGCGAGGCGACCGGCGCCGACATCCGGGCGATCTGCACCGAGGCGGGGATGTGGGCGATCCGCGAGGAGCGCGACAGCGTGACGACGGCGGACTTCGAGCGCGCGATCGAGAAGGTCGTGGGCGAGGAAGAGCTCCGGAAGGAGTCCGTCACGATGTTCGCCTGACGCCCGCGCGGGGTTCAGGCGGGCGCGATCGCGCCGAGGCCGAGCCGCCCCAGGATCCGAGGCCCGCTCGCGACGGAGAGGTCGAACAGGTAGGCGGGGGACCCGGGTCGCGCCGCGACCGGTCGGTCCGCCACGACCGCCCCCTCGGCCGGGAGGAGGTGATCGACGATCGCCGGAACGATCTGCAGCCCGACCGCGACCTGGAGCTGGGCGCCGGGGCCCGCGTCGCCCCGGTAGTATCGGCAGCGGGTGAACGTCCCGGTGAGACGCTGCCCGGGCTCGAAGCTCCCCTCGGGAGCGAGGACCTCGCCGCGGCTGACCTCGTCCGCGTCGACCCCCTTCAGGGCGACCCCCACGCGCTCCCCGCACGTCGCGTCGGTCCGATCGACGTCGTGGACCTGGATCGAGCGGACCTCCACGGTCTTCGGTCCGGGCCACAGGCGGAGCCGGTCGTGGGCCCGGAGGGTGCCGCGTCGGACCACGCCGAGCGCGACCGTGCCGACCCCCTTGACCGGGAAGACGTGGTCGATCGGGACCTCGACCGGTCCCTCCACCTGGGCCGCCGCGAGCGTGTCGAGATGGGCGCGGAGCCGCAGCGGGTCGAGCGGGAGCGCCGTCGTCCCCTCGAGCCGCGTGCCCTTGAGCACCCGGGCGAGGTCCGCCTCGCCCACCGCCGGACCCGCGACGACCGTCGTCGGCACGCTCGCGAGATCGACGACCGCGATCGTCTCGGCGATCGGGCGCGAGAGCTCCTCGACCACGAGGAGCGCCCCGTCGGCCATCCCGAGGGCGACCGCGAGGGGGGCGATCTTCTCGGGGAACTGCGTCGGGGCGACCAGGGTGACGGCCCGATCGCCGTGCACGTCGTGGTAGAGCGTGACGTCCGAGACGGTCCCCTTCTTGCCGAGCTCGCCCGCGATCGCGGTCCCCCCGACGATCGCGAGCGTGAGCGCCGCCGTCATCGCCCCTTCCCGGCGGGGGTCCGGGCGACGACGATCTCCCCGTCCTTCGCGTCGACGGCGACCGTGCTGCCGTCGGGCAGCTCCCCCGCGAGCAGCTTCGAGGTGAGCGGGTCGACGACGAGGCGCTGGATCGTGCGCTTGAGCGGTCGCGCCCCGAAATCCGGGTCGAAGCCGCGGCTCCCGAGGAGGGCGCGCGCCGGGTCAGTCACGCGCAGGGTGATCCGGCGGTCGGCGAGCCGGGCCTGGACCTGGGCGAGCTGGAGGTCGACGATCTCGGCGATCTCCTTTTCCGAGAGGGTGTGGAACAGCACGATCTCGTCGACCCGGTTGAGGAACTCGGGGCGGAAATGCGCGCGGAGCGCGGCCTCGACCTTGCGACGGCGCTCCTCCTCCCCGCTGCGGGTCCCGAGCGCCTCCGTGCCGAGGTTCGAGGTCAGGATGACGAGCGTGTTCCGGAAGTCGACGGTCCGTCCCTGGCCGTCGGTGAGCCGCCCGTCGTCCATCAGCTGGAGGAGCACGTTGACGACGTCGGGGTGGGCCTTCTCGACCTCGTCGAAGAGGACGACGGTGTACGGGTGGGTCCGCACCGCCTCCGTGAGCTGCCCGCCCGCCTCGTAGCCGACGTAGCCGGGGGGCGCCCCGACCAGACGGGCGACCGACGCCTTCTCCATGTACTCGCTCATGTCGATCCGGACGAACGCCCGATCCGAGTGGAACAGGAGCGCTGCGAGAGCCTTCGCGAGCTCCGTCTTCCCGACGCCGGTCGGCCCCACGAACAGGAAGACGCCGACCGGTCGGTTCGGGTCGGCGAGGCCGGAGCGGGATCGGCGGACGGCGGCCGCCACCGCCGCGACCGCCTCCTTCTGGCCGACGACCCGCCGGGCGAGGTCGGATTCCAGGCGGAGGAGCCGGTCCCGCTCCCCCTCCAGGAGCCGGGTGACCGGCACACCGCTCCATTTCGCGATCACCCGCGCGACGTCCTCTTCCCCGACCTCCTCCCGGAGCATCGCGGCGACCCCGGCACGCCCCGGGGAGCGGGCGGGGGCGGCCAGCTTCTTCTCGAGCTCGGGGATCGTGCCGAACCGCAGCCGGGCGGCCCGCTCGAGGTCCCCGGCCCGCTCCGCGCCCTCCTCCTCCGCCCGGGCGCGGTCGAGCTCGGCCCGGGCGGTCCGTACCCGCTCGACCTCCTCCTTCTCCTTGCGCCACCGGGCCTCGAGCTCGACGTTCCGCTCCCGGAGGGTCGCGAGCTCCTTCTCGAGCGCCTTCAGGCGGTCCCGGCTCGCGGCATCGCTCTCCTTGGCGAGGGCCGTCCGCTCGATCTCGAGCTGGCGGATCCTCCGGGTGAGCTGATCGAGCTCGACCGGCCGCGAATCGAGCGCGAGGCGCACCCCGCTCGCGGCCTCGTCGATCGCGTCGATCGCCTTGTCCGGGAGGTGACGGTCGGGGAGGTAGCGCGCCGAGAGGGTCGCCGCCGCCACGATCGCCGCGTCGGCGATCCGCACGCCGTGGTGGAGCTCGTACCGCTCCTTGAGACCCCGAAGGATCGAGATCGTGTCCTCGACCGTCGGCTCCTCGACCGGCACGGGCTGGAACCGGCGTTCGAGCGCCGCGTCCTTCTCGATGTAGCGGCGGTACTCCTGCGTCGTCGTCGCGCCGATGCAGTGCAGGGTCCCCCGGGCGAGGGCCGGCTTGAGGAGATTGGAGGCGTCGAGCGCTCCCCCCTCCGTCGCCCCCGCATGGACGAGGGTGTGGAGCTCGTCGACGAACAGGACGACCTTGCCCTCCGAGCGCTCGACCTCCTGGAGGACCGCCTTCATCCGCTCCTCGAACTCCCCGCGGAACTTCGCGCCGGCGAGGAGCGCGCCCAGATCGAGGGCGACGAGCCGTTTATCCCGCAGCGCCTCGGGGACGTCGCGGGCGGCGATGCGCAGGGCGAGCCCCTCGACGATCGCCGTCTTCCCGACGCCCGGCTCGCCGATCAGCACCGGATTGTTCTTGGTCCGGCGCGAGAGGATCTGGACGACCCGACGGATCTCCTCGTCCCGGCCGATCACCGGGTCGATCTTCCGATCCCGGGCGAGGGCCGTGAGGTCGCGGCCGTACTTCTCGAGGGCCCGGTACTGCGACTCCTCCTGACGGCTCTCGACCGGTCGGTCGCCACCGCGGACCGCCGCCAGCGCGGCCTCGACCGCCGGCCGACGTACGCCCGCCTCGTCGAGCACCTCCCGGGCGGGCGAGGGGACCGCGAGGAGCCCCTGGAGCAGCTGATCGACGCTCGTGTACCGGTCCTTCCGCTTCATCGCTTCCGCCTCGGCGGCGTCGAGGACCTGGGAGAGCGACCGGGAGAGGTACTGGTCCGACGCGGCGACCCGGTCGGAGGTCGGCAGCGAGGCGAGGCGCTGCTCGAGCCGCCGCCCGATCGCCGCCGGGTCGGCCCCGAGGCCCGCCAATAGGCTGGTCACGGTGCCGTCCGGCGACGCGAGGAGCGCCGCGAGGAGATGCTCGGGCTCCACGGAAGCATGGCGGAGCTCGGCGGCGCGCTGGAACGCGGCCTCGAGGGCGGACCGGCTCGCGTCGGTCAGTCGATCGAGGTGCATCGCTGCCGCATCATCCGGGCGAGCCGCTTTAAGTCGCGCCCCCGTGCACGGCCGCCGTGGCCGACCTCGGCGTCCGGTGCGCGGGGCTCGAGCTGAGGAACCCGTTCCTGCTCGCCTCGGGGATCTGGGGCGAGACGGGGGCCTCGCTCGCCGGGGCGTGGCGCGCGGGCGCGGGCGGCGTGATCACGAAATCGATCGGCGCCGGGCCTCGACCCGGGTACCCGAACCCGACCGTCGAGACGTACGAACGCTGGGGGATGCTCAACGCGATGGGCCTCCCGAACCCCGGGATGGAGGGGTACCGCGCGGAGATCGCCGCCGCGCTCGCCTCCGGCGCCACCGTGATCGGCTCGGTGTTCGCCGGCGATGCGGACGGCTTCGCCGACCTGGCCCGCCGGATGGGCGCCGCCGGGGTCCATGCCCTCGAGCTGAACCTGAGCTGTCCCCACGCCGAGGGGTTCGGGACGGAGGTGGGCAGCGACCCCGCCGACGTCGAGGCGATCGTCCGAGCGGTCCGGGCCGCGACCGACCTCCCGGTGATCGCGAAGATCACCCCTAACTCCGCCGACCCGGCCGCCCTCGCCGCCGCCGCGGAGCGGGGCGGCGCGGCGGCCGTGAGCGCGATCAACACGTTGCGCGGGCTCGCGATCGACGTGCGGCTCCGCCGACCGATCCTCGCGCACGGCCTGGGCGGGTTGAGCGGGGCGGCGATCAAGCCGGTCGGGCTCGCCTGCGTCTGGCAGATCGCCGAACGGGTCTCGGTCCCGGTGATCGGGGTCGGGGGGATCCGCTCCGCCGAGGACGCCCTCGAGTACGTGATGGCCGGGGCGACCGCGGTGGAGGTCGGGACGGCGGTCGCGTTCGAGGGGATCGACGTCTTCGGGCGCCTCGCTTCGGGGCTCTCGCGACTCTTGGACGACCTCGGGATTCCCTCCGCGCGGGCGGCGATCGGCTCCGCGCGGAGCTCCGCCGTTCCGACCGAGACCCGGCGGAACGCACCGCCTGGCTCCCCCTAGTACCGCGATCGGTCCGTGCGGTCCCGGAACGCCCGCCGGCGGCTCGGGCGCGCCGACG
>JASHQF010000021.1 GCA_030037695.1 Thermoplasmata archaeon
TCCTTCGGGCCTCGCGGCGTACGCCGCCGCGCTGGGCACCGGCGTTCCGTTCGCCCAGGCGCCCCTCCCGGCGAAGGTTGCCGACGAACGGTTCGGCGCCTCCCCCGCGGCGGTCCAGGCCGCCACCGCCTATTTCCGCGCCGACGGCCTCGAGGCCACGGCGAACGCCGACGGCCTCCTCCTGGACGTCCAAGGACCGTCGACGGCGATCGCCAACGCCTTCGCTACGACGTTCGAGCTCTACGAGGGGCAGAACGGGTCCACGTTCTTCGACCACCCCACGCCGGCGATCCTCCCCGCGATCGCCCCCTGGACCGGGGTCTTCGGCCTCGCCAACCTCACCGCTGCGACCCCGTCGCTCGCTCCGGCCCCGGCCGGCTCGATCGAGCCCGCTGCGGCCTGCGCCGGTTTCCACGGAGGCTTTACCCCATGCTCGATCTGGTCGGCGTACAACTTCTCGAGCCTGGTGTTCAACGGCAACTCGAGCATCAACGGCACGGGGACGACCGTCGCGGTCGTCGACGCCTATTCCGGCGGCGAGACCGAGAACCAGCTGAAGCGGGATCTCGCGACGTTCACCTCGATGGCCGGGATCGGCGTGGGGACGGTGAACTACCTCTATCCGATCCCGACGACCGAGGTCCTGAACTCGAGCCGAACGAATCCGGGGTGGGGCCTCGAGGAGGCCCTCGACCTCGAGTGGGCGCGAGCCGCCGCCCCCGGCGCGACGATCGACATGACGTTCTCCCCGAACAACGCCTCGGGCCTGTACGAGGCGGTCGATTGGCTCGTGGCGAACGACCGCGTGAACGTGATCTCCCTGAGCTGGGGCGAGCCCGACACCGGCGTGTACAACGCCTTCGCGAACGCCTGCTCGGCGGGCTGCAACGCGAGCACCGACGGCTCGTACGCCGTCCTCGCGCCGGTCCTCCAGTTCGCCGCCGTGGAGGGGATCACGGTCCTGGCCGCCAGCGGCGACTGCGGCTCCGCGGACGGCACCTCGGGCGTCGCGACCAACTACCCCGCCTCGGACCCGTACGTCACCGGGGTCGGCGGAACGAACCTCACCCTCGGCACGGGGGGCGTGTACGGGAGCGAGGTCGCCTGGAGCGGGAACGAGAGCGGGGCCCACGCGCCCGGCTGCCGCAACGGCGGGGGCTCGGGAGGCGGGTACGCCCCGTTCCCCCGACCCTGGTGGCAGGTCGGTCTTCCCACGAGCCCCTCGACGCGCGGGGTCCCGGATGTCGCCATGGTCGCCGGCACCCCGGTCGTCGTGATCGAGGGCGGCGGGAACGTCAGCGTCGAGGGCACGAGCATCGGTTCCCCGATCTGGGCCGGCATCGTCGCCCTCGCCGACCAGCGGGCCGGTCATCCCCTCGGCTTCCTCGATCCCAGCCTCTATCAGCTCGCCACGGGATCGAACCACGCCCTCTACTTCCACGATATCACGAGCGGCAGCAACGGCTACCACGCGGGGGCCGGATGGGACCCGGTCACCGGAGAGGGGAGCCCGATCGTGGCCAACCTCGTGCCGGCGCTCGCGGCACCCCCGGCCCTTTCCTCCGGGAATCTCACCGCGACCCTCGGAGCTAGTCCGCGGTTCGGTACCGCGCCGTTGACGGTCACCTTCACGTTCCGGGTCGCCGGCGGCACGGGGCCGTACCGCCTGGAAGGGGTGTCGTTCGGCGACTCGAACGCGACGCTGAGCACGAACGGGTCGGCGCGGTACGTCTACGCGTCTCCCGGGACGTACGTCGCCGAGGCGTTCGCCGTCGACGCGACGGGCAACGTCACCGTCTCCGACCCCGTCCTGATCGTCGTCGGCGGGGGATGGCCGCTGGCCGTGAACCTCACCACCACCCCGTCCTCGGCGTCCGTCGGAGCGACCGTCGACCTCAACGCCACCGTGCACGGCGGGACCCCGCCGTACGCCTACACGTTCTACTTCGGCGACGGGTCGTACGCGCTGAACGCGTCGGCTCCGACGACGACGCACGCGTATGCGGCCGCCGGCTCCTACTGTGCGAGCGTCCTCGTCACCGACGCCGCCACCCCCGGTGACGCCGGGGCGAGCGATCCGGTCGCGGTGACGGTCGGGGGAGGGTCGCCGCCCCCGTGCGCGGGGTCGGTCCCCCTCGGCCTGGACGGCGGGCCCGCCACCTCGCGCGGCCTCGCGCCGCTGTCGGACGTGTTCACGGTGGAGGCGTACGGAGGCTCCGGCCCGCCGTACGCGTATCTCTGGACCCTGCCGAACGGCACGACCGAGACGACCGAGAACGTCACCGTGGCGTTCCCTTCCGCCGGAACGTACGTCGTGAGCCTCCAGGCGGCCGGCCCGTCCGGGCCGTCGGTGCTCGAGAACTGGACGATCGTCGTCGAACGGGGGCCGTTCCTCCCCCCGTACGTCCTCCTCCTCCTCGCGGCCGGGATCGGGGGGGCGATCGCGGTCGTCGCGATCGAGTTCGAGCGGTCGCGACGCCGGCCTAGCCCTTGACGACCCCGAGCGGGAGGAGGCGGGCGACCCGCCGCGTGAGGCCGGCCCCCTCGGCGACGCGCACGACCTCCTCCACGTCCTTGTAGGCGCCCGGCGCCTCCTCGGTGACCCCTTCCCGGGTCGCCGAGCGGACGACGATCCCGCGCTGGGCCAGGCTCCGGGTCACCTCCTCGAAGCGGAACGTGCGGACCGCGGCGTGCCGGCTGAGCCGGCGCCCCGCCCCGTGGCACGACGAGCCGAACGAGCGCTCCATCGACCCCGGCAGCCCGGCGAGGACGTAGCTCGCGGTCCCCATGTCCCCCGGGATCAGGACCGGCTGGCCGTGCGCGCGGTAGGCGCCCGGGACCTCCTCGCGGCCCGCGGGGAACGCCCGGGTCGCCCCCTTGCGGTGGACGAGCAGGCGCTTCGACGTCCCGTCGGTCCGGTGCTCCTCGATCTTCGCCATGTTGTGGGCGATGTCGTAGATCACCGCGATGCCGAGCTCCTCCGCCGAGCGGTGGAAGACGGCGGCGAACGCCCGACGCACCGCCTCCGTGATCAGCTGGCGGTTCGCCCAGGCGAAGTTCGCCGCCGCGGCCATCGCACCGAGGTACCGCGCGCCGTCGTCCGAGCCGACCGGGGCGCAGGAGAGCTGGCGGTCGACGAGCGCCACCCCTTCCCGGGCGAGCCGCTCGTCCATCCGACGGATGAAATCGGTCGCCACCTGGTGCCCGAGGCCGCGCGAACCCGTGTGCAGCATCACGACGATCCGGCCGGGATCGAGGCCGAGGACGCGGGCGAAGTCGGGGTCGAACAGCTGGTCGACCTTCTGGATCTCGAGGAAGTGATTCCCCGAACCGAGGGTGCCGAGCTGCCGCAGTCCCCGCTGGCGGGCGGTCTCGCTGACCTCCGCCGGGAGGGCGCCGGCGAGCGAGCCGCCCTCTTCCTGGACCTCGAGGTCGGCGGGGACGCCGAACCCCTCCCCGACGGCCCAGCGGGCCCCTCCGGCCAGCACGGCGTCGACCTCGCCCGGCTTCAACGGCCGACCCCCGCGGGAGCCGACGCCGCTCGGAACCTCCCGATAGATCCGTTCCACCAGCTCGGCGATCCGGGGCCGGACCTCCTCCAGCGTGAGCCCCGTCCGGAGCAGGCGCACCCCGCAGTTGATGTCGTAGCCGATCCCCCCGGGCGAGACGATCCCGTCGGCGAGGTCGAACGCGGCCACCCCGCCGACCGGGAATCCGTAGCCGAAATGGATGTCCGGCATCGCGAGGGCGTTCCGCTCGATCCCGGGGAGCGTGGCCACGTTGGCGAGCTGCTGGAGGGACGGGTCCCCGGCGACCCCCTCCAAGAGCGCCGAATTCGAGAACAGTACCCCGGGAACGCGCATCCCGGCCCCCTCGTCGCGCGGGATCTCGAACGTGAACTCGTCCCTCGGGACGAGCGTGGGGACCCGGGTCATGGCGCGGCGCGAGTCCCCGGCCCTTCTTAGCGGGGCGCAGGGTCCCGGCTCCCGCGGTCCGTCACGACCGGAGCGGTACCGACCGGCGCCCTGCGCCGGCGACCGCCGTCACCAGGGCCGCCGGCGGTGGGCCCACAGGACGAGCGCGATCCCGCCGGCGACGAGCCCTCCCGAGGATAGGGCGGCGATCGCGGTGTAGCCGGGGAGGCCGAGGAAGCCGGCACCGGGCGGGCCCCCGGCGCCGTGGCTCCCGCCGCTCCCGCCTCCGGTCCCAGGAACGCTCGGGGAGACCTGCACGACGCTCACCGTCGAGCACGCGGTGTCGGCCACGAACAGCAAGCCGGTCGTCGGATCGAAGAGCAGCGCCGTCGGGTCCGAGCCGACCGTCGCGGTCCCGACGACCGTCGCCGACGTGAGCCCCACGGCGCGCACGGTCCGGTCGCCGCGCGTCGCGACCAGGAGCGACCCGGCGGCGGTATCGAGCGCGAGGGCGTCCGGCCCGGGACCTACCGGGATCGAGAGGGTCGCCGCCCCCGATCGGTCGTCGATCTCGGTGACGTTCGATCCTCCCGCGTTCGCGACGAACGCCGTTCCGTTCGTACCCACCGCGGCAAGGGCGGCCGGGGTGCACCCGACCCGGACCGTCGAGGCGACCGCGTCCGCGCTCAGGTTCACGACCGAGACCGTCCCGGACCCGCCGTTCGCGACGAGGAGGACGCCGGAGGCGGCGTCGATCGCTAGCGCGTCGGGATCCGCCCCGGTCGTGATGTTGGCGACGACCCGGTCGGAGGGGAGCGCGACGACCGTGACGTTCCCGCTCCCCGCGTTCGCCACGAACAGGTCGCCGCCCGGGCCGCCGATCGCGAGGGCTACCGGGTTCCGTCCGACCCCGATCGCGCGATCGACGACGGCCCCGGAGGGACCGAGGACCGTGAGGTTCGAGGAGCCACCGTTCGCCACATAGACGTCCCCGGTCCCCGGAGCGACGGCGAGGGCGTCCGGGCCCCCGCCCACCGGGACGGTCCGGACGACGGTGTCGTTCGCGGCCCCGATCACCGTCACGCTCGCGGCCGCGAGGTCGGTGACGAACACCTCGGCCGCGGCGGCGTCGTAGCTCGCGGAGGTAGGGTACCGCCCGACCGGGACCGTGGCGTGCGGGAGGAGCGTCGACCGAGCGAGGACCGTCACGTTGCTCGATCCTCCGTTCGCGACGAACACGCTCCCGTCGGCCGGATCCAGGGCGAACGCCTCGGGCCACTGCCCGACGGTCACGGTCGCGACGAAGAGGGGAGTGGGGGGCACGGGGGCCGTGCCGTTCGAGGGACCGGCCGAGCTAGGAGGAGCGGGACAGGGGGACGGTGGGGAGCTCATCGCCGGGACCGGGCCGGGGCCGATCGCGGAGACGGCGACCAGGCCCGACACTACGATCGCCCAGGAGAGGAGTGGCCCGCCCGACCCGACCCGCACGGATTGCACCGATCCCGGGTCCCGCGCCAGCGAACGCGGCTACTTCCAGCTTCCCTCCCCGCCCTCCGCCCGAGGAACGTTCCCTCCGGGGCGGAACAAACCCACAAGTAGCCCGGCGCCGTTCTCCGGGAGGTCAATGGCGTCGATCTCCCACCGCACGATCTTCTCGCTGGTCAACCTCTCCGTCCTCGCGTCGGCCCTCGGGGTCTGGTTCCTCTGGCCCCGGTACGCCGACTACGCCCTCTATGCCTTCCTCGGCTGGACGGTGATCGGGTTCACGCTGGTCTTCGTGCCGTGGGGCTCGGCTTCCGCCGCGCCGACGGCCCGCGGGGCGTCGGGCGCCTCCGCACCGGGCGACCCCACCCCCCTCGCGGGGGCGGGCGCCGTCGCGGCCCCGCCGCAGCCGATCGGGTTCTGCATCTACTGCGGCACCGACCTCCCGGCGGAGGCCCGGCGCTGCCTGTCCTGCGGCCACGCGGTCGCGGCGCTCTGATCGCGCGAGGGGGCCCGCTCAGGCGGGCGCGATGAACAGCATCGGTTCCCTCGCCCTCGCGTTGGAGCCCGCTGCGACCCGGACCCCCCGTACCAGGCCCGCGGCAGGGCTCGTGACCTCCGTGCGCATCTTCATCGCCTCCAGGACGAGCAGGACGGCCCCCTTCTCGACCCGGTCGCCGTCCTGGACCCGGAGCTCGACGACCCGGCCGGGCATCGGCGGCGCGACCGGGATCCCCTCCCCGGTCGGCGGCTGCGTCGGCCCCCCCGCGACGGGCACCGACGACGCGGGCGGGACCGAGAGGAGGGGACCCCCCGCGAGGTCGACCTCGACGCGGGCCTCGACCGACTCTCCGTCGACGCTGACGGACCGGCTCGGGGTCGGCTCGCCTTCCGGCCAGCCGTCCACGACGACCCGCTCGCCGCCGATCTCGAGCTCGACACGGCCCGCCGAGCGTGCGACGACGTGCACGGGATAGGTCCGCCCGCCGACGGTCACGCTCGCGAGATCGGGCGCGAGGTCGACCGGGGTCGGCTTACCGTCGCGTACGACCGTGAGCCGCGTCGATCCACCCCCGCTGCGTCTGGAGACGGACCCGGCCCTCGTGCGCCCAGGCGGAGCCCCGCTCCCCGACGCCGGTGCCGGCCGCCCGCGCGGAAGGCGGGGTCGCCGGTCGGCGGAGCGCCCCGACCACGCCGAGCGCGGCTGCGGTGAGCACGTCCGAGGTGAGGCCCCGGTCCACCGCGCTGCGGTAGCTCCGATAGACGATGGGAAACAGCGCGTAGGAGAGCACTTCCGCGGTGTCCGCGGCGGGCACGAGCGCCCGGAGCTCGGCGGCCGCCTTCGCGAGCTCGGGGTCGAGGAGGTCGGCGGGGCGCGCCCGGATCGCGGAGGTCCCGGCCGTCACGCGCGCGACCAGCTCGGGGTCGAGCGGTCCGGGCGGCGTCCCGTACAGCCCGCGGACGTAGTCGCGGACCTCGTTCGTCACCTGGCGGTACCGCCCTCCCTGGAGCACGTTGAGGACGGCCTGGATCCCGACGATCTGGCTCGTCGGGGTGACGAGCGGAGGGTAGCCGAGATCGGCGCGGACCCGGGGCACCTCGGCGAGGACCTCCGCGAGCCGCCCGAGCGCTTCCTGCTCCTTCAGCTGCGACAGGAGGTTGGAGAGCATGCCGCCCGGGACCTGATGCGTGAGGATCCCCGGATCGGTCTGCAGCGAGCGCAATTCGAGCAGCGGGCGGTAGTGCTCGAGCACCCCCCGAAAGTACTCCGCGAGCTCGCCGAGCGCCCCGAGATCCAGCTTCGGATCGTTCGGGGTCCCGCGCAGGGCCCCGACGAGCGTCTCGGTCGGGGGCTGGCTCGCACCGCCGGCGAACGGGCTCAGCGCCCCGTCGACGGCGGCGGCGCCCGCCTCGGCGGCGGCGACGCAGGTGAGCGAGGCGAGGCCGCTCGCCGAATGGGTATGGACGACGACGGGCAGGCCGATCTCCTGGCGGAGCGCCCGGACGAGCGCCGCCCCGTCGCCGGGCGGCATCATGCCGGCCATGTCCTTGACGCACAGCTCGTCGGCGTCGAGCTCGGCGAGGCGCCGCCCCAGCGCGACGAACGCCTCGAGCGAGTGGACCGGGGAGGAGGTGTAGCAGATCGTCGCCTGCGCCCGGGCCCCGGCCCGCTTCACGGCACGGAGGGCGACCTCCATGTTCCTCGGATCGTTGAGGGCGTCGAAGACCCGGAAGATGTCGATCCCGGTGCGGGCCGCCTCGTCGACGAACGACCGGACGACGTCGTCGGCGTAGTGGCGGTACCCCACCAGGTTCTGGCCCCGCAGGAGCATCTGGAGCGGCGTCCGCGGCATCGCCCGCTTGAGCGCCCGCAGGCGCTCCCACGGGTCCTCGCGCAGGTAGCGCAGGCAGACGTCGAACGTCGCTCCGCCCCACGCCTCGATCGAGCGGTAGCCGATCGCGTCGAGTCGCTCGGCCGCCGGGAGCATGTCCCGGGTGCGCATCCTGGTGGCGATCAGCGACTGGTGGCCGTCCCGGAGGACCGTCTCGGTGATGCCGACCATCCGACCGCGACCCCCGGCTACAGGGGCACGTTCCCGTGCTTGCGGGCCGGTCGGTCGTCGCGCTTCGTGGCGAGGAGGGCGAGGCCGGCGACGAGGCGGGCCCGCGTCTCCGCCGGGGCGATGACGTCGTCGACGTATCCCCGCTCGGCCGCGAGGTACGGGTTGAGGAACTCCCGTCGGTACTCCCCCGTCAGCCGGTCCTGGAGCGCGGCCCGCCCGCCGTCCCCGGCCGCCTCGAGCTCGCGACGGAACAGGATCCCCACCGCCCCCTCCGCGCCCATCACCGCGATCTCGGCGGTCGGCCAGGCGACGTTGAGGTCGGCGCCGAGGTGCTTGGAGCACATCACGTCGTAGGCGCCGCCGTAGGCCTTGCGCAGGATCACGGTGAGCATCGGCACCGTCGCCTCGGCGTAGGCGTACAGCAGCTTCGCCCCGTGCCGGATGATCCCTCCGTGCTCCTGCGCGACGCCGGGCAGGAACCCGGGGACGTCGACGAACGTGAGGAGCGGGAGGTTGAACGCGTCGCAGAACCGGACGAACCGGGCCCCCTTCGTCGACGCGACGATGTCGAGCGTGCCGGCGAGATGCGCCGGGTTGTTCGCGACGACCCCGACCGAGCGCCCGTCCAGGCGGGCGAGGCCGACCACCAGGTTGCGGGCCCACGCCTCCTGGACCTCGAGGAACGTCCCCGGGTCGAGGACCCGGTCGAGCACGGCGTGGACGTCGTACGGGGCGTTCGCCGCCTCGGGCACGACCTGGGCGAGCTCCTGCGCGGCGCTCTCGGGCGGGGCCGCCGGCTCGGCCCGCGGCGGGTCCTCGAGGTTGTTGAGCGGGAGGTACCCCAGGAGCCGGCGGGCGAGCGCGATCGCGTCGCGGTCCGACGCGCTCGTGAAATGCGAGACCCCCGAGAGCTCGGCGTGAGCGTCCGCCCCGCCGAGCGCCTCCATCGTCACTTCCTCGCCGGTGACCGCGCGCACCACGTCCGGTCCCGTGATGAACATCTGGCCCGAGCCGCGGGCGATCACCACGAAGTCCGTGATCGCGGGAGAGTAGACCGCGCCGCCGGCGCACGGGCCGAGGATCAGCGAGATCTGGGGGACGACGCCCGACAATAGGACGTTGCGGAAGAACACCTCCCCGTAGCCGCCGAGGCTCTGGACCCCCTCCTGGATCCGGGCGCCCCCGGAGTCGTCGAGCCCGACGATCGGGACCCCGACCTTCCGGGCGGTCTCCATCACCTTCACGATCTTCATCGCGTGCGCTTCGCCGAGCGCGCCCCCGAACACCGTCGCGTCCTGGGCGAAGGCGCAGGCCGGTCGTCCGTCGATCGCGCCGAAGCCGGTGACGACGCCGTCCCCCGGGACCTTCCGCTCGGCGAGGCCGAACGACGTCGCGCGGTGGACGACGAACGGGTCGAGCTCGGAGAACGTCCCGGGGTCAAACAGCGCCTCGAGCCGCTCCCGCGCGGTGAGCTTGCCGGCCGCGCGGTGCTTCTTCACCCGCTCCGCGCCGCCCCCCTCGCGCGCCCGCTGGCGCAACGCCTCCCAGCGATCGACCGCGTCGGTCACGGCCCGCCCTCGAACCGCAGCGAACCGGTCCGTACCGAGATCGGTCCCGTCTCGGTACGGAGGCGAAGCTCCCCGTCCGGACCGATCGACTCGATCCGCCCTGACGCACGGCCGTCCCCGTCGACGACCGCCTTCTCCCCGACCCCGTAGAGGAGCTCGGAGCAGGCGCGGATCGCCCCTTCCGGCCCGCCCGGGGCGCCGAGCTCCCGGCGGGCGGCGAGGGCGGCCCCGACGGTCAGTTCTTCGACCTCCTCCAGGCCGGGCGGCGGTCGGGCGAACTCGCTGAGCGAGGCGGCCGTCGCTTCGACGGTCGGGGGCAGGACGCCGGGCGGGAGGGCCACGTTGACCCCGATCCCCGCCACGGCCCTGCGGCCGCCGGGAGAGCCGACCTCGTCGATCAGGATCCCCGAGAGCTTGCGCGCCGCGCCTTCGCCGTTCGACACCACGAGATCGTTGGGCCACTTGAGCCGGGCCGGGACGCCGTACCGGAGCGAGAAGGCGCGGGCCAGGTGCGCCCCGATCGCGAGCGGCAGGACCCCCGGCGCGGTCGCGGGCGATTCGAGCACGAGCGAAAGGTAGAGGCCCCCCTCGGGCGACGCCCAGTCCCGAGCCCCCCGACCCCGGCCGCGCGTCTGCCGGCGGGCCACGACGCGGGTCCCCTCGGGAACGCCCTGGCGCGCGAGCTCCAGCGCCCGGTCCTGGGTCGAGGGCAGCGCCTCGTGGAACTCGCGGGATTGCACGTCGGCCCACCCCGTCGGACGCGAGGGGGCCGGTCGCTTAACGGTTCGGGCGACCGGCGTCGCGTCGGGGGTCGGCTCACGCCCCCGAGAGCTCAAGCGGTCCCCGACTCCTCCCGAACCGATGAGCTGCGTGGAGGAGGCGGTGGCGTCCGCCGCACGATCGCTCGAGCCCGAGATCCAGAGCCGCCTGCACGGGTTCCTCGGGAGCATCGTCCGCGCCTATCTTCCGCAGACGTGGACGTTCCGCACCTCCGACGGGAGCGCGTCGCTCACGATCGATGCGAACGGACGCGCGACGGTCGCGCCGGGGGTCGTCGCCTCGCCCGACGTCACGGTCGAGCTCCCCCACGACCTCGTGAAGAAGCTCCTGACCTCGCGCGGCCGCGAACGGGTCCCCCCCGGCGCGGTCCACGTGACGCCCCATACCGCCCGCGGCCGAGCGGCGTTCGATTACCTGCGCGGTCGGCTGGGGCTGTAGTCGACCGATCGGTCGGACGCAGCCCGTAAATCCCGGTCGACGCATTCCCCGGCGTGGCGGCGCGAGCCGGCCCGGCCCAGGTCCCTCGTCGGAACCTGCGACCCACGCCGGGGGTGCTGGCCCTCGGCGTGACGGGGGCGATCCTGATCGCCCTCAACGCGGCCTGGCTCCTCTTCCTCGGCGGGACCCTTCCCTCGTGGCTGAGCAGCGGGGCCTCGCTCGTGTGGCTCGGCGGGGTCGGCCTGGTCGAGGCGGGGCTGCTCGCGGGGGCGGCCGTCTACGCCTACCTCGAGCCCCGGCACCACACCCCCCTCGGCGTCGCGATGATCACCCTCGCGCTCCTCGCCCTTCAGATCGGGGGGGGTGCCCTGCTGGGGACCTTGCTCGGGTACGTCGGCGGCGTCGTGGCGATCGCCCATCGACCCGCGGCGGGGACGGATACGCTCGAGACGGTCGACCTGGACGCCGTGCGGCGCGACCCCGTCCTCGAGGCGGACCTGATCCGCTCGGGGTACCTCCTCTCCGACAGTCCGCCGGGCCCCGGCGAGACCGGCGCCGGAACGCCCCGAAGCGCCTCGCCCGGGGTCCCGCCCGGACCCGCGCCCTAGCGGGTTCCCTCGATCTCCCGAAGGCGTCGGACCATCTTCACCGCGGCCCGGACCGCGTTCGCCGCGTTCTCGATCCGGTCCTGCGCCTGGAGCCGGGTCTCGCCCGGCCCCGAGATGCCGAGGCCGAGGGGCTTGCCGTGCTCCACCGAGAGGTCGAGCAGCTTGCGCGCGGCCTGGTGCATCACGACCTCGTCGTGCTGCGTCTCCCCCTCGATCACCGCCCCGAGGGCGACGACCGCGTCAACGTCCCGGCGGGCGAACAGGGCCCGTACCGCGAGCGGCAGATCGTAGACGCCCGGGGTCTTCACGACGGGCCCGAGGCTCGCGCCGAGGAAGTCGACCTCCTCCTTCGCCCGCTCGAGCATCAGGAGCGTCACGTCGTAGTTGAACTCGCTCGCCACCAGCGCGATCCGGATCCCTGTACCCTCGCCCGTTCCCTTCGCCATCGTTCCCGTCCTCCCGCCCCCGGCCCCTAGCGCACGGGCCGCAGCGGCCCCGCGTCGCGGAACCCCTGCCGCAGCCCCTGGCCCGCCCGACGGGCGAGCGCCTGCGGTCGGAAGAGGAGATGGAAGGCGTTGAGGGCATGTTCCTCGGCGCGGCGGCGGGCGAGCCGCTCGAGCTCCCGGGGTCCCGCCGCCTCGCCTTCGAAGACGAAGCACTCGACGATCGGCTTGGCCGCGAGGACCCCCGCGTAGATCAGGCCGAGCGACGCCTCGTGCGCGCACGCGCGGTCGTACTCCGTGGCGCCCGGCATCCCGAGCGCGAGGCAGAGGTCGACCCCATCCTCGACGAACAGGCGGCGGCAGGCAACGGGGAGGTCCTTGATGCCGGGGACGGTCCGGCGGACGACCTTGAACCCGGTGCCGCTCGCCTGCAGCGCCCGGACCGCGAACGTCGCGAGGTCGACGCGGGCGAACGTCGTGTCGGCGACGCCGATCCGCTTCACGGACGCGCCGTCTCCCCCCCGGCGGCCCGCGCCAGGATCCGCTCGACGATCTTGCGGGTGGCGAGCTCGTCGTGGGGCAGGGGGCCGATCCGGACGACGCGCACAGGGACCCCCCGGCGCGCGCACTCCTTCTCGACCTCCTTCTCGTTCCAGACCTGGTCGTGGCCGAGGGCGATGATCGACGGTCGCTCCCGGACGACCGTCTCGTAGATGTCGGTCGTCGAGCCGAGGACCGCGCGGTCGACCGGCTTCAACGCCTCGACCATCGCCCGGCGGACGTGCTCGGGGACGTACGGCTCGTG
>JASHQF010000022.1 GCA_030037695.1 Thermoplasmata archaeon
CGATCTCCGACCCCTTCCGACACTTTCCCGCGAAGAATGCCCCTGCCCCGCTCGGTCCTCCAGGCCGCTCGCGCTCCGTCGACGCCGCCAGTCCCGGCGACCCCGGGAGCGGCCCCCGCCCCGCCCCCCCGCCGGGATCCGATCCCGTCGTGGGTCCCGCCCGCGCCTCCCTCGCCCTCGCCCCCGCCGTCGCTCTCCTCTTCTCCGGGGGGAACGTCACCCAAACTCGGTCCGCTCCCTCCGCCACGCCCCCCGGCCGCCCCCCTGCGACCGGTGCCCGCCACGACGCCCCCGCCCTCCTCGACTCCCCAGGCAGCCTCGGCAGCGCTACCGCCGTCCGACCCGGACCGGCCCCCGGCGCCCTCGGGTCCGCTCCCTCCGAAGCGGATGCGCGTCTGGGTCTGCCCCACGTGCAAGCTGGTCAATGCGCCCTGGTCCCAGCACTGCACGAAGTGCGGAACAGCGGCGCCCGTGGTCTGATCGTGCCCCCCGGTCGAACGTTCAAGGACCTCGAGGGGTGCGCAGGGAGCGGTCGAGCGGGGCCGTCCGGCCCGTGTTCTCCCTAGAGGATCCGGCCGACGCGCTGGAGCTGGGACAGCAGGTAGGTCTTCCCCTCGGCGGTGAGACCGTACCGGCGGCCCAGGATCCGGCCTCGTCCCCAGGACGGGATCGGGCGGTCCTCGACGACCGCCATCCGGTTCGCCATCAGGGTCGCGAGCCGTAGGTCGAGCTCGGACGAGGAGAGGCGGGGGCACGGGCCCCGGCGCAGGTGCGCCAGGAGCTCGGTGAACTCGATCCCTCCGATCTCCGGCTCCTCCTCCTCGGTGCGGTTGAGCTGCTTCAGGACCTCGACCATGTCGTGACGGAACGAGGCGGCCTCCTCCGCGGTGGGAACGGGCATGGCAGGGGCGTCGCGGCTCCCTCTACATAGTCGTCGTGCTGGAACGGAATGTCGGCCGACCAGGAGCCCGCCACAGGCCCGGTCCTCCGGCGAGCGGCCGCGGGCTCCGCTACGGGCAGCTCCCGCAGCAGCGGGCTCCGGTCGAGCAGCAGGCGCAGCACGGGCAGCAGCTCGAGCAGCTGCAGCAAGCGCACGCCGGTCGGTTCCCGGGCAGACCCCCGGTCCCGTCCCCGATCATCGAGGCGCGAACGCCGCGAGGACCTATACGTTCGCGGCTACGGGTGGCGTCGCGCGCGTTCCGGGACGCCCTCGGCGGCACGGGACCGGGGGGTGAGGTTCCAGAACGGTCCCGTGAGGCCCGCGCTCGCGAACTCCATCTGGAGGAGCTCGGGGGGCGGTCGCTCGTACTCGAGCCGCAGCTTGCGCCGGTAGATCGGCTCGCTGATCCGGAGCGTCTGGTCGACCGTGAGCTCGGCCCCGCCCGGGTCGCCGGCGGTCCGCCACGCGGCCAGGTGCTCGGCGGAGGCAAAGAAGACCATCGTCTCCGAGCAGGTCCTCACGATATCGTGCCACCAGGAGGCCGCCGGTAGCCCGAACCAGAGGACCGGGAGCGGACCGTCGGGCGACTGGGGCCGGCCGTCCACGATCGAGAACCTCAGTGGTCGGGCGCAGTGGCGGCAGAACCCGTGGATCCAGATCGGCTCGCCGAGCATCGTGTGGAAGGCGACGGCATCCCAGGCGCAGTTGGCGAAGTACCGCTTCTCGTTCGGACGGGTCACGCGGAACGGGGTGGGGATCGCCGAGAACGGGAACGCCATCAGGATGCGCGTCGACCCGGGGAGCAGCTTGAGGTGGTGGGCGGTGTCGAGCCGGCCGAGGGCCCGCACCGCCTCCTGCCGCCCGATCCCGAGGCCGAGCGCGATCTCCTCGAGGACCGGGGCGCTCCCCTCCCGAAGGAAGAAGTCGAAGACGAACTTCCGGACCGCGCGATCGGCGGCCGCACCGCGGGCGTCGCTTCCCGTCACGGTTCGCCTCCCGAGAGCGGGAGCCCGTCCCCGACTTGACGGTTGAGGAGGGCGGGACGGGCCCTCACGGGCCCCGGGTGGCCCGACGTACGAAGGAGTCAAGGGCCGACCACCGTTCCGCCTCGCCGTTGGTACCTACTGCCCCGGGCCCGGCCGTCGTCGCGTGCCGCCACCTCACCCGCCGATTCGGAGAGATCGTCGCGGTCCGCGACCTTTCGCTCGAGATCACCGCGGACGAGATCTTCGGGTTGATCGGTCCGAACGGCGCCGGGAAGACCACGACGATCAAGATGCTCACGACCCTGCTCCCCCCCACCGGCGGGACGGCGACCGTCGCCGGCTTCGACATCGTGCGCGAGCCGGCGCGCGTGCGGCGGAGCATCGGCTACGTCCCGCAGTTGATCTCGGCGGACGCGCAGGTGACCGGCTTTGAGAACCTCTGGGTCGTGGGCGGTCTCTACCGGATCCCGAGACACGAGCGCCGCGCCCGGGCCGAGGAGGCGCTCGAGCGGATGGGGCTCGGCCCGGTCGCCGATGTCCTCGTGAAGAACTACTCGGGGGGGATGATCCGCCGGCTCGAGATGGCCCAGGCGCTCCTCCACCGGCCGCGCGTGCTGTTCCTGGACGAGCCGACGGTCGGCCTCGATCCGGTCGCACGGGATGCCGTCTGGGAGCAGATCGACCGCCTGCGGCGGGACTACGGCACGGCGGTCGTCGTCACCACCCACTACATGGAGGAGGCTGACCGCCTCTGCGAGCGCGTGGGAGTGATCCACCGGGGGGAGGTCGTGGCGCTCGGCAGCCCGGCCGAGCTCAAGGCGACGCTCGGCCAGCCGGGGGCGACCCTCGGCGACGTCTTCACGCACTACGCGGGCCATGAGGTCGAGCTCGGGGGCGCCTACCGCGAGGCAGGCCGGACCCGGCGGATCGCGGCCCGGCTGGAGTGAGGGGGGTCCGCACGGTGCTCGACGCTCCGGTCGGACGGCTCGAGGGGGCGCTCGGGCAGGCGTCGGTGATCGTCGGCCTGGAAGCCCGCAAGCTCGCCCACGATCCGACCGAGCTGTTCCTCCGGGCGATCCAGCCGGCGCTCTGGCTCGTCGTCTTCGGCAGCGTCTTCTCGGTCATCCATGCGATTCCGACGGGCTCGGAGACGTACCTCGAGTTCCTCACGCCCGGGATCCTCGCTCAGAGCGTCCTGTTCATCGCGATCTTTTACGGGATCGCGTCGATCCGGGAACGGGAGCTCGGGATCATCACGAAGTTCCTCGTGAGCCCCACCCCGCGCCTCCTCCTGGTCGGATCGCGCGGGGTCTCGGCGAGCCTGCGGGGGCTGTCGCAGGCGGTGGTCGTCCTCCTCCTCGCCACCGCCCTCCGGGTCCCGCTGTCGTTCACGGTGGTCTCGGTCGGAGGAGTGCTCGTCGCGATCGTGCTCGGCTCGACCCTGTTCTCCACGCTCTCGATGATCATCGCAAGCCTCGTCCGCACGCAGGAGCGGTTCCTCGGGATCGGGCAGCTGCTCACGATGCCGCTGTTCTTCGCGAGCAACGCGATCTATCCGATCGCGATCATGCCGGCGTGGCTCCGGCCGTTCGCCTACGGGAACCCGCTCACGTACCTCGTCGATGCCCTGCGCGGCCTCATGGTCCCGAGCGGTGGGAGCCTCTTCCCGGTCGCGGAGGACCTCGGGGTGCTCCTCGCGATCACCCTCGGTCTCATCGCGATCGCGTCGCAGCTGTACCCTCGTCTCGCGCAGTAGGGCGGCGCGGGCTCACCGAGAGGACGGGGCGTTCGAACGGTGCCGGGTCCGGCCCCGGGCCTCGGCCCGCAGGCGTCCCTCCTCGTAGCGCCGCCGTTCCTCGTCGTTGGCGAGCGCGAGCGGCGGGACGGCGACCGGATGCCCCGAGGCGTCGACCGCGACCATCGTGACGAACGCCTCCCCGACGTGCCGTCGAGTCCCGCCCGAGGCGGGCTCGGCCGTGACCCGGACCCAGATCTCCATGGACGTGCGGCCGACCCAGGTGACGCGGGCATCGAAATCGACGACGTCGCCCACGTGCACCGGCTGCAGGAAGTCGACGCGATCGATCGACGCGGTGACGACCGTCGAGCGGGCATGGCGCTGCGCCGTCACGAACGCCACGCGATCGATCTCGGCGAGGATCGAGCCGCCGAACACGTTCCCCATGAAGTTCGCGTCCGTCGGGACCATCAGCCTCACCACCGAGGCCCGGCTCTCTTCGACCCCGGCCGATGGGAGCGCGTCGCGCGCTGCGTTCATCCGACCGCGGGCACGCCTCCCGCTCCTTTTCCGTCTTCCGCCGCCCCGGCGCGGGCCCCGGACCCGGGCGCAACCGTAACGAGGTCGGTCGGGCCGCGGGAGTCATGTCGATCGGTAGCGATCCCACCGAACCCCGACGGTTCTGCAGGTTCTCCCCGACCGGAGCGGTCTCGGAGGGGTACTGGCCCCTGCCCGAGGACGGTTTGTGCCTCTCCGCGTTCCTCCTGCTCTCCCCCCCGGAACGGCCGGACGCCGTCTTGGTGGGGCGGATCGAGCCGCACGCGCCGTGGGAACGGATCGGCGGGCTCGACGCGAGGCGCATCCGCGCCAACACGGGAGGCTGGATGCTCCCGTCGAGCCAACTGTTGTTCTTCGAGGGCCCCGCCGAAGCCGCCCGGAGGGTCCTTGACGAGCAGCTGGACCTCAGGGGCCTACCGCTGGACGGCCCGACCGTCGTCTCGGAAGTGTACCGATCGCCCCGCCACCCCGAGCGCGCCCGTCATTGGGACCTTCAGTTCCTTTTCCGCGGCACCCTTCGGACCGCGACGCCGCCGGCTTCCTCGGCCTGGGCGGAGCTCGCGTTCGTCGAACCGTCGACGACCCCGCGCACGGCGTTCACCCGCTCCCACGACGAGATCCTCGAGCTGGCGGGGTACCGTTTCGACCGTCGGGCCTAGCCGACCCGACCGCTGCGGGCTTACCTGTGGGGATCAGCGGCCCTGGTCCTCGCCGAACCAACGTCGGAACCGACGGGCGTTCTCGAGCGTGCCGACCAGGAGGATCGCATACCCCGGCGCGAGCCGATCGGTCGGCGGGGGCGCGACCAGGGTGTCGAACTCCCCGTCGGGGTGGGGCTGGGCGTAGCCGATCAGGATGCATCCCGTCGAGCTCCGGACCACGGCCTCCGCCTCTCCGAACGTCTGCGCCGAGATCGGGGTCCTCGGCGTGAGGACGAACTCCTGGATATCAGAACGGACGTCGGCGCTCACCATCTCCTCGACCGCGTGCGCGACCTCGGGCTCGAACGCGGCGCTCGCGCAGAGGCGCCCGCCGGTGTCGGCCGGGCTCGCCACGTACGTGACGCCCGCGGCGCGCAACGTCTCCCGAAGCTCCGGCCGGTTGACCGCCACGACGACCCGGGCCCGAGGCGCGAGCGAGCGCACGTTCAGGGCCCCGATCATGTTCTGCGCGTCGTCCGACGTCGCGACGATCACGCTGTGCGCCGCCGGCACGTTGACCCGTCGGAGGATGTCGGGCTCGACCGGCGCACCGAACGTTGCGAACAGCCGGTCCGGGGGTCCGAGGAGGCGGATGTTCGGAACGTCCTCCGACCTCTCGGCCACGACCGCGACCTTCTGCTCCTGGACGAGCAGCTCGCGGACGGCGGCCCGGCCGACCCCGTCGTAGCCGAGCACGACGATGTGGCCGGAGAGATCGGTCCCGAACAAGCCCAGGGCCCGCCGCTGGGATTCTTCGGCTCCCTCCGTCGTCAGCACCGAGAGCAGGTAGCTCAGGAGAAAGACCTGCATCGCGATCACTCCCATCGTGAGGAGCTTCGCGGACATCGTGGTCGGTACGATGTCCCCGTACCCGACCGTGCCGAGCGTCACGATCGACCAGTAGAACGAATTGAACAGGGAGACGCGGGAGCCCTCGAGCAGGAAGAAACCGACCGAGGCGAAGACGTACACAGCGCCGAAGGCGCCGAGAAGCCAGGAGATCCTTCGCACGAAACCAAGGGTAGCTCGCAACCGGCGGGAGACCACGGAGCGGCCGAGCCGAGCCCTGCCAAAACAGTTCCCCCGGGCAGCGAGGTGCAGCGGCGTCGACCGCGGTACAGAGACCGTCGGGGCCCCGCCCCGCCGGCAGGGGAGCCCACCAAACCCCTATGAGAAGGCGTCGCTTGGCGGTGCCGATGCCGCGGAGGCGGCCGGGCATCACCACCGTCCTCGTCGTGCTCGTGGCCGCGCTGGGGATCGTGGCTTGGCCCGCCCACCTTTCCTCTCCGGGCTCCCCCTCGGTCGGGGGCCCCGCCCTGACGCCGATCCGTCCGGACGCCGGCGTTGCGCCCGCGACGGCGACGTCACCCGAGTACCAGGTCAACTTCACCGAGCAGGGCCTGCCCAACGGGACGGTCTGGAACGTCACGCTGCAGGGGACGTCCGACGCGGTGGTCGGGACCGTCAACGTCGGCAGCAGCGGCACCGGCGTCCTCTACGACTATGTGAACGACCAGGTGTACGTCGCGCTCGGAAGCCTCGATGTCGTCGCGGTCCTGAACGGGACGAACAATACGCTGGTCGGGTATGTCGCCGTGGGCGGGGACCCGGTCGGGCTCGCGGTCGATCCGTACGACGGCCTCATCTACGTCACGAACGCCGCCTCGAACACGGTCTCGGTGATCAACGGGACCACCGATCGGCTCCAGGCGACGATCCCGGTCGGGAAGACGCCGATGGGGATCGCGATCGATACGATCAACGAGACCCTCTACGTCGCCGATTCCGGGGTCGCGGGCCGAGGGACGGTCTCGATCATCAACGGCTCGAGCGTCTCGGCCGCGGGCACGATCCGGGTCGGGATCGAGCCGGTCGGACTCACCTACGACCCCTGGACCGGAATGCTGTACGTCGCGAACTTCGGTTCCTCGAACCTCACGGTCGTGAACGCCTCGACGAACCGCACGGTCGGCTGGATCCCGTTGCCGAGCGGGTCCGAGCCCGAGACGCCGGCGCTCGACAACGTCACCGGCGATCTCTACGTACCGAACGACGGTCCCGGGGGAGGGGTCTACGTCGTCGACCCGAATGACACGTCCTCCCTCACGACGATCCCGGTGGGAGCGTATGCCGGGACGGCCCTGTTCGATAGCCTCAACAATGACACCTACGTCGGGCTGAACGCCTCGCGCGAGGTGGCGATCGTCAACACGACGACGAACGCGGTCGCCGGCACGTTCACCGTGCCCAGCGGCGTCATCTCGATCGCCGTCAACAACACGTCCTCGGGCGAGCTGTACGTGGCGACCGGGGGGAGCTCCGTCCTGACGATCGTGAACGGGAGCTACTTCGACGGCGGGGCGGCGACCCCGGTGCCCCCGACGACCCTCAGCAACACGACCGCGCTCGGGCACGGCACGATCTCGTTCCTGGAGACCCCGGGAACGTACGCGTACACCGACGGCGCCGGCCCGGACTACCTCGCCGTCTCGCCCAGCGGCACGCTCGGGGTGACGAGCGGCAACGTCACCGTCACGCTCGCGATCGGGCCCCCGCGCACCTTATCGTTCCAGGAATCCGGGCTGGGGAACGGGGCGAGCTGGGCCGTCGACCTCCGCACCGTCGTCTCCGATGGCGTGGTGGGGGGAGTCCGCCTCCCGTCGGCCCCGGCCGCCGAGGTGTACGACCCGGACAACGGGCTCACGTTCGTCGCGCTCCCCGGGACCGACAATCTCACGATCCTCAACGGCACGAACGCGATCCTCGGTTCGATCGCTGTAGGCGAGGGCCCGGACGGGCTCCTGTTCGACCCGGTGGACGGCTACCTCTTCGTCGCGAACGCGGGCTCCGACAACCTCACTGTGCTCAACGGCACGACCGACGCCTTCGTGGGCTCGGTGGGCGTGGGCAGCGCACCGGGCGCCCTCGCGCTCGCGCCCGTGCAGAACGAAGTCCTGGTCGCCGATGCCTCGGGCGGAGGTGCGGGGAACGTGTCGATCGTCGGGGGGCGCAACCTCACCGTGGTCGCCACGCTGGCCGTCGGAGCGGACCCTGACGCGGTCGCGTACGATGCGCTCGATGGCCTCGTCTACGTGGCGGATGCGGGATCGGCGAACCTCACGGTGATCCGCCCTGCGTCCGACACCGTGACCGGGTCGATCGCGCTCGGGCCCGGAGCCCAACCCACGGCGCTCGCGGCCGACCCGGGAACGGGGGAGCTGTTCGCCGCGCTCGGCGGGACGGCGGGGAAGATCGACATCTTCGCGCCCCCGAACGCCACGTTCTTCGCCGCGGTCCGGGTCGGCGACGACCCGGACGGGCTCTGCTACGACCCCCTGAACGGGTACGTCTACGTGAGCAACGCCGGGAGCGACAACCTCTCCGTCCTGAACGCGACGGACCGCGCGCTCGTCGGCACGATCCCCGCCGGCGCCGAGCCGGGAGCGATCGTGCTCGATGCGGCGAGCGCCAACCTCACGGTGGCGAACGTCGGTGCCTCGCAGCTCGAGATCGTCAACGGGAGCTCGTGGCACGGCGGGAGCGAGAACCTGAGCGGGGTCACGTTGGGCTCGGACCGGGTCGTGGGAGGGACCGGAACGGTCACGTTCACCGTCCTCGACGGGAACTACACGTTCGAGATCATCCCCGCCTCCGGCTTCGAGGCCAGCCCCGCGTACGCGGACATCGCGGTCACCGGCAACGGCACGAGGGTGCCGATCGGATTCACCCCGATCCCGTACAGCGTCCTCACGTTCCTCGAGGGCGGGCTCTCGTACGGGACCGCCTGGACCGTGGTCGTGAACGGCGTCGCCCACGTGGTGACGTCCGACGAGCTGAGCTTCCAGGAGCCCGCGGGGACGTACACGTACGCCCTCTTCGGTCCGGTCGACGAGCGGATCACCGGTCTCTCACCGACGGGCTCGGTCGCGCTGAACGGCACGGGCGGCTCGGGACCGACCGAGGCGTTCTCGTTCGTGCGGGGGGCGACGTACCGGATCACCTTCCACGAGACCGGTCTGCCGTCCGGCCAGGAGTGGTGCGTCACGATCGCCGCCCCCGTCTGCTCCATGAACCGATCGCTCGCGGTCGCGGGGGTCTCCTCCGGCATCTACCCGTACTCCGTTCCGGGGCTGGCGGGGGATACCGTCACGGCGACGAGCGGGGGAACGTCGATCGGCCTCGCGGGGACGCTCGTCGTCTCGGGCCGCAGTGTCGCGGTGGCGCTGCGCTTCGTTCACCCGTACCCGGTCACGTTCGAGGAGGTGGGATTGCCCGCGGGGACGACCTGGAGCGTCCGATTCGCGGGAGAGCTCCAGAGCACCGACCTCTCGACCCTCACCTTCGAGGCGCCGAACGGCTCGAGGGCGTACGGCGTCCCGGCGATCCCCGGCTACACCCACCTCGGCGCTCCCCGTTCGGTGAGGATCGACGGAGCCGGGGTGACCGTCACGATCACCTTCTCGAGGACCCGCGTCTAGTCCTTTCCCCGCGGGTCTTCGCGCGGTACGAGCGCGTGACCAGGAGCGTCCTGGTCGCGCCGCCCGGAACGCAGGCAGGACGACCGGCCCACGCCGCTCCCCACAGAACCCCCCGGGCGAGTGCCGCCAGAGAGGATCGAACTCCCGACCTGCTGATTACAAATCAGCTGCTCTCCCAACTGAGCTATGGCGGCATCCGGGAGGGACGCAGCGCCCTAGGGCAGTAAGAGTTTCTCTCGTGGCGTAGCCCAATCGCACGAGCTCGCTAGCTCGCTCACCCCGGTCGGCGCCGTCACCGGGGGAGGACCGGATCGAACGACCGGTGGCCCAAGAGATCTCCTGCGTCTACGATCGGCACACCTCCCGAAGTTCCGTACGGACGCCCCGCGCCCGTCGTCGTGGTCAGACGCCGGCGAGTGCCCGGAGGATGGGGAGGGCAGAGCCGATTTGAGACGCCCCTTCCTGAGGCTCCTTCGATGGCGGTTCCCCGGCCCGAGATGGGAGCGGCGCCCCCGGACGAGGATTCGCGCAGCTGGTGGGTCAAGCTCGGCATCAAGGGGCAGAGGTTTTTCGTCGGGGCCACTATCTTCGTCCTGATGTGGTGCGTGGTCGCGATCCCCCCGTTCTTCAGCCGCACGCACCAGATCCTCTTCTGCAGCCGGTACAACTGCTCTTTGGCCACCCCGAGTCAGTTCGCGCTCGGCGAGATCGTGCTGGCGCTCGTGTTGCTCGGCCTGGCTGCGGTGTTCTTCGTGCTGGCCCATCAAGGCCGCCGGACCGAGGCGCTGGACCCACGAGATTACTGACCGCTCGGCCCGGGCGACGGGACCGATCAGGTCCCCGAGGGGGTCCGGGGATCGTCGCGGTGGATCGGCGCGCAGCGCTCCACGGAGTGCTCCGGATCGCGACGAGCGCACGAGGGCGGGCCGGGACCTCCACGCCGATCGACGGGCAGTGACGCGGACCGAACCCCGGAGTCCTTCCGGCAGCGGTGGTACGCGCAAGTGCGGGTGCGCTCGGAAGGCGGTCCTACCAGCCGCCCCCGCACTCCCAGTCCCCGACCGGGGCCGCGAGCGGCGCGTACGAGTCACCGTATGGCTCGCAGGTGTTGACCGTGCCGGCGGTGAGGACCACCGTGACGGAGAAGAGGGCCCCTTCGCAGGCGTCGCCGGCGCTCGCGGCGAGGCCCACGGTGGCACGGAACGCGAACGTCGCTCCCCCGTTGAGGGTGAGCAGGGGCGAGCTCGGAAGGTCGTCGGCGTAGTCGAATAGCGTGCACGACCTCGGAGAGGAGATCGTCACGCTCTCGGAGACCGATTCGGGGGCCTGACCCGGGTTGTACAGCGTAGCGTAGATCGCACAGGTCTCGCCAGGAGCGAGGTTGGTGGCGCGCACCGAGAGGGTCTCGGGGGTCAACGACACGCTACAGCCCACGCTCGGAGCCGACGGCGTCGCCCCGGACGGTCCCAGCCACTCGAGCCCCGAGGTGCACTGCGACCCCCGCGAACCGCTTCCCTGACAGCCGGTGGAACCCGTGCCGCCGCAGGCGTACGCGACGCTGCCGGTCACGGCCATCACCAAGACCCCTACCGCGAGGAGCTCGTGCCTCACTGGGCACCCCCCCTCGCGCTGCGGAGCTGGCGTTCGCCGGCCCACACCGCCCGCCGCAGGCGGAGGCGCTGGGCGTACGGCCGAGGCACGGGACCCCGCCCTCCCTCCCGGCGGGAGCTACGTCCCGATCGATCCGGTGATGGAGTAGGAGATCGTCGCGTTGTAGCCCTCGGAGGTGTCCCCCAACCCGGCGGCGAGGGTGACGGTGAACGACGAGGAGAACTGGGCGGGGAACGCCCCCAACGAGGTCGGGATCACCGGAGCCGTCGAGGCGAACCAGTGGTCTTCGGAGTTGTGCGGCGTCGGTCCGACCGAGCTGATGGTCGTCGCGGGCAGGAGCCCGAAGTTCTCGACGGTGAAGCAGACGGCGACCGACTCGCCCGGGGCGAACGGACCCAAGCTGAAGTTCACCGAGCTCGCGGGGAGCACGGGGTTCACATCCGAGATCGCGACCGAGCTCGGGTCCTCGCACAGCCCGAGCGAGGTGATCTTCAGATCGAGGGTCCCCGCGCCCCCGGACGCCGTGAGCTGCACCTGGGAGCTGAACGCGGCGTAGCCGATCCCGGCGACCGCGAAGACGGCCACGAGGGTGATCGCCAACGACAGCGGACGCCCGATCATGACGTCACCGGCTCCTCCCGGTTCGGACCGGCGGGCCCGGGGCGGGCCCTCCGGCTCGTGGAGGGGGGCGAGGCAAGTCCCCCCTCCGGCGGTCGGCCGCTCGGCGGCATGCGGGCTCTCCGGCGGGACATCCGGCTCCGTCTGACGATGCTGCGCTCGTGCTCGGGAACGACACCCGCCCGGTCTAGGTCCCCGCGGTGGCGGTGATCGTGTAGGTGGCAACGTCCGTTACGCCCCCGCACGTCGCGAGCGGGGCGCTCGGCGACAGGGTGAGCGTGGCGGTGTAGCCCCCGGCCGGCACGTAGGCGTTGGCGCCGATCGGGATCGAGGAGACGAGCGGGGCCCCTCCCAGCGCGACCGGCGAGGGGAAGAACAGATTGTCGGAGAAGGTGAAGTACCCGCAGCTGATCGACGCGCTCGTCAACGCCGCCGTCAAGGTCGCGGGCAGGCTCCCGAAGTTGGCCAGGATGCCCCCGAAAGAGGCCGGCATCGTGCAGCTGTCGCCCGGAGCGAGGTTCGACGCGTTAATGCTGAGGCCGAATCCCTCGTCGGTATAGGTGAAGCTGCAGGTGGCGTACCCGAGCGCTGCCGAGTCCAGGACCCCCGCGTTCGGCACCCCGACCGTCGAGGTGTCGCACGCGTACTCCCCGCGGATGCACGCCCACTCCAGGTACAGCGTTCCTGCATTCCCGTTCGCCGTCAACGTCACGGACGAGGTGAACGCGGCGTAGCCGATCCCCCCGACCCCAACGAGCGCCACCACGACCACCAGACCCACCAACCATCGCTTCGTCATCTTCGAACTCCTGGCGATGCTGCCTCGCCGGAGAAATCGGGGAGCGGCATAAGAGGCGAAACGAACGAACCGACGGGTTGGTAGGTATCAACCGCGACGTTCGCCCGGAGCATTCCCGTCGAGCGGGCGCTCGGCCCACCGCTCGCCGCGGGCGGCCGAGATCTCGGCGATCCGGCGGGCGATCTCCTCGATCTGGGCGCGAGCCCCGTCGAGGTTCCCGGACCTGAGGAGGGCGAGAGCGACACGAGCACGCGACGCGATCTCGACCGCTCCGGGTTCCCGCTCCGCCCCGATCCGCCGGAACTTCGCGAGCTCCTGTTCCAGACGGGCCGAGAGTTCCGCCAACGACGGGGGGATCCGCAGCGGCCGCACCCCGGCGGACGATGCCGGTGCGCGCGGTCCGCGCCGGTCGGCCCGTATCGGGGGGTGGCGGTAGCGGAACACCTCGTTCCCGTCCCGGACCCAGAAGTCGTCGATTCCGCTCCCGGGGGCCGCGACATGCAGGATCGGCTTGCCGACCGTGTCGGCGATCTTGGCGAGATCGGAGAACGACCGCACGTCCACGGCGCGGCCCCACGGGGGGACGACGGTGACGTCGGCGATCGCCTCCTCGTACGGCTGCGTCAGCTCCGCGAGCGGCGGGGTGAGCTCCTCTTCTTCGTCCCGACGGCTCGCGACCCAGGCGCTGCCGCCTAGCCCTCCCACCGAGGCGGCTACGGCGAGGTACGGGGCCGACGCCGCCCACGGGCCGGTCGTGGCGCTCGTGCGGGGCGCCGTCAGCGCGCCCGACCCCGCGAACGAGAGACCGGACGGGGTGATGATCGACCCCGCGAAGGCGAACGTGAGCTGGGGGACCGCGAGGTACGTGCCGTTGACCCCCGCCGTCGCCTCCTCGCCGGTAAAGCTCGGCCGCAGGGTAAGGGTGAACCCGCTCGCCGTGTACCCCACCTCCCGGTCGATCGTCGCGGCGAGCTGGACGACCTGCGTCACGTTCACGTCGTAGGTCTCGGTAGCGGTGATCTCCTCGGAGCTCGCCCACTGGGTCGTGCCGGCGCTCGTCGCGACGGTCTTCGACCAGACGGACGTGGCGAGCAGCACCTCGAGGGACGGCGTGACCGACAGCTCCGCGACCCGGTCGGTCGTGAGCTGGAAGGCGAGGCTTACGTTGATCCACTGCGTGATCGGCGCGAACAGCGTGACGTTCCCCCCGTAGACCTCCGTCGAGTTGTTGTACAGGGCGCTCGGGAGGACCGCGGCGGAGAACGAGTTGGTCCCGTACTCCGAGTAGGCGGCGACCTCCTCCCGGGAGGAGGACGACGCGGACTGGGTCGCCCCGTACAGGTAGTAGACCGCCCAGACCGTGGTGAGGAGGAACACCACGAGGAGGACCGCGGCGGCCCGGCGGAGACGGGGGGACGGCTTCACGTGCGTCCCCCACGCCAGGCGAGCGGGACCAAGAGCACCACGGCGACGAGGGCCGCCGCGAATAGGGGGTCCAGGATCACGAAACCGACGTACGGCACGTACGCCCGCACGGCCCCGAGGACATCCCCGTACGGTACCACACAGGGGTCCTGACTGGGGTTCGCGTCGCCCCGCGTCTGGTACACCCAGTTCGGCCCGGTCGAGACGATCTTCACGACGCGGTGGACCGTCGGGGCGGGCAGGCAGCCGACGTCGAAGGCGAGGATCG
>JASHQF010000023.1 GCA_030037695.1 Thermoplasmata archaeon
AACACGGGACCCCGACGCTCGCCGAGGATCCGCACCCTCGGCGCTCCCGCGCCCCGCTACTTCAGGCTGAAGGTCGACCGGAGCCGCGTTAAGTCCGCGGCGGGGCTGGGGGGTCCGGGAGCGCGATGCGGGAGCGACTGGCGCACGTGCAGGTGCGCGGGGCCCTCCGGGACCGGACGGTCGCACCGTTCGTGAACCTGCTCCGGGAGCTCCGGAGCCGGCCGCGGTTCCGCGGCGTCCTCCTGGATATCTCGAGCGGCGGCGGGGAGTCGGTCGCCTCGACCGATCTCTACCTCGCGGTGCGACGGCTGAACGAAACGAAGCCTGTGATCGCCTCGATCGGGGGGCTCGGGGCCTCCGGCGCCTACCTCGCGGCCCTCGGGGCCCGCAAGATCTACGCCTACCCGGAGTCGCTCGTCGGGTCGATCGGGGTCGTCTTCCCGCAGATCGCGGTCCGCGAGCTCGTGCGTCGGCTGGGGATCTCGGTCGACCTCCTCCACGCCGGCGCCCACAAGGACGCCTACCAGGGGTACCGCCCGCTGACCGACGAGGAGCGAACGAAGATGCAGGCGGTCGTGCAGGAGGTCTACGACGCGTTCGTCAGCGTCACGGCAGCGGCGCGCCACCGACCCATAGAGGAGATCCGGTCGCTGGCGACCGGGGAGATCTGGACCGGGGCGAGGGCGCTCTCGCTCGGCCTCGTGGATGCCCTCGGGGACCGCGAGGACGCCCTCGCCGAGCTCGCCCGATCGACCGGCGTGGACGCGGGCCGCACGGTGCGTCTCGTCCCTCCGAGGCCGTTCTTCGAACGCGTGCTCGGCGTCGGGTCGCGCACGCTCGTGGGGGGCCTCGCCGACCGGCTCCGCGAATCGGTCGAGGACGCCCTCGTCGACTCGGGGGGCCTCCTGTTCCGTCGCTAGGCCCAGCGTTAACTAGCGGGAGGGCGTAGACCGGACGATGCCGGACAGCAGCCGTCGCGGGTTCTCGAGCGCGGCCGGTCTCATCCAGTACTACGACATGGAGGAGACCAAGTCGCTCAAGATCAACCCGTACATCGTCGTGGCGCTCGGGATCGGCGCCGCGATCACCGTCGAGTTCCTCAACTGGCGACTGGTATAGCCCCGGAGCCTGCGGCGCCCGTACGGGGTTCCCGCCCGGGCAGGAAGCGGCCCTCCGTGCTCCTTCCGAGCAGGACCGCCTTGGATTCGGGGGACTCGTCCAGGACGTAGTAACCGGTGCGCGCGGCGAGGCGCTCGGCGAACGCGCGGATCTCGTCGTGCTCGGGGACGTGGTCGCGCCCGAGGCGTTGGCGCGACCGTCCCATGTAGACGTACCCTTTCGGCTCGATGAAGTCGGGCCGGGCGCGGGCGTCGAGGTCGGCGTACGCCTCGGTCCAACCGAGGTTCCAGCCCCGCACGAGGGTGTGCCGCACGACGCGCCGGGTGGGCAGCCCGCGGACGATCTCGAGCGATTCGAGCAGGCGCTCCCAGGCGTCGTCGTGCGCGGGGAGCGTGAGGCGGCGGAACACCTCGCGGTTCGGCGCCGTCACCGAGACGTACAGCTGCGTCGGCAGGGGGTCGAGGGCCCGGAGCGCCTCCGGGTTCGTCCCGTTCGTGACGAGGAACGTGGTGATCCCCCGCTCGCGACAGAGCTCGAGGAACCGGTTCATCTTGGGGTAGAGCGTCGGCTCGCCGGTGAGCGAGATCGCCACGTGGCGGGGGCTCTGCGCCTCCTCCCATCGGCCGAGCTCGACCTCGGGGTCGCCCTTGAACCCCGAGAGGATCCGCTGCTGCGCCGCGATCGAGCGCTCGAGCAGGAGCTCGGGGTCGTCGTACTCCGTCATCGTCTCGTCGTTCTCCCAGCCCTGGTTCCGCCAGCAGAACCGGCAGTGCAGGTTGCACGAATCGATCGCCGGCGACATCTGCAGGCACCGGTGGCTCTCGATCCCGTAGAAGCGGCCCTTGTAGCAGTCCCGACCCCGGACGAGCGACTCCTTCGTCCAGTAGCAGAGCTTCACCGCGCTGTGGCGACCGGTGAGCTGGTACCCCTGCCCCGCGAGCTCGCTCGAAAGATCCTGGTCCCCCATCGGCCCCTGCGCGAACCGGGTCCGGCATAAGAAGTTCCTCCGGCGGGCGCGGACGGACCTCGCCTCCGCGACGAGGGGGTCCGGGGCCCCCGCCCACCCCCTCGGACGTCCGAGCGCCGCAAGTGATGGAAGTACCGTTACCAACGTTACTCTGACGAAACGACTTTTAACCTGAGGGTGATGGCACGTTCCGTGTCGGCATCCAGCATGCCAGAGAATAGCAAGGACCCGTTCTGGGCACCCGCGAGCGTCGTCGGTCTCACCGGCTTCGGCATGACCACCATGCTGGCGGGTCTGAACGTCGCGTCGAACGGAACGAACTGGAGCGTGGGAGCCGGCTCGGTGCTCCCGATGGCGATGGCGTTCGGAGGATCGGCCCAGTTCGTGGCGGGCTTGATCATGATGCGCCGGGGCGAGATCTTCCCGGGATCCGCCTTCCTGGGGTACGGCGCCTTCTGGTGGGCGTTCACGCTCATGCTGAGCGGGCTCGTGCCCGGGTTCCCGGTCGCCGTGGGGAACTACGGCGTCGCCTGGTTCATGGTCGTCTGGGCGATGTTCACCTTCTCGTTCGCGATCAACTCCCATAAGCATGGGCCCGCGATCTCGTTCGTCTTCTGGACGCTGGTGCTCGCGTTCATCCTGCTCGCCGTCCTCAACGGCATGGCCGGGGCCGGGAAGACCGTGAGCAAGGGGCTCTTCGAGGCGTCCGGGATCGAGATCTTCATCTGCGGCGCGGCGGCGTGGTACGCGGCGACGGGGATCCTGACGGCGGCGCACCACGAGGGCAAGAAGGTCCTGCCGTACTAGCCCTCCGCCGGCCCCCGGCGCGCGCCGGGGGCCCGAACCCTTTCCGACGCTTTCTAAGGCGAGCGAGAACGAGGGACGCCGGGGCGTCCCCCGTCCGGCTCACTCGGCCTGGCCGAACTTCTTGATGTCCTCGGGGGCGGTCTTCGTCACGACCTTCGCCTTCCCCTGGACCAGGACCCGGATCTGTTCGACGACGTCGGGGTTGGAGAGCGTCGTCACGTCCCCCACGTCCATCGTGTTGGAGATCGAGGCGAGGACCCGTCGCATGATCTTCCCGGAGCGGGTCTTCGGCATGTCCGGGACGATCCGGACGACCTTCGGCCGCGCGATCTTGCCGATCTCCGTCTCGATCGCGTGGGCGACCTTCTTCTCGATCTCGGGGCTCGCCGTGAACCCGGGCTTCAGCGAGACGTACACCTCGGGGACCCGACCCTTCACCTCGTCGGTCACCGGCACGACCGCCGCCTCGGCGATCTCGGGGACGGTGAGGCAGGCGGACTCGAGCTCCTTGGTCCCCAGCCGGTGGCCCGCGACGTTGATCACATCGTCGATGCGGCCGAGGATCCGATAGTACCCGTCCGGCGCGAGCAAGGCACCGTCGCCCGCGAAGTACGGCCAGTCACGCCAGTCGTGGCTCGCGGGCTTCGTGTTGTACTTCTGGAAATAGGTCTTCTTGTACCGCTCCGCGTCCCCCCAGATCGTCGACATCAGCCCGGGCCAGGGGCTCTGGATGACGATGTTCCCGGCCTTGTTCGACCCGACCGGGACCTCGTGGCCGTTCTCGTCGAGGATCTTCGGATGGATCCCGGGCATCGGCGGGCCGGCGCTCCCCGGCTTCATCCGGTCGAGCCCGGGCTTCGTCGTGCAGAGGAAACCGCCGGTCTCGGTCTGCCACCAGGTGTCGGTGATCGCCGCCTTGCCCTTGCCGACCTTCGTGAAGTACCAGCGCCACGCCTCGGGCTCGATCGGCTCGCCGACCGTCGTCATCGTCTTGAACTTGAGGTCGTACTTCGTCGGCTCCTCCGGCCCGAGCTTGCGCAGTTGCCGGATCGCCGTCGGCGACGTGTGGAAGATGTTGACGCCGAGGCGCTCGGCGATCCGCCACGGGCGTCCGGGGTCGGGGAACGTAGGGATCCCCTCGTAGAGGACGCTCGTCGCCGCGAGGGCGAGCGGGCCGTAGACGATGTAGGAGTGCCCCGTGATCCACCCGATGTCGGCCATGCACCAGTAGACGTCCGTCGGGTGGATGTCCTGGATCCACTTCGACGTCGCGGTGACGTAGGCCAGGTAGCCGCCGGTCGCGTGCTGGCAGCCCTTCGGGCGGCCCGTCGTTCCGCTCGTGTACATCAGGAACAGCGGCGCCTCGGCCGGCATCGAGACCGGCTCGACCGTCTTCCGTCGGTACTTCGGCAGGAGCTCGTTGACGACCTTGTCGCGGCCGTCGACGAGCTTCGCCTGGGAGAGGTACTTCCCCGGATGGCGCTGCCAGACGAGGACCGTGTCGACCGTCTGCCCCTCGGCCTTCGCGATCGCCACGGCGGCGTCGGCCCCGGGCTTATGGTCGGTGAACTTCCCGTTCCGGTAGTACCCGTCCATCGTCACGAGGACCCGGCTCCCCGAGTCGGCCGCGCGGCGGCCGGCCGACTCCCCCGAGAACCCGCCGAAGACGACGGAGTGCACGATCCCGAGGCGGGCGCAGGCGAGCATCGTGATCGGGAGCTCGGGGGTCATCGGCAGATGGATCGTGACCCGGTCGCCGGTCTTGAGCCGCGCCTCGTCCCGGAGCAGCGCGGCCATCTCGTTCACGCGGACCCACAGTTCCTGGTAGGTGATCGGGACCGACGGCTCCTCCTCGTTTTCGGCGACGAAGATGAACGCGGCCTTGTTCCGGTACTGGGCGAGGTGGCGATCGAGGCAGTTCACCGACGCGTTGAGCTTGCCGCCGACGAACCACTTGTAGAACGGGGCGTTCGAGCCGTCGAACGTCGTCGTCCACGGCTGGTCCCACGTGAGCATCTCGCCGAACTCGCGGTAGCACTCGGGGAACTTCGTGAGGGCGAACCGGTCCATCACCTTCGGGTCCTTCAGGTTCGCCTGCGCCGCGAACGACGCGGGGGGCGGGAAGTACTCCTCCTCCTTCCAGTGGACCGCGATCTCCGCCTCGCTGAGCTCCGTCGCCTCGGTGCCGGCCCCGGAGTCCGACTTCGCACGCGCCATCGTTGTACCCTCACGTGCGGTAGCGTAGCATGCTATATACTCGTTGCACGGGGCGCCCTCCGAGGTCCCCCGGGGTCGGACCGCCGAACGGACGGACCGCGCCGACGCGCGGGCTCGCGCCTACGTGAACTCTTCCGACTCGAACAGCGCGAGGCCGGCGGCCGCCGTCCCCACCAGGTAGACGAACATGATCACGACGCCCTCGGCGATCCCCGAGGTGTACGTCGTGGTCGTGATCGCCCCACGCCCCATGCCGATCGTCATCCGCGACACCGAGCCCGTGAGGCCCCAGTTGATCGGGCTCGCGAACATCGAGCCGATCGTCGACTCCGCGTAGGAGATCACCATCCACGGCTCGATCTTGACGAGCCCCGTGACGAGGTCGCCGATCAGCGTGAACCCGAACAGGAACAGGATCGCCGTCAGCACGAAGCCGTAGGCGCTCGTCTTGAACAGCGAGCTGAACAGGAACGTCGCGCCGAGGACGGCCCCGAGGTAGACGAGCGCGAGGACGAGGGAGACGCCGAGCTGCCAGGGAAGCGCGCTCGCATGGAGGTAGTAGGCGCCGTTCCCGAGCAGGATCGCGAGGTAGAGCCCGAGCATGGCGATCGACGCGAGGAGCGCCGCGATGTACTTCGCGACGTAGACGGTCGAGCGCCGCACCGGGAGCCCCATGAGGAAGTAGCCGGTCTTGTTCTGGAACTCGCCCGCGATCGCGTCCCCCCCGAAGAACACGGCCGCGAGCACGATCACGAGGTTCGCGCCGCCGGCCCAGAACGACCCGTAGAAAGCGAGGTTGTTCGTGACCAGGCCCGTGAGGTCGCTTCGGAAGTACGCGACGACCGTCGTGAGGATCGCGCCGATCGCGACGATGATCGCGGTAAGCGCGAGGAACCGTCGGGACCGGAGGAACTCCCGCAGTTGGTAGCGCGTCAGCTTGGCGACCTGCTCGAGCGAGCCCGGCGGCGTGCGCGCGACCCGCACCGCGTCCGCCGTGGCCGTCGCCATCGAGCTAGTCCCCCCGGGAGATCTGGCTCAGGTAGACCTCCTCGAGCGCGCTCTCCGACTCGGCGACGCTGATCACGCCGATCCGGAGCGCCGCGAGGGCGTCGAACAGGCGCTCCTGGCCGTCGAGCCCGCCCTGGAACCGGAGCCGCAGGCGTTTCGGGTCGAGCTGCAGGACCTTCTCGACGCCCGCGAGCGGGGCGATCTTGCCCGCCACGTCCTCCGGCGACATCGGCCGCGCGAGCCCGACGTCCACCGACCCGTGGCCGGCCGCGAACTTCGCCGTGACGTTGTCGAGGGTGTCGTAGAACAGGAGCTTCCCCTTGTCGACGAGGGCGACCTCGTCGCAGACGTCGACGACCTCGCTCAGGATGTGGCTGCTCATGAAGATCAGGCGGCGGCTCTGCTTCAGGTCCCGGACGATCGCCCGGACCTCCGCCATCCCGCGGGGATCGAGCCCCGTCGACGGCTCGTCCAGGAGCAGCACCTCGGGATCGTGGACGAGCGTCGCCGCGATGTTGATCCGCTGCTTCATCCCCTTGGAGAACCGCCCGACCTTCTGGTCGGCCCACTGCTCCATCTTCACCTCGGCGAGGACGGTGCGGATCCGCTCCCGGCGCTCCGAGGCCGGCACGCCGCGCAGGTCGGCGACCATCTCGAGCGCCTCGTTGGGCGTGAGCGACGGGTAGATCTCGGGGCTCTCGATCAGGACCCCCGCGTCGGCGAGCGCCCGCTTGCGGTCGGTCCGGACGTCGATGCCGTTGATCCGGCACGACCCTTCCGACGGGTAGATCATGTTGGTGAACAGCTTCAGCGTCGTCGTCTTTCCGGCGCCGTTCGGCCCGAGGAAGCCGACGCACTTCGCCCCCGAGATCGTGAGGTCGAGCGAATTGAGGGCGGTGAACGAGCCGAACCGGCGGGTGAGTCCGTGGGCTTCGAGGCTCGGGGTCATCTTCGAGAACGCCCCGCGGGGGGCGCTGGACGTTCAAAAGCTCTTGCGGGCGCCTGCGATACCCCCGCTCGCGGGCGCGGCGGGCCCCTCCGAGCCGTCCGGGGTCGGCGGCGGGAGCCGCAGCAGAAGGGATCCCAGGACGACCGTGGTGGACGAGAGGGCCATCGCGATCGCGCCCAGGATCGGCAGCCAACGGTAGATGCGCAGCCCGAACCAGGGCACGAGCACCCCCGCGGCGATCGGCAGCAGCACCACGTTGTACCCCACGGCCCAGACGAGGTTCTGGCGGACCCGACGCACGGTGCGGCGCGCCCAGGCGATCGCGCGGGGGACCGCCCTGAGGTCGCTGCGCACGAGGAGGACCTGGCCCGCCTCCCGAGCGACGTCGGTCCCGCTCCCCAGCGCGACCCCGAGGTCCGCTTCCACGAGCGCCGGGGCGTCGTTGACCCCATCCCCCACGAACGCGACGCGGCGTCCCTCCGCTCGGTACCGCTGCACCACCTCGACCTTGCCCTGCGGGGTCGCCCCCGCATGGACGAGGCGTATCCCGAGCGGATCGGCGACCCGGTGCGCCGCCGCTTCGTGGTCCCCGGTGACGAGCCCCACGTCGATCCCTTCGCTGCGCAGGGCCGCGATCGCGGCCTTCGCCTCGGGCACGACCGGCGAGCGGAACGACAGGCCGCCGACGAGGCGGCCCCCGTCGACGACGACCGAGCAGCTGTCGCCGGCCGACTCCACCGTGGCGATCCAGCCCCCGAGCGGCGCGAGGCTCACGCCGGCGCCCCCCGCGGCGTCCCGCCGGAGGAGCTCGGTGCGCTGGGTCCCCGAGCGCCCCCGAACGCCCCGGCCGGGGTCGAGCGTCACCTCGTCGAACCGGCGCGGGAGCACCCGGGCGTCGCGGGCCCGGGCCAGGACCGCGTCGGCGAGCGGGTGGTTGACGCTCGCCTCCAGCCCGGCGGCGAGCGCCAGCACGTCCGCCTCGGAGAACGGCGGCACGGGCCGCACGGACCCGACCTCCGGGCGCGGGCTCGTGAGGGTCCCGGTCTTGTCGCAGAGGACGAGGTCGACGGTGGCGGCCCGCTCGATCGCGTCGCCGCCGCGGAACAGGATCCCCTCTTCGGCCGCCCGCCCGGTCCCGACGGCGAGCGCGGCCGGGGTCGCGAGCCCGAACGCGCAGGGACACGCGGTGATCGCGACCGTGACGAAGACGAGGATCGCGTCCGGTAGGCTCGCGTGACCGAGCACTCCCCAGCCGACCCCCGCCCCGAGCGCGACGGCGAGCACGGCGGGGGTGAACCCGGCGGCCAGGCGGTCGGCGGTCCGCCGTAGGGGAACCCGGGCGAGCTCCGCCTCCCCGAGCAGCTGCCCGACCTGGGCGACGAACGTGTCCGGGCCGATCCCGGTGGCGGCGACCGTGACGGCGCCATCGAGGTTCCGCGCGCCGGCGAGGACCGGCTCGCCGATCCCCCGGGCGACGGGGAGCGGCTCCCCGGTGAGGATCGCCTCGTCGACCGAGGTCCTGCCGTCGGCGATGCGCCCATCGACCGGGAACCGAGAGCCGGGGAGGACCCGGAGGAGGTCCCCTGGCCGAACCTCGGTCAAGGGGACGACGCGCTCCACGCCGTCGGCCAGTCGACGCACCTCGGTCGGGACGAGCTCGGCGAGCCGCCGGAGCGCCGAGCTCGCCCGCGTGCGCGTCAGCTGCTCGAGGAAGTTGCCGGTGAGGATGAGCGCGATGATCAGGGACGACGCATCGAAGAACGTCGTCGACGGCAGTCGACCCGGGACGAGGACGACGGCGACGCTGTAGAGGTACGCCGCGCTCGTTCCGGAGGCGATGAGGAGGTCCATGTTCCCCTGGCGGCCCCGGAGCGCCGTCCAGGCCCCCTCGTAGAACGGCCAGCCCGCGTAGAACTGCACGGCGGAGGCGAAGACGAGCGAGGGGGCGTTCGCGGCGAGCCCTCGGAACAGGACCGACAGGACGACGATCAGCACGGCGAGCGGCCAGGCGAGCAGCAGCCGCTGGACGACCCGCTCTCGCTCCTCCTCGGGCGCGGAGAACGCTGCGAGGCAGGCGGGGGAGCAGAAGTAGTAGGTCCGGTTCTCGCGTACGAGCCGGAGGACGGACGTCGCCTCGTCCACGGCCATGCCGCAGACGGGATCGGTCGCCACAGGGGTCCGACGGAGGGGGCGGGGCCTACGGGCGTCGGAGCGCCCGTTCCTTCTCGAACGCCGTGCGGCAGCCGAGCGAGCAGAAGTAGACCTCCTGCCCGTCGTAGGTGCCGTGCGCCGCCGCCTTCGCCGTGTCGACCGTCATCCCGCAGACCGGATCGCGCGCCTGCATCGCCCGACCGAGCGTGCCGGCCGCTTAAGGCGCTCCGGGGCCCCTGCGTCGCGGAACGGCCAAGAGCCCCGCAGCGTTGGGCCCCCGTGGTCCGCCAGGTCGACCCCGCCGAGCTGGCCGAGCGGCTCCGAGCCGCGCCGAGCGGGATCGTCCTGCTCGACGTGCGGGAGCCGTGGGAACGGGATCTCGCCGCGATCGGCCCGTCGCTCCACATCCCGATGGGCGAGGTCCCGGACCGCGTCGGCGAGCTGCCGCGCGACCGGGAGATCGTCGTCTACTGCCACAGCGGGGCGCGATCGATGATGGTCGCCGCGTTCCTCGAGGGCCAAGGATTCTCCCCCGTCGGGAACCTCGACGGCGGCATCGACCGCTGGTCGGTCGAGGTCGATCCGAACGTGCCCCGCTACGGCTGAGTCTCGGGGCGGATCGGGCTCTTGGCCGGCTCGGTCAGCAGGTCGACGTACGCCCGCATCTTCCAGTAGACGTCCAGGAACTGCTGGCCCCGCGCGGTGAGGTCGTAGGTCGTCCGGCCGTCGTCGTCCTCGCTCGCGAGGAGCCCGAGCGCGACGAGGCGATCGACGAGCGTGCGCAGTCGATCGACCGGCATCCCGGCGCCGTAGGAGATCCGCGTGATGCGGGCGGAGCCGTGGTGGCGCTTCACGACCTCGAGGACCGTCGCGAACAGGTCGGTCGCCTCCCGACGTCGCGGGCTCGCCCGGCTCCCCGGAGCGCCGACCATCGCTCGCGGCGCCGCCTCACAACGGGAACGGCGGGAGCGACGCGATCTTCACCGGCGACCTCGGACAACGGAGGTCCCGCGCCGTGTCGAGCGCCTCGACGTACTCGATCTGCTCGGCGACGACCCCGTCGCCCAGCCGCACCGTCGCGCCGACGATCCGCCGGGCCTCGGTCCGGCGGCCCAGCGCGACCTCCCGGCCGTAGATATCCTCGGCCCGCGAGCGTTCCTCGAGCTCGACGAGCTCCCCGACGAGCGGGCCGTAGGCACGGCTCCGCTTCCGGAGCCGGATCCGTTTTCCCTTGAGGCCCGCCTCGGTCCGGATCTCCCCGCCGATCTCCACCGCGCCGGAGAACACCGCGCGCTGGGCCTCGAGGCGGCCCCCGATCTCCCCGTCGCCCGACGTGAGGACCCCCCCGACCTTGACCGTGCCGCCGACCTCGAGTCCGCCGGTGAGGGTCAGCGCGCTCCCGACGTCGAAGCGACCGCCGATCTCCACGCGGTCGCCGGTCGCCGTGCCGCGGATCTCGCCGATCCCCCCGATCTCGAGGGTCCGGAACGTGAGGTCCCCGTCGGCGACCAGCTTGCCGCCCACCTCGATCTCCCCACCCCGGGAGCTTCCGTGGAGCTCGACCGAACCTCCGACCTCGAGCCCGTCGAACGTGAACGGGCCCTCGACCGAGATCCGGCCTCCCACCTCGATCGAGCGGTGGACCGCGCCCCCCTTGACCCGTGCGGTCCCGCCGACCTCGAGCGAATCGATCGCGACCTCGGCGACCTCGACCGAGCCCCCCGCCTCGACCGATCCGGCGGTGAGGAGGCCGGAGAGCTCGAGCTTCCCGCCGACCGAGACCCTCGTGGCCGTGAGCGGCCCCTGCCCCTGCAGCCATCCCCCGACCTCGATCTCGTCCGCCTTGACGGGGCCTCGGACGCTCAGTCCCCGGTCAACATCGACCCGTCGGCCGGCGAGAGCGCCTTCGACCCGAAGGCTCGCGTCGCGGGCCCGCACGTCCTCCCGGACCGTGAGGTCGCCCCGGACCACGACGTCCCCGGCGTCGACCTCGAACGAGCCCGCGTCGACCGGCCCGGTGATCTCGGCAGAGTCGCGGCAGGTGATCCGGCCCGTGACGACGAGCTTCCCGTCCGGGTCGACGGTCGCGCGGGGGCCGATCGTGAGGTCGCCGTTGACCGGGCCGAGCTTCGTCCGGCCCCCTCGGGGGACGGTGGTTTCCGTCATCGCCGGGGCAGGGGGCCCCCGTTCTAAAGCGGTAGGTCACGCACGGTGACCACGGCCGGTGGCGGGCCCGCGCTAGCGAAGAAGTCGAATCCGACCCCCGGCTCCCCCGCCCGTGAGCGATACCCTGAACCTGGTCCGGCAGGAGATCGTCGCCTGCCGCCGGTGCCCCCGCCTCGTTGGCTACCGCGAGGAGGTGGCGCGCGTGCGCAAGAGGGCGTTCCGCGCGGAGACGTACTGGGGCCGGGGCGTCCCCGGGTTCGGGGATCCGCACGCCCGGCTCGTTGCGGTCGGTCTCGCCCCCGCGGCGCACGGCGCGAACCGGACGGGACGCGTCTTCACCGGGGACCTGTCGGCGGCGTTCCTGGTCGCGGCATTCCACGCGGTGGGGTACGCGAACCAGCCGACGAGCGTCCGACGCGGGGACGGGCTCCGGTACTCCGATCTGTACGTGACGGCGGCGGTGCGGTGCGTTCCGCCGGGCAACCAGCCGAACGCGGCGGAACGGGACACCTGCGCGCCGTACCTCGAGCGGGAGCTGCGCCTCCTAGGGGAGGCGCGGGCGATCCTCGCGCTCGGGGGGTTCGCCTGGGAGGCGCTGCTCGATATCGTCCCCCGCGTCTACGACGTTCCCCGGCCGCGGGCGACGTTCGGCCACGGCGCCGTCGTTCCCCTCGGACCTGGGCGGCCCCTCCTCTGGGGATCGTACCATCCCAGCCCGCAGAACACCAACACCGGGAAGCTCACCCGGCCGATGCTCGTCGAACTTCTCCAAAGGATCCGCGCGTCGTACGAGCCGGGGGGCTCCGCCCCGGCGGGGAACGCTTAACGCTCGCGTCCGGTCGCCGCCGCGTGGCGGAGTTCGAGGTCCTCGAGCGGGACGGCCTGGGACGCCTGGGCCGCCTCACCACGCCGCACGGCGACCTCGAGACCCCGGCGCTGCTCCCGGTCGTCCATCCCGAGCGCGCCCGGCAGCCGTGGGCGCCGAGCGAGCTCGCGCGCCGGCTCGGTCTCCGGGCGGTGATCACCTCCGCGTACCTCACGTGGCGGAACCCTGAGCTTCGCGACAAAGCGCGACAGGTCGGGATCCACGGCCTCCTCGGGTTCGACGGGGCGGTGATGACCGACTCCGGCGCGTTCCAGCAGCACGCCTACGGCTCGGTGGAGGTCGGGGCCGAGGAGATCGAGCGGTTCCAAGAGGAGATCCGCACGGACATCGCGACCGTCCTCGACGTCTTCACCGAGCCCGAGGCGCCGTTCGAGGACGCCGAGCGCGCGCTCGCCACGACGCTGGTGCGCGCGCGAGCGGCCCGGGGCCGGCGGTCGGGCCTGCTCGCCGTACCGGTGCAAGGCGGGGCCCATCCGGCGCTCCGCGGGCAAGCGGCGCGGTCCGCGAGCGGGATCGGCGACGTGCTCGCGATCGGAGGCATCGTGCCGCTCCTCGAGCAGTACCGCTTCTCCGAGCTCGTGGGCGTCCTGTCCGCCGCGCGCCCGTCCCTGGCCCCCGAGGCGGCGGTACATCTGTTCGGCGCCGGCCACCCGATGGTCTTCGCCCTGGCGGCCCTCTACGGAGCCGATCTGTTCGACTCCTCGGCGTACCAGAAGTTCGCGCGACGAGGGAAGCTCCTGTTCCCGTACGGCACCGTGGACCTTGCGGCCGTGCGCGAGCCGATCTGCCGGTGCTCGCTCTGCGAGTCCGCCCCGCTACCCGAAGTGCGGGGCTGGACCCCCGAGCGTCAAGAGCCGCACCTCGCGCTCCACAATCTCCTCGTCTCGGTGGAGGAGGTCGCCCGGGTCCGTCAGGCGATCCGGGACGGGACGCTGTGGGAACTCGCCGAGCGCCGGGCCGCCGCCCACCCTGCGCTCCGGGCCGCGCTCGCGGAAGCGGCGGCGCACGACGAGGTCTTCGAACCGACCGAGCCCGACAGCCGGCGGGCGTTCCGCGAGATCGGCCCCGCCAGCCTCGAACGACCCGCGGTGCGCCGGTTCCGACATCGCCGGGAGATCTTTACCGCCGATCGGGACAGCGCCCGAGCATTACCGCGGGTACCTCTGGTGCCTGCTTTTCTCGGGCGAGTCCCGGCCGAGGACCGCGACGGCCGACCGGTCCACTGGGCGGTCACGACCCCGCTCGGCGAGGTACCGCTCGAGCTCTCGGAGATCTACCCGGTCGGCCCGTACCTCGGGATCGACGAGTTCCGGGGTCGCGCCCGCGTTCCGTCCCCGGAGGCGTTGACCCAGGAGCTCGCGCGCCTCGCCGATCTGCCCTCGCCCGGAGAACGCGATTGGACCGCGGCCTGGACCGAGCGCCAGATCCGGGCGCTGCTCACCTGGCAGTACGGCCGTTCGGCCGCCGTTCGGCTGACCCCCGCGCTCCAGGGAGAACGCTCCCGACGCACCGGACGGCTCCGGTTCGTCCGCGCGGACGCCTTCCCCGCCTTCGTGATCGGCAACGACGGGTTGCCGAGGCCGACGTTCCGCGGGGCGCGCCTCCTCGCCGACGCGCTCGAGCCCGGACGGTGCCGGGTGGTCGTCGCCGACGACGCTGTGCCGTTCGCCCGGGAGGGCCGGAGCGTCTTCTCCCGGTTCGTGCTCTCGGCGGACCCGGCGCTCGTCCCCGGAGCGAGCGCGCTCGTCGTCGACCCCCGCCACGAGCTCCTCGCGGTCGGGCGCCTGCTGCTCGCCCCCCACGAGATGGGGCGCCTGCGCCGGGGGGTCGCGGTACGCGTGACCGCGCATGCACGTGCGCCGGACGGCCCGGAGCCCGAGGAGGAAGGAGGCCCCGGTCCGGCGGCGATCTTCCCCTCCGGGGCGCCGGACCGCGACGGCCGCGCCTCACCGGGGGACGAGGAGCGATTCCCTTAAGCCGGGACTCCGACTCGGCTCCGAACCCGGTCGTCCGAGATGACGCAGACGTTCCTCCTCCTGCAGTTCAACAGCGAAGGCTCGAGCTACTCCGAGGTCGCCGAGGTCCTCGAGAGCGTCGGCTTCCGCACGGGCGAGGAGGGGTACGAGTTCGTCTACGACTGGGGTCGCCAGGCGTCGGTCCGCGAGACGCTCGAGCTCGCCGATCGGATCCAGGCGGCGCTGAAAGGCTCGCGCGTCTCGTTCCGGATCGAATCGACGGAAGAGTGAGCCCCCGCGACGCCGAGGGTATAACCGCGCTGGCGCTCCGCGGCCGATGGTCGTCGTCGGCATCGAGTCGACGGCGCACACGGCCTCGGTGGGCGTCGTCGACGAGAGCGCCCGGGTGCTCGCGGTCGCCTCGGACATGTACCGTCCCCCCCGGGGGGGAATCCACCCTCGGGAGGCCGCGAACCATCACGTGGAGCTGTTCCCCGGGCTCGTGACGCGGGCCCTCGAAGAGGCGCACGCGCGCCCGACGGAGGTCGACGCCGTCGCCTTCGCGCAAGGGCCCGGGCTCGGCCCGTGCCTTCGCGCCGGCGCGACGGTCGCCCGGACGCTCGCGCTGGTCTGGGACCGGCCGCTCGTGCCGGTGAACCACTGCGTCGCCCACCTCGAGATCGCCCGGGCGATGAGCGGCCTGGACGACCCACTGCTCCTGTACACGAGCGGCGGCAACACCCAGGTGATCGCCTACGGCAGCGGGCGGTACCGCGTGCTCGGCGAGACGCTCGACATCGGCATTGGCAACTTCCTCGACAAGCTGTGGATCGAGCTCGGCGGGACGTTCCCGGGCGGACCGGCGCTCGAGGCGGAGGCGAAGCTCGGGCAGGAGCTCCTGGCCCTGCCGTACTCCGTCCACGGCATGGACGTGGCGTTCTCCGGCATGCTCACGGCCGCCCTCGCCCAGTCGGCGCGAGGGGCCGCGCGGACCGACCTCGCCTACTCGGTCGAGACGACGGCGTACGCCATGCTCACCGAGGTCACCGAGCGGGCGCTCGCCCACCGGCGCAAGGAGGCGGTCGTCCTCGGCGGCGGGGTGGCCTGCAACGAGCGCCTGCGCGGGATGGTCCGCGCCATGGCCGAGGGCCGAGGCGCGGCGATGTTCGCTCCCGAGCGTCGGATGTGCGTCGACAACGGCGCCATGATCGCCTGGACGGGGTACCTCGCCCTGGGCGAGGGCCTCAGCGTGCCGATCGAAGCGTCGGGGATCGAACCCCGCCAGCGGACCGACCGGGTCGGGGCCCCGTGGCGCCGGGCGGGGACGGCCGGCGCGTGACCGCGAGCTCCCCGAGCTCCGACGCCGAACGGTGGGACGTCCTCGTCGTCGGGGCGGGTCCGGCCGGGAGCGCGGTCGCCGCCGGCCTCGCCAGCAAGGGCTACCGTGTGCTGGTAGCGGAGGAGCACCCCGAGGTCGGGCGCCCCGTGCAGTGCGCGGGGCTCGTCTCCCGCCGGGTGCTCGATCTCGCCGGGTCGGAGGCGATGGTCGTGCGTCCGGTCCGCGGGGCGGCCGTCTTCGGCCCGAGCCTCCGCTCCGTTTCGTTCCGGGCGGTCGAGCCCCGGGCCTACGTCCTCGACCGGGCGGCGCTGGACGTGCACCTTGCCGACCGGGCGACGCGGGCCGGGGCCGAGATCCGCACCGGCCTCCGGTTCGACCGGCTCCTCGGTCCGCCGAACGGCGGCGTGGTCGCCGAGCTCACCGGTGCGGACGGGCGGGCCACGCGCATCGCGGCGCGCCTCGTCATCGGGGCCGACGGCGTCGCGAGCGCCGTCGCCCGCGCGTTCCGTCTCCGCCGGCCGGTCGAGATCCTGCCCGCGTTCGAGGCGGAGTTCCCGACGAGCCCCGGGGACCCCGACCAGGTCGAGGTGTACCTCGGGCGGACGATCGCCCCCGGGCTCTTCGGCTGGTGGATCCCCGACGGGCGCGGAGGGGCGAGGATCGGGGTCGCCGCCGACGCGGACGGGACCCCGGCCCGGGTCTACTTCGAGCGACTCCTCGAGCGGCTCGCCCGCAGGTTCGGTACCGCCCCGACGAACCCTGCGTCGTTCGTCGTGTCGGGGATCCCGATCGGCGAGGTCCCCCGCCTCCACGGCGACCGGGTCCTGCTCGTCGGCGACGCGGGCGCCCAGGTGAAGCCGCTCTCGGGCGGCGGGATCTACACGTCGTTGCGCGCGTCGGCGATCGCGGTCGACGTCGCCGCCGGCGCTCTCGCCGCGAACGACCTCTCCGCGCGCGCCCTCGCTCCGTACACGGCGCGCTGGAAGGAGGAGCTCGGCGAGGAGTTCCGGCGGGCCCTGTACCTCCGACGGATCCTGGTGCGCCTCACCGACCCCGAGCTCGACGCCGTCGTCGACGCCCTCGGTGCGGGCCCGCTCGCCCGCACGATCGTCGCGTTCGGCGACATCGATTTCCCGACCCGGGTCGCGCGCGAGCTCCTCGCCGCGTCACCGTCGCTCGTCCGGCTCCTGCCGAAGGCGCTGGGGGCGTGGGTCGCCCCCGCTCCCGCCTACCCGGTCCCCGACCTGGAGCCGGGCGTCCTGCGGAAGTAGACCCACGCCCCGGCTCCGACCAGCACGACGCCGGCCGCGGCCACGGCGAACAGCGCGGTGGTGAAGCCGGACGGGGAGACCACGATCCCGGTCTCCGCCACGACCCCCGACACGCCGAGCACGCTGAGGTTGAGCGTGGCGCTCCCGTTCGGCAGCACCGTCGCCTGGGCCCACACGCTCGCGTTGAACCAGCCCCGGGAGTCGAGGCGGTAGGCGGTCCCGTTCTCCGTGAACGAGACCGCGGTGCGAACCGCGTACGTCCCGGCCGGCGTCCCGCCCGAGGTGGCGAACCCGACCGAGCCGGAGTCGCTCGCGCCGGGACTCAGGGTCCCGAGGCCCACCCGGACGTCCTCCGCCGAGGTGGTGGCGTTCGAGAGGACCGGAGCCTGGCCCACCGGCAGGGGCGCCGAGCCCGTGCCCGGGTAGCCGTTGAAGGCGTAGACCGCGAACTCCACGACGACACCCACGAGCGGGCCCACCGACGCGGCGGGCGCGGTCACCTGGAAGGCGATCTGCCCCGACCCTCCGGGGACGATCGACGGGGCGGAGAGGTTGTCGAGCAGCTCCCGGTCCTGGCCGAGGCCGCCGGGGAGGGGCGGGTACCCGCTCGCTCGGACGGGCGGCGCGGCCCCCAGCAAGAGCGCGAGCAGCCCGAGCCCCGCGAGGGCGGCGACCGCCGCGGTCCGGCCCGGGCGGGCGGGACGGGCACGGCGGGGGTTACCCAACCGGCTCCTCCGGGAACCGACCGCTCTCGGCGAGCTCGATCAGGCGACGGATCCGTTCCTCGACCTGGGCCCGGCCCTGACGACCGCCCGGCCCGAGGAGGCTCGCGAGCAGCCGGGGCGAGCCGGAGGCGCCCCGACTGACCTTGTACAGCGCCCGGGCCAGCGCCCGGGGGCGCCGGGTCAGCTCGACCGCATCGACATCGGCCCGGAACTCCTCCCGTCGCGTGAGCCGGGACGCCGCCACGGCGAGGATCGGGTCCCAGCGAAGGAGCCGGGCGAACGTCCGGAGGAACGTGAGGTAGCGGCCGTCGAGCTCCCGGACGTGCCCGAGCTCGTGCGCGATCGCCGCCTCCTGCTCCTCCGGGGCGAGCGAGCCCAGGAGGCCCCGAGAGAGCAGGATCACCTCGTCCCGGCGCGCACGGAGGCGCCCCGGGTCGCGGACGAGGAGGGCGAAGGTGAACGCCTCGGGCCGCGGCGAGTCGAACGCGAGCAGGCGGACCCCGTAGCTCGGGCGGGGGAGCCGTTCCGGCCAGGGGAGCGGCTCGGGCCGGAGGAGGCGCAGGAGGCCCCGGCCGACCGCCTGCGTCACGCCGAACGCCGCGACGAAGACGACGAGGGCGCCGAGCGCACCGAGCCCCCAGAGGAACAGGGCCTCGCGGGCGAACAGCGTCCCCGGCTCCCGCACGGCGACGTCGAACGCCCTCACACCGCCTTCGACCAGGACGAAGACGAGCCCGGTCGTGGCGACGATCGACCAGGCGGCGAGGAGGAGGACCGTCGCTCGGAACGTCCCGATCGAGCTCGGCCCGTCCCGCATCGAGACCTCGGCCCGAGGGTCCCCCGTTCCGGACCCCACGCGGCGACCCCCCTAACGCAGGCCCAGCCGGCGTCGCAGGGCGCGCTCCTCCGACGGGTCGAGCTTGGAGAGCTCGTCGTTGAGGTGAACGACCCCGGCCGGCCCGAACATCCGAACGACGCCGCGCAGGAGATTCAGGAGGTATTTCTGCTCGACGGGCGAGGGCCGGTAGACGTAGCGCTCCCCGCCCCGGCACGGTTCACGGCGGCGGGTCACGAGGTGCTTGTCGTGGAGCCGGGCGAGGATCGTCGCCACGGTAGTGTAGGCGAGTCGGGTCCCCCCCTTCTCCAGCGCGGCCCGGACGTCGCGCGCGGGAGCTTCGCCGAGGTCCCGGAGCGACGCGAGCACCGTCGCCTCGAGCGAGCCGATCGTCGTCCGTCCCTCCCGAGCGTACGAGCCCGGGAGGCGGCTTAAGGACGGGGTCGTAGGGGAACGGACTCGTTCGTACCAGCCCGAGCGGACCGGCCGGAACGCCCGGGCGCCGCCGTGCGCGCCAGAACCGTTAACTCGGCACCCCGGTTCGAGCGCGCCGTGTCGGGACGGCCCGCCGTCGCCGAGTCGATCGTCGACCTGGTCGGGCGGACCCCGCTCGTCCCCCTGCGCCGGGTCGCGGCGGGGGTGCCGTACCGCCTGCTCGCCAAGCTCGAGTTCCTCAATCCCGGCGGGTCGGTCAAGGACCGGATCGGCTCGGAGATGATCGCCGCCGCCGAGCGGACGGGCGCGCTCAAGCCCGGCGGCACGATCGTCGAGGCGACCAGCGGCAACACGGGGGTCGGGCTCGCCCTGGTCGCCGCCGTCCGGGGGTACCGTACGGTCTTCGTGATCCCGGACAAGATGAGCACCGAGAAGATCCGGCTGCTGCGCGCCTACGGGGCCCGGGTCGTCGTCACGCCGGCGGGGGTCCCGCCGGACCACCCGATGAGCGACTACTCCGTCGCGCGCCGGCTCGCGACCGAGATCCCGGGGGCGTACTACCCCAACCAGTACGAGAACGACGGGAACCCGGAAGCGCATTACAAGACGACCGCCCCCGAGATCGACGAGGCGGCCGGTGGCGCGCTGGGCGCCGTCGTCGGGACCGTCGGCACCGGCGGGACGATGAGCGGGATCGGGCGGTACTTCAAGGAGCACCGACCGTCGGTGAAGATCGTCGCGGTCGACCCGAAGGGCTCGGTCCTCGCCCCGTACTTCCGTACGCAGCGCCTCGTGGCGGCGGTCCCGTACCTGGTCGAGGGGATCGGGGAGGACATGGTCCCGAGGACCTTGCGGTTCCCGGAGCTCGACGAGTTCGTCGAGACCGACGACGCGGAATCGTTCGCGATGGCCCGACGCCTCGCGCGGGAGGAAGGGCTGTTCGTCGGGGGCTCGTCCGGGGCGGCGGTCGCCGGGGCGCTGCGGTGGCTCGGACGGCGCCCGCTCCCGGAAGGGTCCACCGTGGTCGTGATCCTCCCGGATTCGGGCGACCGGTACCTCTCCAAATTCTACAGCGACGACTGGCTGCGCGAGAAGGGGCTCGCCGAGCACGGCGTCGCCGCGCGCGATCTCCTCGGACGGAAAGGGAGCACGCCCCCGCTCGTCGCGGTCGCGCCGACCACGACCGCCCGCGAGGCGCTCGCCCAGCTTCGCCAGCACGGGATCTCGCAGATGCCGGTGCTCGCCGGGCCCGAGAGCGTCGGGAGCGTCCAGGAGGAGGAGATCCTCCGGCGCAGCCTCGAAGACGCGACCGTCCTCGATCGGAGCGTCCGCGCGATCGTCGGCCCGCCGTTCCCCGAGGTCGCCGCGGACGCCACCTGGTCGGAGCTCCTCGAGCGCCTCCGTGGGGAACGGGCCGTGCTCGTCCGCGACCGGGCGACCGGGACCCCCCTCGGCATCCTTACCCGCCACGATCTCGTCGGGGTCCTGTCCGAGGAGGGGGGGTCCCGTGCGGTTTGACACCAAGCTCGTCCACGCCGCGGACCCCGAGGACCCGCTCACCGGCGCGGTCAACCCGCCGATCTACCTCTCCAGCACGTACCGCCAGGCCGCGCCGAACCGCAACCGCGGCTACGTCTACAGCCGCACCTCGAACCCGACGCGGACCGTCCTCGAGCGGACCCTCGCCGAGCTCGAGAGCGGGGCGGTCGGGCTCGCCTTCGCTTCCGGCCTCGGCGCCCTGACGACGCTCCTCGAGGCGTTCCCGCGAGGGAGCCGGATCGTCTCCGTCGACGACCTCTACGGCGGGACCTGGCGCCTCTTCGAGCACCACCGCCGCCAGTTCGGGATCCGCGTCGACTACGTGGCGATGTCCGACCTGGATGCCGCCCGGGAAGCCCTCGCGACGCCGGCCGACCTCGTCTACCTCGAGAGCCCGACGAACCCGCTCCTCAAGATCGTCGATCTCGCGGCGGTGGCGCGCTGGGGCCACGCGGCCGGGGCGGTCGTCGCGGTCGACAACACGTTCGCCACGCCGGCGCTCCAGCGGCCGATCGAGCGCGGGGCGGACATCGTCCTCCACTCGATGACCAAGTACCTGGGGGGCCACTCGGACATCCTCGGCGGCGCGCTCGTCCTCCGCACGCGACGCCTCGGGACGCGGTACGCCTGGCTCCAGAACGCGGTCGGGGCCGTGCCGAGCCCGTTCGATTGCTTCCTCGCGCTCCGGGGGATCCGTACGCTCGGGGTCCGGATGCGCGCCCACGAAGCGTCCGCCAAGGCCGTCGCCGAGGTGCTCGCGCGGAGCCCCCGGGTGCGGAAGGTGCACTACCCCGGCCTCCCCTCGCATCCGCAGCACCGGCTCGCCCGCCGCCAGATGGCCGGCTACGG
>JASHQF010000024.1 GCA_030037695.1 Thermoplasmata archaeon
CCGCCGGGGCCGGTACCGGCCGAACCGGGCGGGGGCGCGGTCGCGCGGGTCCGGGGCGTGCCCTGGCCCTGCTGGAGGCGCCACTGACCGTAGGGGAGGTAGCTCGGCTGGCGCTTCCACCAGTCCCAGAACGCCCCCTCCGTGTAGTTGTCGCCGAGGGCCTTCTTCGCCTCCGCGCGGTAGCGCTCGGTGAAGTCGGCGTACGCCTGGCGCTCGGGGTCGACGGCCTCCTCCCCGGGCTTACCGAGGAGCTGGACCGCGCACTCCGGGCAGTACTTGGAGCTCGCCGGGATCGTCGACGAGCAGCGGCTGCAGCGCACGACGTCCGTCTCGAACTCCGCCCCGCACTTCGGGCAGACCGTCGCGTTCTCGGGGATCAGATTGCCGCACTCGCCGCACTCGACGAGCTTGCCGCCCGCCTGGCGACGGAAGAAGAACAGGAGCCCCACGATCACCACGACGACGCCGGCCGCGATCGCGAGCCACAGCCAGAGCTCGAGACCGAGGAACTTCTCGCCGAAGACGCCGAGCGGGCTCGTCGTGGGGGCGATCGTCGCGGCGACCCCCTGCTCGTACAGCCCGCCGCCTTCCTTCGCCGTGTCGTTGTTGTAGACGATCGTGAGCCAGAACGTGTTGCCGAACGCGTTCGAGTGGGTCCCCGTGATCGACGTCGTGACGACCCAGGAGAGGGTGAACGTCGTCGTCGAGCCGAGGTGGGGGAGCGGGTCGCTGAGGGCGATCCCCGCGAGGATCTGGACCTCGGTCTGGTCGTAGTAGAGCGTCGCGGTGAGCGAGCCGATCGGGCCCGCGCCACCGCTCTTCACCGCGACCTGGACGCCGAGCGTCTGGCCGATGTGGACGGTGTCGTCCGGGGCGCCGTTGGCGAGGACGGTGACGGCGGTCACCTCGAACTTCACCGAGTACTGGGGGAAGTTGAACGTCGGACCGAAGTCGGTCGCCTGGTAGCCGTTGGTGCCGAAGGCGACCCCCGCCGGGTACGGGCTGACGCCGCCCCAGTAGGCGACCTCCTTCGCCGTCGTGCCCGCGTCGGTCGGGGCGGTCACGGAGATGTTGTAGTCCCCGAAGAAATCGCCGTCCGGTCCGCTCGTCCCCGTGATCTGGTTCGTGGCGAGCAGGAGGGAGGCGACGCCCGTGACCCCGGACTCCCCGTAGGCGGGACGCTCGTGGAGCTTGTCCCACAGCTTCAGGTACCCCGCGATCGCGGGGTCCGACGTCGCGAAGGCGTTGTCGCCGTTGACCGTGAGGTTGTTGGCCTGCGTCGTGCCGTACGCGTAGTACGGCGTCGACTGGCCCCCGTCGACCTCGAGCACGCCGCCGCTGCCCGTCAGGTTGAACGACGCCCACCGGAAGAGGGTCGCCGTGCTCGTGGCGTCGGCGGTGATCGCCGCCGTCGCGTTCTCCGTCGGGATCGCGTTCGGGATCGAGAGGTTGCCGAGGAACGCGGTGGCGCCGTCGGTGAGCTGGAGCTGGTGGAGGAACTCCGGGGCGCCGTTCGGCGCGTAGAAGCTGAGGTCCAGCGTCGAGTCCACGGTGCTGAGGCGCGAACCGGCGCCCGTGACCGTGACGTTGTAGCTGACGCGCGGGAGAAGCTGGATCGTCATCCCGGTGATCGAGCCGACCGCGGTGGAGTTCGCGATCGAGATCGCGATCTTGGACGGGGTGACACCGAAGTCGCCGGTATAGTTCAGGTAGGCCACGGCCCCCTGCGTGTTGATCGCCTGGATCAGCGCGGCGTTGAACGGCACGGTGGTGACCGTGTTCGCCGTCTGCACCGCGACGAGACCGAGGCGGTAGGCGTGGCCGCCGTAATCGAGGACGACGCCGACCGTCCCGCTGACGGTGGCGGTGTAGTCGAAGGTGACCGTCCCGCCCTGGATCTCGTTCGCGTAGAGGAGGTCCTGCGTGACGCTCGTCGTGTCCGTGGCGGTGAGGAACTGGGTGACGTTGACCGCGGTGGAGATCACCTCGGTCGACGTGTTGGTGAGGGGCAGCGGCGCCGGCGTCCCGTTCTTGCTCACGTTGTTCTGGTAGGTGTTGTTGACGAGGCTGTGGAACAGGCTCACCTGGCCGCCCGCCGAGGCGTTCAGGTTCGGCGCGTAGCCGGTGTCCCCGACGAACGTCGCGTTGAGCCCCGTCTGGTGGGCCGACAGGAGGCCCGGGAACTGGGGGTTGCCCTCGATCGTGGAATTGGTGAGGGTGAGGTTCGCGGTCGCTCCGGTCACGCGGATCCATCCGGCGAACGCGAGCGCGGAGTTCTCGAGGGACATCGCCCCCTCGACGGTCAGGTTGAGCTTCCCGTACGTCGAGAGGGTGGTGAGGTCGGTCGTGATCGTGGAGTTGACGACCTCGACCGTCCCGCCACTGTTCACGAGGAAGTGGTAGATGTGGGAGAGGCGCTGCTGCGGAGTGCCGGCGGAGCCGACGAACTCCACGAACGAGAACGTGACCCCATGGAGGATCAGCGTCCCGCCGCTGTCGACGGTGACGTTGCCCCCCTGGTAGTAGGTGGCGTTGCCGTTGAGCGGGGTGGTGATGTTGAACGTCTCCCCGTTCGTGACCACGAGGTCGCCGTGCGTGGCGGCCGGCGTCGCCGCCGGCTGGATCGCCCCGGCGGGCCCGGGGGCCCGCGGGAGGGGGGCGGAGAGCCCGGCCAGCGCGCTGGCGAGGACGACCCCGACCACTACGGCCGCGAGGGCCGCCAGAACCATCGACTTCCAGCCAGACCGAGCCATGCCCCCTAGCGACGGAGGCTGCTCGCGGGCACTGTACACGTGCGAATGGAGTCGAGGTCCCCCTATTTAAGGGTCCCGCGAGGGCAACACCGCTTCACGGCCCGTTGGCGAGACGGGTACAGCCACCCTGGGGGGCCGTTCTCCGGAGGCCGATCGACCCTGGGTCAGCCGCTCCCCCCTTCCGGAGGCCCCCGGATCGACCCGGGAGATACCGGAGCGCGTGGGGGGTCGAGGGCCGGCGGACCGACGGCGCCGGGCTCGGCTCCGTCACGACGCAGGCTTGAGTAGGGAGGGGTGCTTACCGGAGGAGAGCGATGCCGTCTGGGGCGCCAGCGGAGTCCGGTGAGGGCGCGGTCGGTTGGGTGCTGTTCGTCGCGGGTGAACCGTACCACGACGCCAATCCGGGAGGGACGAGGCCGGCGATGACGCTCGCTCTCCCTATGGGGGTACCCCTCGCCCGTTCGTGGGGGACGCACGAGCCCGGGGACGCGAAGCCGGGCCAGATCTACGGAAGGAACGCCGCGGTCGCCCGGCTGGTGCTCACGGTCGCCCGCCAGCACCGCATCCCGGTGCACGTGGTCGATGTCGACAACCCCGGCCGGAACGCCGAGCTGGTAGGCAGGCTGCTGTCGGGGGACGAGGCGTACCCCGTCCTCGTGCGACCCGACGGGGGTCGCCTCGCCGGGAGCGAGTCGTTCGTCCCCGAGGTCGTCGAGCGGTTCTTCGGCGTCCCCTAGACCCGGGAAGCCGCCGCGGCCCCCGGGGGGGGCGCCGCGGCGCCGAACGGCAGCGCCCGACCGTAGAGGGCCACGCATCGGGAGGTGCGGGCGTCGTCGATCCATTGCTGGATCTCGCCGCACCGGTTCGGGTCGCCGATGTAGACCGGCACGTGGTCGACGTTGACGGAGAACGTCGCGTCGATCCGGACGGGTCCGATCACTCCGCCCGCGAACCCTCCGCGGACCCTCACGCGACGGGCCGGAAGACCCTGGACGCGCTCCACGGCGAGGGAACTGATCTCCTCGAGGCCCCGGGACCATTCCGGCTTGCGCCGGAACGGTGCCGGGCGCCCCAAGAGGACGAATCGGTAGTTCGTGAGGACCCCCTGGCCCCGGGGGGCTACCCAACGATGAAGGACCGCCTCACCGGGTCGCAAGGCCCGATCCTCGAGCCCGTATCCCGAGACCGGGGGCGAGGCACCCGCCACGGATCCGGTACGGTCTCCGGAGACTTTAGATGCAGGGTGCCCGACCGGTCTCGGCTACGGGCCCTCCGGTCCCGGTCCCGGGCCGCGGAGCACGACCTTGCCGAACAGTTCGGCTGAGTCCAGGCGGCGGAACGCGGCCGGGCCGTCCTCGAACGGGAACGTCACGTCGATCACCGGGCGGAGCTCCCCCGACGCGAGGTGGCCGAGGACCTCGTCGAACTCCCGCGCCCCCGCCATCGTGCTCCCCCGGATCGACGCCTGGCGCCAGAACAGGGTGCGTACGTCGAGCTCCACCACGGGTCCAGCCGTCGCGCCGATCACGACGATCCGTCCCCCACGACCGACGGCGCGCAGGGAGCGAGGGAGGGTGGGGGCACCGACCGAATCGAAGATGACGTCGAACCCCTTCTTCTCCGACGCCTGCCAGAGGACGCGATCGAGCGGGGTCGCGTCGTCGAACGTCACGAACGACGTGGCCCCGAGCCGGGCGACCGCCTCCTCCTTCGTCCGGTTCCGGGAAGCGACGGTCACGGTCGCGCCCAGCAGCCGGCCGACCTGGACCGCGGCGGGGGCGACCCCCCCGCCGGCGCCGACGACCGCGAGGCGATCGCCCGGGACGAGGCCCGCGACCGTCCGCAGGGCGCGCCACGCGGTCTGGAAGACGAGCGGGGCCGCCGCCCCCTGCTCGAACGTCCAGCCCTCCGGGAGGGGCCGAACGTTGCGGCGCGGGAGGCAAAGGAGCTCGGTGGCGGTCCCCTGGGTATGCTCCCCCACGATCCGGTAGGACCGGCACATCGCCTCGTCCCCGCGACGGCAGGCGTCGCACGTCCCGTCCCAGAGACCGGGGTTGAGGAGCACCCGATCCCCCAACGCGAGGTCCGCCACTCCTTCGCCGAGCCGCTCCACGACCCCGGCCCCGTCGGAGCCGAGGACGTGGGGACGCTCGACGGTCACCCCGGGGATCCCGGCCAACGTGAACCGGTCGAGTCGGTTGAAGGCTGCCGCTCGGAGCCGGACCCGTACCTCACCGGGGCCGGGGCTCGGCTCCGGGAGGTCGACGTAGGCGAGCCGATCGGTCCCGCCGTGCTCGGAAAAGCCGAACCCGCGCACGCGGCCTCACCGCGTCTCGGGGGCCCGCCACCGGGTGCCGGTCCCCTCGTCCTCGAGCTCGATGCCGGCCGCGGCGAGCTCGGTACGGATCCGGTCCGCTTCGGCGAAGTCGCCCCGGGCCCGCGCCCGGGCGCGGGCGGCGATCGCGACCGGAACGATGCGCGCCCAGCCTTCCTCCGGAGGGTTCCGCCCACGCTCGAACAATCCGAGGACCTCGCGGGCCCAGTCGTACGGGGCGCGCAGCTCGAGGAGCCCCGCTCCCGCGAGGCCCTCGAGCGATCCGGAGACCTCCGCGAGGCGGCGGGCCCAGCCGAACAGCAGCGCGATAGCCTCTCGGGTGTTGAAATCGTCGGAGAGGGCGGCGTCGAGCTTCTCGGGCAGCTCCCCGGCCTCCCGGACGAGATCGGCCGGAAGGTCGGCGCCCGGGCGGTCGGACCCGTCCCGCTCGACGATCGCCTCGATCCGTTCGAGCGGCTGCGCTAGACGAGCGTACGCCTCGCGAGCCTCGGGGAGGCTCTTCGCAGGATCGAACGCGATCGGGCTGCGGTAGTGGGCGTTCAGGTAGTAGAGGCGGAGCGCCCCCGGTCCCACCGACGCGATCGCTGGGTCGAGCGCGACGATGTTCCCGATCGATTTCGACATCTTCTCTCCCGCCAGCTCGAGCATCCCCGCGTGCATCCAGTAGCCCACGAGGGGGGCGTGGCCGGTCGTCGACTCGGCGAGCGCGATCTCCGCCTCGTGGTGCGGGAAGATCAGATCGAGCCCGCCCCCGTGGAGGTCGTACTGGTCCCCGAGCAGACGGAGCGTCATCGCGGTGTCCTCGACGTGCCAGCCCGGCCGCCCCGGACCCCACGGGCTCGGCCACGACGGCTCTCCCGGGGTGGCGCCCTTCCAGATAGCGAAATCCTCGGGGGCCCGCTTGCCCTTCTCGACCTCGACGCGCGCCCCGGGCCGCAACGCCTCGACGCGCTGGCCAGAGAGCCGGCCGTAGTCGGGGAACTTCGCGACGGAGAAGTAGACCGAGCCGTCGGGGGCCGCATACGCCCGCTCGGCCGCCACGAGCCGGCCGATCTGATCGACGATCTCGGGGACGAAATCGGTGGCGAACGGATAGTAGTTCACCGAGCGCACGCCGAGTCGCTCCATCGCGAGGGCGTAGCCGAGGTAGTGGCGCTCGGCCAGGGCGAGGGGGTCGATTCCCTCCTGGGCCGCCCGGGCGATGAGCTTGTCGTCGAGGTTCGTCACGTTCTGCACGTAGAACACCCGGTACCCCCAGCGCCGCAGGGCCCGGGCGACCACGTCG
>JASHQF010000025.1 GCA_030037695.1 Thermoplasmata archaeon
CGGTGGGGGATGATCGTCTTCGGAGCCCTGCTTGTCGTTCTCGCCATCATCCTGCTCGCGCTCGGGGCCAGCGAGTATTCGACGACGACCAGCAAGCAGATCCAGGCGTCCGAGTTCTGGACGATCGACGAGGGCGCCGTCACCGCCGAGTCTGCGCAAGTCAGCTGGCACGGGAGTCCGTCCACGATGCACGTCTACCTCGTCAAGGGCGTGGCGAAATGCCCCCCCACCTCGGGGATCCTCGTCAACCGCACTGGGTCGAAGGGGGGGTTCTCGGTCACCCTGCAGGCCGGGGGGACCTACGAGATGTTCGCCTGCTCCAACGGCGCGCTGATCGAGCTGAACGTCACCCTGGCGGTGACCGGCGGCGTTAGCTGGGCGGTCGTCTTCGGGGGGGCGTTCGGGCTCATCGGGCTCCCGCTCCTTTTGATCGGCCTTCGAGGGCACGCTCCGTCCAACCTCGACTGACGGCGCGACGGGATCCGCGCCCTCCGGCGGGCGGCGCGGGGCCCCTAGCGGCGTCGGGGCTGAGGGCGAGAACGGCGGCGCAGGCGAGCCCGGTACGTGGCGAGACCGTGAGGCCGGCCCGGTCCTTCGAACGTGGTGCGTTCGAACAGGAACTCCGCCTCGAACGCCGCGGTGACCTCCGCGAGGGAAGGGCGGTGCGGGGGGCCGAACTCGGTCGTCTGTTCCCGCCCGATCCACGACAGCAGGAACGCGCCCCCTCGGCGCACGACGCGCGCCGCCTCGCGCGCGTACTCCGCCCGCCGGGCGATCGGCAGGGTATGGAAACAGCCGTGGTCCACGAGGCCCACGAACCGCCCGCGCGCGTACGGGAGGTCGAGCGCGTCCGCCACCCGCACCTCGACGCGGAGATGCTCGCGGTCGGCCCTCGCTTGGGCCGAGCGCACGGCCTCGGGCGCCAGATCGACGCCGTGGGCCTCGAACCCTTCGCGGGCGAGATACAGGACGTTCGAGCCCGCGCCGCAGCCCACATCGAGGACGGGGCTCTTCGGGGGGAGGAACCGGTCGGCGACGGCCGCCACGACCTCGGGGCTGGGGTCGGGACTGAACCACGGGAGTTCCTCGAACGGCTTGGCGCGGTAGATCGACGACCACATCGCGTGGTGGCGCCGCGAGCTGCCTCGAGATAGCGGAGGCGTCACGATCCGGAGCGCCCGAACGGCCCGCGGGCCAAAGCGTCTCCCTCGGCCCCGCCGGTGGCCGAAGGGAACGCGACCGGACGGCTCGCGGATCCGCTGGTCAGTCCGTCCGGTTCGAGAGGAGGAACTCGTTGCCGTCCGGGTCGGCGAACGCCGCGCGGACGAACGATCCGAGCGCGGACTCGACGGTCGTCGGTTGCAGGGTGATCGCGCCGCCCCGGCGGGCGATCTCGCGGCAGGCGGCGGCCGGATCGGGGTGATGAAAGACGATCCCCGAGACGGTCCCCGGCTCGCGCCCCCCTTCGCCGGGTCCTTGGACGTGCATCGTGAGCAGGGTGGTGCTGTTGGGGAGGGCGAAGACGAGGCGACCCGCGCGCTCGTCCGAGAGGAGCGCGCGGAGCCCGAGGACCTCCGTGTAGAACCGCTGCGCCCGCGGCACGTCGCGGATGTGTACGGTCACGGAGTGGAGCCCCGCCACCACCTCGCTCATCGGTGCCGGCAGCGAGTCGCGTGCGTTAACGGTTCCGCGGCGCGCGCACGTTCCGGGCGGGGTTACCCGGGCGTTTCCCGAGAGTATCGGGGCCGCCGCTACGTCGGGGGGGCGACGTCCGCCGGGGGACCCACGGGCGCCGGCGGGGGCGGGCTTCCCGGCGCCCGCGCTGCTGCGGGGGGAGCGGCTCCGGCGCGGCGGCCGGCCCGATCACGGTAGACTCGGTAGAACTCCTGCTCCTGTTTCTCCGTGATCCAGCCCTCCTTCCGGAGCGAGATGAGCCCTTCCTGCAACCGCGCGAGAACGTCGGGGTCGACCAGCACGTCGGCCGCCCGGGTCAGCTCGGCGGTCGCCGCCGCGAGCCAAGGGTCCCGCGCCAGCGCGGCCTCCATCGTCGGGCGGAGGACCTTGTCGAACTGCGCCGTCCGTGGCTCGAGCGGGAGCACGATCCCTCCGAACAGACGCCGGAGCGCCCCGGTGATCCCGACCCCGGCCCGGACCTGCATCGGAGGGAAGACGATCTGCCGCGTGCCCCGGGAGCTCCGCAGCGTCGCCATCCAGAGCGGGAACCAGATCACGCGCGCGGAGCTCAGCGACGGCAGGGGAAGGAAGTAGCCCGACAGGAGATTGCGCTGCGTCGACCGCGCCGCGATCTGGCCGTCGATCGTCTGGAGGAGCTCGGCCGCGACGGCGAGATAGTCGTCCCGGAACAGTTCGATCTCCGCGAGGGCCCGCGCCCCCTCCCGTTCGACGTCGACGACCTTGCCGATCGCCCGCTCCTGGTGGGCGCGCTGCGCCTCGTGGACCTTCTCGATTGCCTGGCGGCTGGCCGCAAGCTGCCGATGGGCCGTCCGGAGCTCGTTCTGGGACTGCCGGCTCCGTGCGACGTGGGGGGCGGGATCCCCGCGCCGGTGGGTCGCCCGGAACGCGAGCTGGCCCGAGGTGGAGATCGCCGTCTCATGGCGCGCCACGGTCCCCTGGGTCCTCCGGATCACCTCGAGATGGCGGACGACCTCGGCGTGGTGGCTCTGCTGGAGCTCGGCGATCTCGGCCTGGGCGGCCGCGAGGGCCGCCTCGACCTTCGCCTGGGAGTCCAGGTCGGCCTTGCGGTAGTCGTCGTCGAGCCGTTGTCGCGTCGCCTCCGAGATCTTCTCGATGCCGCTCCGGATCGCGCCGAGCCGCTGGAGGTCCCCGTCGAACCGGTCGAGCCAGCTGCGCATCTGGTTCACGAGATCGTGGTACCAGCCGACATCGTGGCGGGCCGGCAAGAACCCGGCGTGGGGCGCCTGCGGGTCGCTGCGGAACCGGCTCTGCGAAAGGACGTCGAACAGGAGCGGAGGGTCGAGCGGAAGGAACCCTTCGACCGTGAGCACCTCCGACCCCGGATCCCGGTTGAAGTGCGGCGTCAGCCCGCGCATCTGAGCGAGGTACTGGGTCGGCGCGAGGGCGCCGTCCAGGAGCGGCTGGACCCCGTCCATCGGGGGGAGTAGCGTGTAGCGGAACGTCCGCTTCCACACCCCGGTCCCATCGAAGATCGCTGCCGAGGCGTCCGGTCCGGAGTGCACGATGAGGAACGGCCAGAACAGGCTCGCGATCGCGTCGACCTCCTCGTCGAAGCTCCCCGCGAACCGATTGAGGATCGCGCGCCGATCGGTCTCGACGGCGATCAAGATCGTCGCGAGGACCGTCGGTTCGGGAAGCTCCCGCGTCTCCCCCGACGGCTCGTTGACCATGGCGAAGCCGAGCGTCACCTCGTCCGGCTCCCAGGCGGGCGGGGGTTGCACCACCGACCCTCGGCGCGGTTGCGCCTTCGCCGCGCGTTTCGCTAGCTCGTCGAACGATTCGCGCGTGGGGGGGGCCAGAGGCGCCGCGGGGGAGTCGGAGGTTGCGCCCGGTTGCGGCGAGGTCGTCGGGGTCGCGCTCGAGGGCGCGCCCGCGTCCGGCGACGGCGGCCCGCCGGGGGGAAGTTCCGCCCCGTCAGCTCCTTCCGGAGCCGTCTCCTCGGACGCCTTCTTCTTCGTCGAAGGACCGCGTTTGGACCGCGGCACGACGTGCACGAAGGGCGGTCCATCGGTATAAGGCCGCGGCCGGAACAGCCCGCGGTTCCCGCCCCTCCGATCCCCGCCGGGGGGTCGTTCGACCGGTGCTCGGAGTTGCCCGACGCCGTGCTTCCCACGCAAGGGGGTTGCGCCCGCCGTGGGTCCGGTCCGGCCCGTGGGGAACGGTCCCGGGCGAAACGACCTTGAAGGGGCCCTCCTTCCGGGGGCCAGCGCGAGGGTTTCGTGGGGGAGCATCGAACTCCGGTCCGGGACCGAGGCCATCTCGACCTCGTTTCCGACCCCGGCTCGCGGGACCTGGTCCGCGACGGCGCCCATCGGGACCTGACCCAAGGCAGGGGACTGCAGGACCTCCTCCGCGACCTTGGGCTCCAGGAAGCGGTCAAGGTCGGCGCGGTGGTGGGGGGCAAGCTCCGCGAGGTGCCCGCTACCAGCGCGCTCCGTTCGCTCCCGTCCGCCGTGTTGTTCGAGCGGGAGTTGCCGCAGGAGCCTCCCGCCTCCGGGCTGCGCCCCGGACCGTACCTTCCGATGATCGGGCCGGCGTGCGACCGGGGCGAGGAGGATCTCCTGCGGGATCCCGGGCGTCGCGACCTGAGCCGCGACGGCATCTCTCGGGACTTGAGGTTCGCTCCTGGGGTGCAGGACCGGGTGCGGGACCCCGGGGCGCGGGAGCTCCGGGCGTTGGGGGCGATCCGTAGCGGCACGCTTCCGCCCGAGATCTTGCTCTCGTCGACCGGGTCGCGCTCGGGTGCGATCGCTTCGCGCCCTTCCCGCAAGGGGGTCGACCCTCCCGCGGGTCGAACGCCGACCCCGGCGCGGACCTCGTCGCTCAGCCGCCCCTCTCGGCCGCCCCTCTCCGCGCGCCGCCCAGGGCGTCGCCTTCCCCGACGGGCGCGCTAGCCCGTGCCCCGAGTGACGCAAGGTACCTCGCGGCGGGCGAAGGACCGATGGAACTCACGATCATCGCCCGGTTCCGCGCGCTCGAGGGACGAGAGGGGGAGGCGGAGGCCGCGATCCGGGAGGTGCTCCCTCCCACGCGGGGCGAGGCGGACTGCCTCGGGATCCATGCCTACCGCGCGACCCGAGACCGCCGGCTGTTCTTCGTGCACTCACGCTGGAAGGACGAGGCGGCGTTCGAGCGGCACGCCGCGCTGCCGCACACCGTCCGGTTCCTCGAACGCATCGGTCGAGTGACCGACCCTCCCCCCGACATCGTTCGGACGGTGCTTCTGGCGTGACCGCAGGCTCCCGAGCCTGCGGGCGAGGGCGATCGTTCCCGGACTGCGAACTCGCCGGGGCATGAACGTCGGGGTGGTCGGCGCCGGGATCACGGGCCTGTTCGCGGCCCTCTCGCTCCAGCGCGCCGGGGCGACGGTGACGATCTACGACGCCGCATCCCCCGGCGCCCGATCGATCCACGCGGCTGGGATCATCGAGCCGACGACGGCGTATCGGACCAACACGCTCGCCTTCCTCCGCCGCGTCGTGAAGTACTGGCGTCGGGGGACGTGCGCGTTCCGGTCGGTCGATGGCGGGTGGCTGTTCGAAAGTTTGCGGACCCTGGAGAGGCCCCCGCCCGGGGACTGGGAGGCGGCGCTGGACGCCATGGGCCGAGCCTCGCTCCGAGCGTATGCGACGCTCGCCGAGGAGCAGGACGATTTCGGCTTCGCCGCCCGAGGGCTCGTGGAGCGGTACGACGATCCCGCCCACTTCGAGGAGGCCTGTCGCGATGCCGCCGCCAAGCGCGACCGCGCACCGTTCGAGGTGCGAGCTCGCGAGGGGGGCCCCGGCGACCTCTATTTCCCGGAGGTCGCCTGGGTGCACACCGAGCGATGCGCGGACCGCCTCGTGCGCGAGCTCGGGGCGACGACCTTTGTCCGCGCCTCGGTGACGGCGGTGGACCTCGCCGGCCGGATCTCTACCGACGTCGGGGACCGGGATCACGACTGCGTGGTCGTCTGCACCGGGGTCACCTCCCGGTCCCTGGGGTTGCCGCTGACGGCCGTCCGAGGGTACGGCTGGCATCTCCGGCCGGCCCGACCGATCGACGTCGCGACGATCCACGTCGACCGCGGCATCGCCCTCGTCCCGTTCGGGCCCGAGCTCAAGGTGACGGGCGGGTGGGACTTCGACCTGCGGGGCACCCGGCGCAGGGCCGAGGAGGTGCTCGACGCGGTGCGCGAGCTCGTCGCGTTCGATCGGGTCCTGGACGTGCAGGACGGCGCACGGCCGTGCACCCCGGACGGCCTGCCGACCGCGGGGCGCGTGGAGCGACTGGTCGTCGCCAACGGCGGCTTCCGGCTCGGCTGGAGCTTCGCTCCCGCGCTCGGGGACGCGGCCGCCCGTCTCGCGCTGGAGGAACGCGGGAACGATCCGTTCCTGGCCCGGTACTGCGGGGCCCTCCACGCGGGCCCCCTCGGGCTCCGAGGTACCGAGTCGGTCGTGCTGCCACCCGCGACGTAGCGCGGCGATCGCCGGCGAGACGCTTTCCCCCGGGACCGTTGCCGAGGGCGAGGAGGGCCCCGAACGGAGTTGTCGATCCGCGTCCCCCGCCGACCTCCCTCGTTCCGCGCCTTCGCACAGGAGCTCGGCGGCCGGGCCGAGCTCGTGGAGCACGAGAGCGACGTCCTCCGGGACAATCCCCTCGGCGACTCGTACCGTCGCTCCGTGGCGGTCCTTCGCCCTCCGTCCGGTACGACCGAGGGCAAGCCGTTGCTCGTGCTCCTGCCGGGGTTCACGGGGACGGGCCGTGCGGAGCTGGTGCGGCGCGCCCTGTACGAC
>JASHQF010000026.1 GCA_030037695.1 Thermoplasmata archaeon
CGCTCGGCGATCTCCGCCTGGATGGCGAACACGTCGGCGAGCTCCCGATCGTAGCTGGTCTCCCAGAGCGGGTCCCGGCTCCGGACGTCGATCAGCTGCAGCGTGACGCGAAGGCGGTTGAGCGTCCTGCGCACGCTCCCTTCGAGGATCGACGCGACGTCCAGCTCGGCGCCGATCTGAGCCAGGGGCTTGCGGTCCTTCCCGTACCCCCGGACCGAGCCCCGCGCGATCACCCGCAGGCCTCGGATCTTCGAGACGGCGGTGATGACCTCCTGGGTGAGCGCGTCGGCAAAGTAGTCGTCCTTGGGGTCCGCGCCCTCGCTCTCGAACGGGAGCACGGCCAGCCGCAGCGACGACGAACGGGGCGCCGACAGTCCCCCGGGCTCCCAGGGCATGCGGATCCGGAAGACGTCGAACGGGGCTCCGAGGCGCTTGAGCCGCCGGGCCGGCACCTTCTCAAAGCGGTTCGGAAGGTCGTCCTGTACCTCGTCGAGCACCGGGGCGGAGACGCAGACTCCGCCCGGACGCGCGAAGGGCTCGATCCGCGAGGCGATCCGCACCGCGTCGCCGACGAGGTCTCCCCCGCGCTCCTCCACGCTCCCGAAGTGGACGCCGATGCGCAGCCGGATCGGTGTGGCCCCACGCTGGGCGCCGCGCTCGTGGAACCGCTGCAGGAGGTCGATCGCGCACTGGACCGCGCGGAGGGCACTATCGAATTCCGCGAGCAGCCCGTCCCCCCGGGAGCGGAGCTCCCGCCCCTGTCGGGCCGAGAGGATCGGTCGCACGACCTCCGCCTGCGCTCCCAGCCCCCGGGTCGCCTTGTCGGCCGAGCGCCGTCCCTTCCTCGAGCCGACCGTGTCGGCGACCATGACCGCGGCGAGCCGGCGGCCCTCGGGCACGGGCGGAAATCCCGCCGGTTAGATTAAACCCCTATTCGCCGGCGCGGCCCGGTCCTAGACCCGCCGCACGACCGAGCGCCACCTAGGGACGACCGGGCGCGGAGGGATTTGAACCCTCGACCGCCGGGTTAGGAACCCGGTGCCCTATCCAGGCTAGGCTACGCGCCCCGAGAAGGCTGTCGTCCCGCCCGTATAATGGAGCCGTTTCAGGCTCCCCAGCTCGACCGTTCGGCCCGGGTCAGGGCGGTGCTCGGACCGCCGCCCGCGGGCCTGCGATGGGCTTTACCGGAACGTCACGGCGATCTCGACGCTCGCGCCCCGGACGGTCACATCTCCGCCCGACGGGAAGGCAGACCGGCCACCAACGGCGGGGACGGTGAACGCGTAGCTGCCGTTCGGGTCTAGGAACGAGATCGACGTCGACGTAGTGTTGAACGTGACCCCGTTGAGCGTCACGGACCACACGGTGCCGCGGGGGAGCCCCCGTTCCGAGAACGAGACGCTGTAGAGCGGGGGCGTGAGCGGCAGGTAGTCCCCGCCGACCGTGATGAGGCCGCTGTCGTTGTACGGCAGGACCCCGTACGGGTCCGAGGCGGTCCCGTAGTTCGCCCAGAAGTTGCCGCCCTGCCAGCTCAGGTTGAGGATGCTCCCCGAGAGGGCGACCCCGTCGACGACGCGGACGTCGCGCGCGGGCTGGTAGCTGACGTTCCACGTCTCCCGGTACGAGGCCGCTACGCAGAGGATCTGGCAGGAGACCGGATCGTACGTCGGCGTGATCGCGGGGACCGGGGCGGCGAAGTAGTTGTTGTAGATCAGGTCGCCCGACTCCGAGGCGTTGATCGCCTCCGTGAGGTTCCCGGAGTTGAGGACGTTCGACGCGTTCGTAGCGTTCGCGGCGACCGGGAGGAACCGGCTACCCCAGATCGTGTTCGCGGTTCCGCCGTAGAGGAAAATCGCGTCCCCCTCGTCGTCGAAGGTCGTGCCGGCGACCACATTGTCGGAGGAGTTCCAGAAAATCACCGAGCCCTCCGGGAAGCCCACGAGGAACGCCGACAGCCACCCCGAGACCGTTCCGCCGAGCAGGCGGACGTGGCTCGCCTCCCAGAACCAGAGCTGGAGATCGTTGGTCGTGGGGTAGCCGAACTGCTGGACCGTCGCGTTCATCCACGACGGATAGACGACCTCGAACGCCGGGGCCGTCACGGTGACGTAGTCGGTCGTGCCGTAGAGCAAGAGCCCGGGGAACACCGGCCACTGGTAGTCGTTCCAGGCCGCGAACTCGGGGTCGAGGGGCCCGTACTCGTTGTTGTCGAGGACGTACGGCGAGGCGAGCGTGCCCTGCCCGCCCGAGCTCAGCCCCGAAAGCTCGCCGTTCCCGAAGGCGACGAGCGGGGTGTACACGCCGAGCGCGCGGTCCACGGCCCCCGTGAACGACGGCCGGACGGTCGCGTCGTTGGCCGCCCGGAGGCTGTAGCTTCCCGGCGCATGGTCGGCCAGGAGGTACTGGAGGGTGTACGTTCCGCCGTTCGGGACGTAGAACGTCGTCGTGCCGGACGGGGACGACGGGACCCATTGGGCGGTGCTGGCGTTCGCGCTCGCCCCCGGGTTCACGAAGAGGAACGTGCTCGCCGGGCTGAGGGTCTGGACGACCTCGCGGGCGCCGGGGGTGCCACCGTCCCCCCACAATCCGTAGAGGAACGACGGCCCGAGCTGGAGGTCGGCCACCGGGGCGGAGGCCTGATAGGAGACGGAGATCCCGTCGCTGGTCTCGCCCGTCTCGGCCCCGGCATCGACCGCGGAGGTCACCGGCACGAAGGCGTGCCGAGCGACGCTCCAGGTTCCGAGGGAGAGGGCGGCGTCGATCTGGTAGAACGTCGTCGTGTCCCCGTCATCGTTCCCCACGACGTCGAGCTCGAGGTCGTTCGGCAGCCCCACGGGGTCGACCTGCAGGCCGTTGATCTGGTAGACCCCGGCGGGGATCGGGCGCGGCAGGTGCCGGGCCTGATCGGCCGTCGCGTTGAAGACCACGTAGTCGTACGAACCCGAGACGCTCATCGTGCTGTTCGACACGGTGTAGTTGAAGTAGACCGCAGGGCGGTCGAACAGCACGCTCGAGTTGTCGTAGAAGGTGATCGTGAACGGGTAGTGGATCGTGAACGTCGGCCCGATCGCGTAGTAGTAGACCGGCGCGTAGAGCGTCCCGTTCGGTCCGTGGGCGTAGAAGGCGTTCGGCGAGAGGTACGCGGCGTAGTTCGAGAAGTTCCAGACGTTGTCCCCGAACGTCAGCGTCCCGTTGCTCGGGGTGTAGCTCACGAAGTTTTGGGTCCAGAACTCGTCGGAGGCGTTGCCGAACAGCGTCACCCCGGTGTCGACCGCGTTGAGCTGGATCCCGTACATGTTCGGCCCGTCGCCGTCGACGTTGACCGACAGCGCGTTGGTCAGCGTGATCGTCCCCTCCACGCTCGACGTGTTGAGCACCGTCCCCTGCTCGGTCCCCGAGACGTTCACGAGGCCGAGGTCGGCCACGCCCATCGGGGCTGGGGCCGCGTGGTACGTCGGACCGACGAGCTCGCCCGGATACGGGCGAGGGACAGAAAGGTCGGGGAGGTGGATGTCCCGAGCGGGGATGCCGGAGCCCCGCAGCTCCCCTTCGATCGCCAGCGCCCGGGACGCGCCGGCGGACGTCGCGGCGGGGGAGAGCGAGACCGCCGGCGTCGACGCTCCGGCCGTGCCCGCCGAGGTAAGTTGGGACGCCGGCCCGAGGAGCAACACCGCGGCGAGGGCTACGGTCGCGCCGAGCAGTACGAGCTTTCGAGCCATGGTCCACCGAGGGGGCCGGACGGAGCAAGGAGGCAGATAACTCCTCTGCGAACCCGTTCCAGATCCCCGGTCGATCCTCCGTCCGCGGGGCATCGAGCCCGTCCGCACGGAAGCCAGGCGGGATCCTGGCGGTCCCGACTCCCGAGCGCCCTCTACGGGCCCAGCTCCCTACCGAGCCGGGGCGGGTGCGGTGCTCGACGACCGAGGGACGACCCGGTCGTAGCGGTGATCGAGCGGGATCGCGAACTCGGACGCGGCGCCCTGCAGGATCTCGATCCCTTCGAGATATTCCCGTAAGGTCGGTAGCACGGGCCGACGCGCAGGTTCGGGAGTACCGGCCGCCGTCGGGGTCCCGCTGCCGAGCGCTCCCAGCAGCCAGCGGTCCTCCCCGACCACGAAGAGGAACGGGTAGACCCGCGACTCCCGCGTGAGCGTCGAGAACAGAAGCTCCGGGCGAGCCCCCGATCGCGGCGCACCCGTGAGGAAGACGATCTGGTCGGCGCTCCGGCCCCGGAACGGGGGGAGTCGCGACGGATCGAGGATCGTGCGGTGGACGATCCACCCCCGCTGGAGCATCCGCCGCTGGGAGAACGGCAGGCCGAGCGGACCCACGAGGTGGCCGCCACGGCCCTGCTCGGCCGCCACGAACGGTCGGCGCAGGAGTTCGGCGAGCGCCCAGCTCTGGTGCGCGGTGAGGGTCCCGCCGGGCTCCTCGTCCCCCGACCCCCCGCCCAGGCCGTGCGGGTACGCGAGCGTCCCGGGGAGCCCGGCGACGTGGCACCAGAGCCCTTCAAAATCGAAGTAGACCGGGACCGAGGGAGCATCGGCCCGGACCGTGAGCACGGTGGGGGTCGGGGAGAGCCCCCCACGGGTCAGCCGCTCGGCAAGGCGGGGACCGTCCTCGGGTCCCGCGTGGAGGAGGACGGCGAGCACGGCCTGCGCGCCGGTCCACACGACCACCGCTCCCGGGTCGGCGACGACGGTCCTTACGAACTCCTCGAGCCGATCGGCGAACGGGCGGATGAGGAGGAACGTCACGTACGGACGGCCCAGCGGGACCGGGTGCGGGACGTACCGGTCCTCGAGCCAGTGCTCCTGGTAGGCGCGGCGACGGACGGCGTGGTAGGTCGAACGGGGGATCTTCGCCTGCCGGAGCCGCTCCCGCTCCCGGTCCGGCCTTGCCGCGAGGAGCACCCCGATGACGCGGGCCTCGGAGTCGGTCAGCGCGCGCAACCGACCTACCCTCCGCCGCGGCGAGACCCTAGCATGGAGTCCAGCGGGGGCGAAGGTCGCCGAAACCGGGCTTTAAGTCCCACGTGACCTCTCGCCTCGTTCGGGGTAGCCGACCCGGCCTCGAGCATGAACCCGATACCGTACCGGAACGCGCTCACCGTGGGAGGGGCCCTCACCCTCATCATGGTATGCGTGGTCGGGACGGCCGCCGGGCAGCCGCTCGCCGGGACGCCGCCGTCGGCGACCGCCGCCACCAGCTCGGCGACGCCGTGGGCCTGGGGAGGCGTCCGCGTCATCGGGCTTTCCGGAACGCTGGACGGGTTCCCGTACCACGGCTCCGCGCTGTTCGGGGCGTCGGTGATCGTCCACCAGACGAACCTCTCGGGCCACCTCTATGCGCTCACGGTCACCCGCACGGCCGGGGCGTTCCTCAACCTCACGTTCTGCTCCCCGACCTGCAAGAGCCCGACGGTCACCGCGACGCTCCAGCACCACGCCTGGGAGATCGCGAGCGTCACGGCCAACGTCACGACGGCGGGGAACGTCACGGTCGCCGGGGCGGGCGTGCCGGCCGTCGCCCTCCTCTCCTCCAACGGCTCGGTGAGCGCGTTCGTGCGGGAGACGAACACGCTGACCGTGCGCGGGACGCTGGACGTCCAGCGGAACCTGAGCGGCGACGTCTACGGGAACTGGTCGCTCGGCCTCACGCCGGCGCTCGGCCTGGTCCCGCTGAACCTCACGTCGGGCGAGGCGTGGAACTCCTCGAGCGCCTACGATCTCGCCGGCCTCGTGAACTGGACGTACGGCTCGGTCGAGACCGGGCCGCTCGCGAGCCCGACCGGGAACGTCTCGAGTTCGGGGAGCCAGCAGCTCAACGCCACGGGCACCGTGGCGATCGCGGGCCTCGACGCGGGCGCGACGATGCGGCTCGGGGGCGTGACCTATCCGCAGATCAACGTGACGATCACCGGGCCGTTCTCGCTGCGGGAGGGGTTCCTGCTCCTCCCGGTCGCCGCCGATCTGTTCGCCTCGTCCGGCCAGCCGTGGGAGACCGACGACGGTGCGAACGCGACCGCCAGCGCGACGACCGTCGAGGTCCTCAACCCGGTCGACGGCCCGCACCACCTCGGCTTCGTCTCCTCGGGCCTCGTCTGGAGGACGTTCGGGAAGAACCCCGCCGGGGACCTCGGGGAGGGGGTCCTCCCGCTCGCGACCCCGGCCGCCGGAGCGGGGAACGCGACCGCCGTCCAGTCGGCCCCGGAGTCCGTCACCGAGGCTACGGCCCAGGGCGGATGCCTGGCCCGCGGCGTGGGATGCCCGAGCCTCGCCGGCCCGGCCTCGCCGCTCGTCCGCGAGATCGTCATCGTCAGCCTCGCCGCGGGGACCCTGATCATCCTGATCGCGCTCGTGACCGAGCGGCGGCGGATCCCTCCGCCCCCGTACCCGAACGCGGCGCTCTATCCGCCCGAGACGGAGGCGGCGCCCAACGCGCCGACGCCTCCGAGCCCGCCGATCCCTCCGAACGACGACGATCCCCTGAGCCACCTCTGGTAGGCCCGGTCCCCACGCTCCCCGAGCGGGCCGCCCGGGGCCCCGCCCCTCAGACGAACTGGGCGCAGCGCGGGCAGTAGAACCGCTGGGCGTCCGCGGCGTACGTCGCGGGCTGTCCGCAGCGCGGGCACGTCGGCGCACCCGTCGCCGGAGGGGCGGCCGGCGCGGAGGGTCCGGCGCCGAGGGTCTGGGCGACCATGCCGTCCGGGTGGAGGACCCCTTCGACCTTGATCCAGACGACGATCAGCACGATCCCCTCGACCACGAAGAAGACGAAGCCGAGCACCATCCACAGGAGCAGCCGGTCGCGGAGCGCGACGTACTGGCGCTGCGCGGCGAACGTCTCGAACGTCGGGAACTCGCGCCAGAGCAGGTAGTTCACGACCGCCGCGAGCAGGCAGTAGGCGGCCGACACGAACCCTCCGGCGCCCGCGCCGAAGATCACCTGGAAGATCGACAGCGCGAGCAGGAGCAGGAAGAAGACGCCCGCGATGAGCGCGATCAGGAGGGCGAGCGACCGACCGAGATCGAGCGTCCGGCGGATCGTCGCCTCCGCCGGGCCGATCGCCGGGGGCGGGTTCGTCACCGTCGGCGCCGGCGTGCCCATGGCCGGCCGAACTCCCCCTCGCCTTTAGGTTTCCTACGAGGAGGCGGCGGCGAGCGGGTACCGCAGGAGGGCGCCGACGCCGCCGAACGCCTTGGCGAGCATCTCCCCCTCCTCGCTCTCCGTCGAGACGAGGCGGACGGCCGCGCCCGAGGCGACCGCCTTACGGAACAGGCCCTCGACGTAATCCTCGCTCGACGTCTCCGAGAGCGACCGGGCCCCGCACGCCGGGCACGGGCCGTCCAGCACCCGGTCGACCTCCTCGTCGGAGACGGTCCGGCCGAACGTCTTGCCGCAGGCGCTGCAGGAGAACGTCACTTGGCGGCGGCGGAGGCCGTCCGAGAGCAGCAGGGTCGCGACGGCGCCGGCGTCCAGCGCCTGCTGCACGCCCACGGGCCCGTAGGCGGCGAGGCCCTGGTCGGCCTTGCGGATCTCGGCGAGGAGCCGCTGGACGAGCCGCTTCTCCTCGGTGAGCTCGAGCCCGTGGAGCGTCTGGGTCGCCTTCTCGACGAGCTCCCGCAGCCCGTACTCGTCGGTGTACCCGGTGTCGAACAGCGGCTCGACGACCTTCTGCTGGAGCTCGTAGTGGAGGAACCCCTCGCGGAAGAAGAACTCCTTCGTCGCCCCGGGCCCGCCGAGGAGGATCCCCTTCAGCACGTCCTTCTTCGGGAGGAACGTCTCGCCGGCCATCTCGGCTACCTTGACGAAGAACTCGTGGGCGGCGTGCTCGATCATCCGCTCGAACCGGTGGGCCGACTGCCCGCCCCGTCCGTGCTTGCTCGGGACGAGCGACTGCTTGTTCCGGACGACCTCGACGCGCTTGCCCCGCAGCCAGCCGAGGGTCACCTCCGCCCGGTCGACCACGATGAGGCCCCAGAGCTCGGGCTCGTGGACCATCCCCGCGAGCGGGTCGAGGAAGAACGTCGAGTCGCACCGGTAGAGGTAGGTGTTGAGCGGCTCGGGCGGCTCGACGATGAACGTCACGGGCTCGGACTTGTCGGCCCCGACGGCCTTGCTGCCGACGAAGAACGCGACCCCGTGGGCCGGCGGCTCCTTGAACGCCCGGACGCGGCCCATCAGCGACTCGATCGCCCACATCACGTTCTTGCGCGTCGTCCGGCTCTTGATGTTGGAGCTCTGGGCGTACTCGTTCCGCAGGTAGCCCATCACGTCGGAGATCTGCTTGCCCGGCGGCACGTAGAGGCTGATCAGCTCGGTCGCCCGGCCCTTCGCCGCCGCGATCTCGTCCAGTTTGCGCTGGAACGAGTAGCGCGCGAGCTGGGCGTCCTCCTCGGACGCGCTCACGCCCCCGCCCCCGCGCCCGCTTCCGTCCCCTCACCCGGCGACCCGGGACCGGAGCCGTTCCGGCCGATCGGCCGGTGCCCGGTCCCCCGGCGAGACAGTCAGAGCAGGCGGCGGATGTGCTCGTCGATGACGTCCTCGGGATACGCCCCGACGATCCGGTCGACGAGCTTGCCCTGCTTGTAGAACAGGAGGGTGGGGATGCTCATGATGCCGAGCGCACCGGCCTTCTCGCCGTTGTCGTCCGAGTTCATCTTGCCGAAGACGACCTTGCCCTTGTACTTCTCGCTCAAGCGATCGACGATCGGCGAGACGACCCGGCACGGTCCGCACCACGGGGCCCAGACATCGACGACCGCCGCGGGATTCCCCTGGGCGAACTTGTCGAACTCTCCGCCGCCGATCTCCTGCACTCCCATGAGTTCCTCGACGCCGATTGAGGCGGTCAGGCTATTAAAATTCGCCGTGAAATTCCGGCCATCACGGGGCCGGGACGCCCGGGGCTGCGGGGGCACCGTGCGGCGCGGGGGGACGTCGGCGGTACCCTCTTTATCGCCCGCGGCCTAGGGTCCGGCGGTGGCTTCTCCTTCTCCTCGCTCCGAGCCGTTCGCTCGGGGAGGCTCGCTCCCTCCCTCCTCGCCGGGAGACGCCGTCCCCTACCTCGCTCGCGAGAGCGCGTCCCGGACCGTGGTCTCGGGGGCGGCGCGACGGGCGATCCGCCAGCGGATGCTGTTCGTGCGCCGGGCGGCCCTCGACCGGATCGTCGGGCTCACCGGCGCGACCCCGCTCCAGCTCCAGGGGTTCCATCGGGACCTGCGCGAGAGCCCGCTCCCGGACGTCCTGCTCCAGCGGGGCGCGGGGGCGGCGTTCGCCCACGAGATGCCTCAGGGGGTGCTGCTCTACCTCCTGGTGCGGGCGGCCCGTCCGGGGAAGGTCGTCGAGACCGGAGTACGGCCGGGCTACTCCACGGCGTGGCTCCTCGCCGCGATCGAGGCGAACGGGGCCGGGGAGCTCGTCTCCCTCGGTCCGGGGCCGGTCGCGGGCCGCTCCGCCGGCGTCGGGGGGGCGACCGTCGGTCAGTTCGTGCCGCCGGCCCTGCGGGGACGGTGGACCCTCGCCCTCGGCAACACGGAGGGTCGGCTGCGCGAGGTCCTCGCGAGCGCTTCGCCGCTCGACCTGTTCCTGTACGACAACGGGCCGGTGGCGTCGCGGGCCCGCTTCGAGCTGCGCGCGGCGTGGGACGCGCTCTCCCCGAGGGGGATCCTGCTCTCGCACCGGATCGATGCCAACGACGCGTGGGCGGAGTTCTGCCGCCATCAGGGGCTCCCGCTGCAATTGCTCGATCCGGGTCCGCCCCCGATGGGAGCGCTCTCCGTCCGCCGGTCCGGCTAGAGCCCCCCGCCGGGGGGCCCGCCGCGGGAGCGAGCGTCCGGAAGGCGTTCGTCGGTTCTGTTGCCGTGGCCCGGCAGGGGATCGGCTCGGCCCCTACGACCTTTCGGGGATCGGGCCGGAAGCGCCCTAGCGTTCGAGCTCGTCGACCAGGTGGACCGCCGCCGGGAGGATCAGCTTCTCGAACGCCGTGCGGACCGCACGCTCGCTCCCCGGCAGGGCGAAGACGGGTTTCCCCGCCACGAGATACAGCCCGGCCCGGCTCATCAGGGCGAGCGCGCCGACCTCGCCGAAGCTCAGCGACCGGTAGAGCTCGCCGAAGCCGTCCAACCTGCGGCCCCCCATCACCTCGAGCGCGTTCACCGTGAGGTCCCGCGAGCTCACCCCGGTCCCGCCCACCGTCGCCGCCACGTGGACCTCCCGCTTCGCGAGCCACGGCTCGAGCTTCTCGCGGACGTCCGCGATCGAGTTCGCGACGAGCGCGTACTCCACGACCCGATGGCCCGACGCCTCGACCAAGCCGCGCGCCAGGTGACCCGACGGGTCGTCGTCCGCGGTGTGGGTATCGGAGACGGAGAGGACCGCGAATCCGAGGGTCCGCTCCCCGTCGAGGCGATGCTTGCGCGGGGCCGGCGCCGCCGTCAAGGCCGACCGTCCCGTGCCACGCGCTTCTCCATGACCCGCACCGGCCCGAGCGACGTGCTCGGGTAGAGCCCGCGCCCATCCTTCTCGAGGTATTTCACCATGTCCCAGACGGTGAGCAGCGCCACGGTGGCGCCGACCAGGGCCTCCATCTCGACGCCGGTCCGATCGACCGTACCGGCCTCGGCCCGGACCCGCACCCCGGTACGGCTCGGGAGGATCTCGACGACCGAGGAGGTGAGCGCGACCACGTGGCAGTGCGGGACGAGCTCGGGGGTGCGCTTCATGGCGAGGAGGCCCGCGAGCTCCCCGGCGGCGATCGGGTCCCCCTTCTCGACCCTCCGAGCCCGGATCGCACGTCGCGTGCCCGGCGAGAGCCGGAGCTCGCCGACCACCACGGCCTGGCGCCGGCTCGCGGGCTTCCCTGCGACGTCGCGCTGACGGGCCACGACGTTACCCCGGGGGCCCGACCCCGGCCGCGAGGTGGGCGAGCACGGCCTCGAGCTGGATCCGGTCCGATGCCCCCTGGGCGAGGCGGAACTCGACCTCCCCGAGGAACTCCACGAGACGGATCTTCGCGCGGGCCGGGAGGACCGCCTCGTCGATCTCGGGGAGGTAACTGTGGATCGCGCGCAGGATCTCCTCGCCGGCCGCGCCCCGATCGGTGAAGATCGCGTAGAGACGCCCCCGGGCCTCCACGAAGTTCCCGCGCAGGGCCGCCGTGAGCATCCCCTCGACCTCTCGGCGGAGCGGGACGGTCGCGTACTCCTTCACCGTCTCCGCGGTGACCGTGGCGGCGTGCGTCGCGGCGAGCTGCAGGAGGTTCGTCGCCCGGCGCAGGTCGCCCGCGCTCGCCGCGACGATCGTCTCGAGCGCCTCGGGTTCGACGCGGGCGCCCTCGGCCGCGGCGATCCGGGTGACGAGGGCGCGGATCGCCTCGGGGCCGTAGGCGCGGAAGCGGAACACGGCGCACCGCGACTGGATCGGCTCGATGATCCGGGAGGAGTAGTTGCAGGACAGGACGAACCGGCACGACCCCGAGTACCGCTCCATCAGGCGCCGGAGCGACGCCTGGGCCTCCGCGGTAAGGTTGTCCGCCTCGTCCAGGAAGAGGATCTTGAACCCGACGTCGCCGAGCGGCGCGGTGCGCGCGTACTGCTTGATCGTCGTACGTACGGTGTCGATCCCCCGCTCGTCGCTGGCGTTGAGCTCGAGGAAGTTCATCTTCCAGGAGTCCCCGAAGAGGTCCCGGGCCAGGGCGATCGCGGCGGTCGTCTTGCCGGTGCCCGGAGGCCCCGCGAACAGGAGGTGCGGCATCGACCGCTTCTCCGCGTACGAGCGGAGGAGCGGCACGATCGCCTCCTGGCCGACCATCTCGCGGAGGCTCGACGGCCGGTACTTTTCGACCCAGACGGCGCCTCCCCGGCTCTCGGGCATCAGCTCTCCCCCGCCGGCTCGCCGGCGACCTCATTACGGTTTGCGCGCGGCCCAAGGCCGCCGACCCCGGTCGGCTCCCGGATCGGGACGGGGACGGTTCCGTGCTCCTCCGTGCGGTGCCGGCGCAACGCCTCCACGAGCAGCCGGCCGTACTGGCCGAGGGCCTGGCGGTGCCCGCCGTGGTCCTCCTGGACGACGACCTCGAGGAGCCCCCGCAGCTCGACGACCGAAGCGAGGAAGCGGATGTGCTCGTCGCGGAGTCGCTCCGCCCCCGCTTCGCTGGCCGGAACCCCGTCGCGCGTGGGGTCGTTTCCCCGGGGGGACCCGCGGACGTGCGCCTCGAGGCTCGCCGCGAAGTCTAGGACCTGCCGGCGCAGCTCGGCCAGGGGTCGCGCGTCGAGCAGCACGAGGGAACGGCTGAGATGGTCGAACCCGTCGATCTCCGAGTCGAACCGGCTCTCGGTCGGCTCGGGACCAGCCCGCTCCGCTGCGGGAAGCACGCCCGGGAGTGAGGTCGGGGCGGAAATCGCTTGCCCGACCCGAGGCTGAGGTCTGGCCCATCGCGTCGGGCATGACCTACGGCGCGTGCGTTTCGACCGCCCGAGCCAGGTCGATCGCCGGCGACGCCTCTCGGCGCGCGATCCTCAGGTCGAGGCGATAGAGCAGGAACGCGAAGATCGCGCTGACCCCGAGGATCCCGGGCACCGAGAACTCCACGACGACGTCCCAGACGAACAAGACCCCCAGCATGCCGACCGCGAACCGGAACTGCGTGCGGTCGAGCGATGACGTGCCCGCGCGGGTGAGGAGGAGCACGAGGACCAGGAGATCGATCCCCACCAGCTCTCCCGCGGCGCCCCAGGCGGGGACGGAGCGGACCTGGGCCAGGAACAGCACGCCGACCCAGGCCAAGAACCCGAGCGCTCCGATCAGGACGAGCCCTGCGCGGCTGAGCCGCGAAGGGCCGGCCCGGGGCCGGAGGAGGTCGTTCGGCACCCGAAGGGCGAGACCCACGAGGACAGCGTCGATCCCGAGGAACAGCGCGAGCGCCGCCGGGCTCGGACCGTGGCCGACCGCGACGGCGAGGACCGCGACCTCGAGGACGTAGATCGCCGAGAGCACCCCGATCAGGCCGGAGTCCAGCCAGCGATCGTTCCTCGCCTCGGGATACCAGAGGTGGGTGAGGAGGATCGGCAGGGCGATCGAGTACGTCGCGTGGAAGACCGTGAGGCCGAGCGCCCAGAGCCAGTTCACCCCGAACGCGTGGCCGTAGCTCCCGAGCAGGCCGACCGGCGCCCCCGACCGCTGGAAGAACGTGTGGACCGCGAACCCTTCCTCGGCGATGCCGTAGGCGCCTCCGAGCAAGAGGATCGACGCCCAGCCGCGTCGGTAGGCGACGCAGACCTCCCGGATCAGGAGCGCCCCGGTCCCGTAGAGCCCGACGTCGAGCGCGAACGATACGGCGAACCCGACCGGGTCGGTGACGAGACGGGAGACCGGGGTCGAGCCCGTCAGCAACTCCGGGATC
>JASHQF010000027.1 GCA_030037695.1 Thermoplasmata archaeon
GACGGGTTCGTGTTCGTGACGGGTGAGTACAACCACGGGATCCCGGCGGCGCTCAAGAACGCGATCGACTTCCTGTACGTCGAGTGGACGAACAAGGCGGCGGGCTTCGTCAGCTACGGCTCGGCGGGCGGCGTGAGGGCCGTCGAGCAGCTCCGGCAGGTGATGGCCGAGATCGGGATCGCCGATGTGAAAACGTCCGTCCCCCTCACCATCGCCCTGGATTTCAGCCCCGCCCGGGAGCTGAAGCCGAGGGAACGGGCGGAGACCCAGCTCACTCAGATGCTCGATCAGGTCCTCTCTTGGACCGGGGCCCTCGGTTCCGTGCGAGCGGCGGCCTCGCGGCCGCATTGACCGCCTAGCGCGCGCGACCCGGGAGTTCCGTCCGATGCGCTCCAAACCCGAAACCGCGCGAACGAGAGCGTCGCGGTTGTCGCGGAGAAGCCGCCCGCCGATCCCCACCCTCGGCGATGTCGAGCGACGGGGCCGGGCGGCGCTCCCGGAGAGTGTCCGGGGCTACGTCGACGGAGGGGCGGCCGAAGAGCGGACGCTCCGGGAGAACGTGGCCGCGTTCGGGCGATGGGCGCTCGTCCCGAAGGTGCTCGAGGGACACGACGAGTTCGATCTCTCCACCACGATCCTCGGAACGGAAGTCGCCGCCCCGTTCTTCCTCTCGCCCACCGCGTACCAGCGCAAGGTCCACCCGGCGGGCGAGCGAGGCACGGCCCGGGCGGCCGCTCGCGCCGGTATCTTGGCGGTGTTCAGCACCCTCTCCTCCGATCGCCTCGAGGAGATCGCTGCCGCCGTTCCGCCGGGCCCCCGATGGTTCCAGCTGTACGCCCAGCCCGAGATCGACGCGACCCTCGAGCTGGTGGGCCGCGCCCAGCGTGCCGGGTTCTCGGCGATCGTCCTGACCGCCGACACCCCCCTCCTGGGGAGCCGCGACCGCCAGGGCCGCAGCGGCTTCGCCCTCGCCGCGTCCGTGCCGATCGGGAACGGTCCGAACGTCGTCTCCCCGCCCCGACCGTTCACGGGCAAGGGACCCCGGTACCGGTTCACGACTCCGGGCCGCCCGACCTGGGCGATGCTCGAGCGGATCCGGGAGAGCACGCGGCTCCCGCTCGTGGTGAAGGGGATCCTCTCCCCGGGCGACGCGCTGCGCGCCGTCGAGCTCGGCGCGCGCGGGATCCTCGTGTCGAACCACGGGGGTCGTCAGCTCGATCGGGCCCCGGCGGCGCTCGATGCGCTGCCCGGGGTCGTCGACGCCGTCGCCGGTCGGGCGGAGGTCTACATGGACGGGGGGGCCCGTCGCGGCAGCGACCTCCTGATCGCGCTCGCGCTCGGCGCCCGGGCGGTCGGTCTCGGGCGACCTCCCCTCTGGGCGCTCGCCGCCGCAGGGGAGGCCGGGGTGGAGCGCTTCCTCGAGCTCCTCTCGGCCGAGCTCGCGACGTCGCTCGCCCTCCTGGGGCGTCGTTCGGTCCAGGGGCTCGACCGGTCCGCCCTCGCGCCCGCGCCCACCGCGTCGAGGGGCCCGTAGCAGCGGCCTACTCGCCGTACCGTCGTCGGCGGAGCTGGTAGGAGCGGATCGCCCGCAGGAAGTCTAGGCGCGTGAGGCCCGGCCAGAGCACGTCGGAGAAGTACAGCTCGCTGTAGGCCGACTGCCAGAGCAGGAAGTTCGAGATCCGTTCCTCCCCGCTCGTCCGGAAGATGAGGTCCGGGTCCGGAAGGTCCGCCGTGTACAGGTGGCGCGCGACCGCCTCCGAATCGATCGCCTCGGGCTCGAGCGTGCCGGCCCGGACCTCCCGGGCGAGCGCGCGGATCGCCTCGAAGATCTCGTCCCGGCCCCCGTAGCCGAGCGCGACGTTGTACAGGTACTCCCGGTAGTCGGCCGTCGCCCGTTCGGCGAGGTCGATCGCCTCCTGCACCTTCTCGGGCAGCAGCGCGCGGTTCCCCAGGACCCGAACGCGGATCTGGTGGCGGTGGACGCGCTCGTCGACGGCGATCTTCCGCAGGCTCTCCTCGAACAGGCCCATCAGCCCCTCGATCTCCTCCCGGGGCCGGGCGAGGTTCTCGGTCGAGAGCGCGTAGACCGTGAGCACCCGGATCCCGAGGTCGAGGCACCAGTCGAGCAGCTGCTCGAGCGTGTCCCTCCCCCGGGCGTGCCCGTCCTGGACGCCGATCCCCTGGGAGGCGGCGAACCGGCGGTTGCCGTCCATGATGATCGCAATGTGACGTGGGACCGGCTGGGCGCGGACCAGCTCCCGGAGCCTCCGCTCGGTGAGGTTGCGCAGGGCGTCGCCGACCGCCCGGCTGAGGTTCGGGGCCGAGCGACCTTCGTTCCGGGTCCCTCCCCCCGACATCGGGGGCCCGAACTCGGTCCGGGATAAGGGATGTGGGGACGTACCGGCCCCCGCGTGGCGGGGAGGCGCCCTGGTCGGGAGTTTCGGCGCACCGGGGGTGCCGGTCCGCCTTCGAACCCGAGTCCCAGGCTCGACAGACCTAGATCCTAGACCACTAGACTACCAGGGCAGCCTCGCGGGCGTATCCGCGGCCCGCTATGAACCTTGGGGGAGCGCGCCCGGGACCCCTCGTTGGCCGAGCGCGGGTCGCGGAACCGCCGGCTCCCCACGCGCTCCGCGGGGGGCCTCGCGCGCGTCGGCGCGCGCGCAGGCACGCGCGTTCGGCCGGCGAGCGCCCCAGGGTCGAGAGGACCTGGGCTTCGAGTCGAGGTCGACATTTTTGTACCGCATCACCCGCATCCGAGGCTGCGAGTGGGGAGAGAACGATGAGCGCGGCGTCCGGATGGTTCGTCTCGGTGGTGGCCCTGCTCGGACTGGTCGTAGCCCTGCACCAGCTCGGCATCGACGTCTCCTACGCGCTGGGTGTGGCGTTGAACGGGATCGTCCATCTGATGGGCAAACCGTTGCTCGCCGCGTAGCGCGGACGCGCGGGCGAGATCGACCTACCTCGCCCGGGGGATCGCCGAGGCGAGGCGGGCCGGTCGGACCACGCCGTCCGGCGTCACGAACGCGGTGACGTACCGCGAGGGCGTGACGTCGAACGCGGGATTCCTCCCGTGGCTCGCTCGCGGCGCGAGGCGCCGCCCGGCGAGCGTCAGCACCTCGTCCTCGTCGCGCTGTTCTACGGGGATCGATCGCCCGTTCGCCCGCCGGGCGTCGAAGGTGCTCCACGGGGCGGCGACGTAGAACGGTACCCCGTTCTCCTTCGCCACCACCGCCTTCTCGTACGTGCCGACCTTGTTCGCGAAGTCCCCGTTCCGCGCGATCCGGTCGGCGCCGACGATCACCGCGTCGACCGCGCCGGTCGCGAGATAGTAACCGGCCGCGTTGTCCGCGATGACGGCGTGCGGGATCTTCTCCCGCGCGAGCTCCCAGGCGGTGAGCCGGGAGCCCTGGAGGAGCGGCCGGGTCTCGTCGACCCAGACGAACAGGTCGGCCCCCCGCTGCCGCGCGACGCGGATCGGCGCGAGCGCCGTGCCCCATTCTACCGTGGCCAGTGCGCCGGCGTTGCAGTGCGTCAGCACCTGCTTCGCCCGGGCGAACAGCGGCGCCCCCGCCTCCCCGATCCGATGGCATTCGTCGACGATCGCGGCCCGGTAGAGGTCCGCCGCCTCGAGGGGGTCGTCCCCGCGCTCCCACGCGCTCCGGACCGTCTCGATCCCGACGAACAGGTCGTGGGCGGTCGGGCGCGTGGCGCGCAGGACCTTCGCCGCCCGCTCGCGACCGGGGCGTCCGGCGCGGGCGGCGAGGACCATGCCGTACGCAGCGGCGACGCCGATCGCGGGGGCGCCGCGCACGGTCAGCGTCCGGATCGCGCGGGCGACCGCTTCCGCCGAGCGCAGGTGCAGCACGACCGCCCGGCCCGGTAGGGCCCGCTGATCGAGGAGATGGAGCGCGCCGTCCTTCCACCAGAGCGCCCGGACCGGCATGGCCGTCAGGCGTCGAACGTGCGGAGGAGATCGAGCCAGTCCGGGCTCACGGTGCGCGGCGGTCCGACCGCTTCTTCCAGAGGGATCCCCACGATCGAAGCGCCCCGGAGCACCGCCACGTGCCCGAACTTCCCCGCGACGGCAAGATCGACGGCGCCCGCACCGAGCCGGGTCGCGAGGAGGCGATCGAACAGGTCGGGCGGCCCGCCCCGCTGGATGTGGCCGATCTGCGCGCTCCGCGTCTCGACCCCGAGGGCCGCCTCGATCCGGCGCGCCAGCTCCCGACCGACCTCGCGTCCGGCGAGGATCTCGTGGCCGTAGTCGTCCTTCGCCCCGACGCTCCCGCGTCGCGGCCCGAGGTCGATCCCCTCGCTCGCCACGATCACGGCGTGCCCCCGGGCGGCGATCGCCGCGCGGACGTGGCCGAGGAGCGCCGCCTCGTCGTAGGGCGCCTCGGGCAGGAGCGTCGCGTCGGCGCCGCCCGCGAGACCCGTGGCGAGGGCGACCCAGCCGGCATGCCGTCCCATCACCTCGAGCACGATCGCGCGATGGTGGCTCCCGGCGGTGTCGCGGAGCCGCTCGAGCGCGTCGACGGCGACCGCGCTCGCGGAGGAAAAGCCGAACGTCCAGTCGGTCCCCCGGACGTCGTTGTCCATCGTCTTGGGCACGCCCACGACCCGGCGGCCGCGGCGGTGGAGCTCGAGGGCGGCGGAGAGCGTGTCGTCCCCGCCGATCGCGACGACGACGTCGAGCCCGCGCCGGTCGATCGTGGCGAGGACCCGGGTGGCGTCCTCCGCGTTCGCGAACGGCTGGGTCCGCGAACTGCCGAGGATCGTCCCGCCGCGGCCGACGATCCCTTCGACCTCCTTCGGGCCCAGCGGGATGAGCGCGTCGTCCCGCAGGCCTTTCCACCCGTCCTGGATACCGACCGTCTCGTGGTCGCTCGCGTGCGCCCGGCGGACGACCGCCCGGATCGCCGCGTTCAGCCCGGGGCAGTCGCCCCCGCCGGTGAGGACGCCGAACCTCACGCGGGGACCTCGAGGTACTCGCGGGGAGCGGTCGAAAGGAATTCGAACCCCTTCTCCGTCACCACGATGTCGTCCTCGATCCGCACCCCGCCCTTGCCGGGCAGGTAGATGCCGGGCTCGACGGTGAACGCCATGCCGACCTCGAGGGGATCCTCGACCTTCGGGCCGTAGCCCCACCCGTCGTGGACCGCGAGCCCGATCGAGTGGCCGACGCCGTGGATCAGGCGCCCCTTCCAGGGCGAAGCGTCGATCACCCGGGCGGCGGCGAGATGGACCTCGCGGGCGGGGACCCCGGGCCGGATCGTAGCGAGCGCGGCGGCCTGGGCCTCGACGACCGTCTCGTGGACCCGCTTCATCTCCTCGTCGCGGGGCCCGAACCGGAACGAGCGGGTGATGTCGCTCGCGTACCGCTGGTAGAACGCCCCGAAGTCGCAGACGATCGAGACGCCGGGCTCGAGCCGGGTCGCCCCGGGGGTGAAGTGGGGCTCGGCCCCGTGCGGGCCGAAGCCGACGATCGTGGAGAACGACCGCCCGCTCGCTCCGGCGCGGTGCATGCGGTACTCGATCTCGGAGGCGACCTCGAGCTCGGTGACCCCCCGCTTCAGGAGGGACGGGATCTGCCGGCCGACCGTCGAGCCGATCTCGGCGGCCCGGCGCAGGTGGGCGATCTCGGTCGCGTCCTTGGTGACCCGGGCCTTGCGGATCGCCTTCGAGGCGTCGACGAAGGTGACGTCGGGCAGGAGGTCGTGGAGGCGGACGTACCAGGCGTGCGTCAGCTCGGCGAAGTGGAGGCCGACCGTCTTCGCTCCCGCGAGCGCCTTGCGGAGCTCGGGATCGGTGAGGTCCCGGTCGACGCTCGTGACGTGGACCGACCGGTCGTGCTTCGCGGCGTCGAGCGCCGACTCCGTCTCGAGGGGCGAGGCGAACACCTCGAGCGAGCCGTCGGGCCGGCCGAGCGCGACCGAGCCCTCGAACAGGCCGCTCGGGACGTCGAAGACGTAGAAGAAGCTCTGGTCGAGGTGGGGCTCGATGGCGTTGGCGAGCAGCAGGGCGTCGACCGGGGCGTCAAGACCGGCGAGAATCTTGCGGACGCGGGCTTCCATTGCGGCGGGGAGCCGCTAGGGGGCTTCAACCTTTGCGGCGGCGCGGGCGTCCTTCCAGGAGAGGATCGGGGTGCGGGCCGCCCGGACCTCGTCCACGCGGCCGACGGCGAGGTTCCGCGGCGCCGCGCGGAGGTTCTCGGGGGAGTCCGCGAGCGCCCGCTCGAACGCTTCGGCGAACCGGTCGAGCTCGCGGCGGCTCTCCGTCTCGGGGACCTCGATCATCAACGCCTCGTCGACAAGCGTCGGGAAGTAGACGGTCGGCGCGTGGACCCCCTCGTCCAGGAGGCGCTTGGCGAGGTCGAGCGTGCGCACCCCCCGCTCCTTGAGCGGGCTCCCCGACAGGAGGAACTCGTGCTTCACGAGGGTGCGGAACGGCCGCGGGAGGTGCGTCCCGAGGCGGTGGGCGAGGTAGTTCGCGTTCAGGACCGCCCGCCGGGCGATGTGCTTCAGCCCCTCCTCGCCGTGGGAGAGGATGAACGCGTAGGCGCGGACGTCGAGGCCGAAGTTGCCGTAGGCGGTCTTGATCTTGCCGATCGATTTCGGACGGTCGTAGTCGAGGTCGAACTTCCGGCCCCGCTTCACGATCCGGGGCACGGGGAGGTACGGCGCCAGCGCGGTCCCGGCGCCGAGGAGCCCCGCGCCGGGACCCCCGCCGCCGTGGGGGGTCGCGAACGTCTTGTGGAGGTTCAGATGGGCGACGTCGAACCCCATCCGGCCCGGGCTCGTCACGCCCAGGATCGCGTTGAGGTTCGCTCCGTCGTAGTACAGGAAGCCCCCGGCGCCGTGGACGACCTCGGCGATCTCGAAGATCTCGCTCTCGAACAGGCCGGCCGTGTTCGGGTTCGTGAGCATGAACCCGGCCGTGCGCTCGGAGACGGCGGAGCGAAGCGCCGCGAGATCGACGCACCCGTCCTTCGACGGGATCTCCCGGGTCGTGAAGCCGGCCATCGCCGCGGACGCCGGGTTCGTGCCGTGCGCGGTGTCGGGAAGGAGGATCTCCGTCCGCTGGGCGAGCTCCCCGCGCCCGCGGAAGTAGGCCCGGATCATGAGGAGGGCCGCGTACTCGCCGTGGGCCCCGGCGGCGGGCTGGAGGGAGACCTCGGGGAAGCCGGTGACCTTCCCGAGCAGGCGCTCGAGCTTCCAGAGTAGTTCCAGCGAACCCTGCACGGTCGAGACCGGCTGGCCCGGATGGACGAGCGCCGCGGAGGGACGGCGGGCGAGGATCTCGGAGACCTTGGGGTTGTACTTCATCGTGCAGGAGCCGAGCGGATAGATCGACGTGTCGATCCCGAAATTCATCTGCGAGAGCCGGGTGTAATGGCGCACGACCTCGGGCTCGGCGAGCTCGGGCCAGCGGAGCGCCTCGCGCCGCCGCAGTCTCTCGGGGACCCCCGGGATCGTCGGCGCGGGCTCGGGACGAGGGGTCGGCGCGAGCTCCCAGATCGGGGGCTCGTCCCACCGTGCCTGGCGGAAGGTCACGGCCCTCCCTCAGCCGCGGACCAGGCGCGCGCCGCGTCGGCGTACTTCCCGAGCTCCTTCTCCCCGACCAGCTCGGACGGGGCGACCAGGATCCGCTCCGGCCCCGGGGTGCGCCCGGGCCGGGGGTCGGCGAGCGGGATCCCCCCGAGGATCTTGCGGCGGCGCAGGCGCTCGAGGAACCGCTCGGCCGTCCCCTTCCGGAGCTCGATCGTGAACTCGCCGAGGTACGGTGCCTCGAACCGCGGGGCCGCCAGGCCCTCGATCCCCGCGAGCCCCGTCGCGAGGGTCCGGGCCTTCTCCGCGAGCGCGACCTGGAGCGCGGCCAGCCCCCGGGGGCCGACCACGCTCGCGTAGGCGACGAACGCGAGGGCGAGCAGCGACTCGTTGGTGCAGATGTTCGAGGTCGCGCGCGAGCGGCGGATGTGCTGTTCCCGCGTTTGCAGGGTGAGCGTGTAGGCCGGGCGCCCTTCCGCATCGACGGTCGCCCCGACGATGCGGCCCGGCGCCTGGCGGGCGTGCTCCCG
>JASHQF010000028.1 GCA_030037695.1 Thermoplasmata archaeon
TCCGCCGCCGCTCCGGAGCCCGTCCCCGCGGCCCCCGCCGCGGCCGGTGGGAGCCTCAAGCCGTGCCCGAACTGCAGCAAGGAGATCCCCTCGGACTACCTCGTCTGTCCGTTCTGCGGCTCCGTGACGCAGTAGACGCGAGCTAGCGCGGGCCCGGCACGGGCCCGGTCCGTCTCGGCGTGCTCCGGCGACGGCACCCTTTATCCCGTCCGGCCGCTCGGCGGGCCGGTCCGGCGATGGTCGGGGACGTCGAGCGGGGCCGGCTCAAGATCGGCTGGGCCCGCGACCACATGCCCGTCCTTGCCGGGATCCGGGAGCGGTTCCGCGCGGAGCGCCCGCTCGCGGGGCTCACGCTCTCGGCGGTCCTTCACATCGAGGCGAAGACCTGCGTCCTCGCGCTCACCCTCCAGGACGCCGGCGCCCAGGTCCACCTCGCGGGCGGGAATCCGCTCAGCACCGACGACGACGTCGTCGCGGCGGTCCGGGAGGAGGGGGTCGACGTACGGGCGCACCGCGGCGAATCCCTCCCCGAGTACCGTGCGGCGATCGCCGCGATGCTGGAGGCCGAGCCGGACGTGATCGTCGACGACGGCGCGGACCTGGTCGCGCTCGTCCACACGTCGGGCAAGGGGCGGGGGAAGCTCCGGGGCTCGACCGAGGAGACGACGACCGGCGTCACGCGGCTCAAGGCGCTCGCGAAGTCCGGAAAGCTCCTGTTCCCGGCGATCAACGTCAACGACGCCGACATGAAGCACCTCTTCGACAATCGCTACGGGACGGGCCAGTCGACCCTCGAGGGGATTCTCGCCGCGACGAACCTGCTCCTCGCCGGCAAGGTCGCCGTGGTCGCCGGGTACGGCTGGGCCGGCCGGGGCGTCGCCGCCCGGCTCCGGGGCCTCGCCGCGGACGTCATCGTGACGGAGGTCGACCCGGTCCGCGCCCTAGAGGCGCGGATGGACGGTTTCCGGGTGCTGCCGATGCTCGACGCGGCGAAGGTCGCCGATCTCGTCGTCACCGTCACCGGGACGACCGGGGTCGTGCGGCGGGAGCACCTCCAGCTCCTCCCCGACGGGTGCCTTCTGGCCAACGCGGGCCACTTCGACGTGGAGATCTCGAAACCCGACCTCGAGGGCCTCGCCGTGAGCCACCGGACGGCGCGGCCGAACGTCGAGGAGTACCGGATGGCGGACGGCCGTCGGATCTACCTGCTCGGCGAGGGCCGGCTCATCAACCTCGCCACCGGCCAGGGCCACCCGGTCGAGATCATGGACCTCTCCTTCGCCCTCCAGGCGCTCTCCGCCGAGCATATCGCCAAGCACGGGCGCGAGATGGCCCCTGCCGTCTACCCCGTCCCCCGGGGCGTCGATCTCGCGGTCGCCCGGGCGGCCCTCGGCCCGATGGGGATCGCGATCGATGACCCCACGCCCGAACAGGTGAAGTACGGCGAGTCGTGGACCGACGGAACGTGAGCTCCCCCGGCGCGACCCCCTCGGACCTCCGCTACACGAAGACCCACGAATGGGTCCGCCTCGAGGGGAACGTCGCGACGGTGGGGATCACCGACCACGCGCAGTCGGAGCTCACCGACATCGTCTTCGTGAACCTCCCCGCCGAGGGCCAAGCGGCGAAGGCGGGGGCGAGCGTGCTCGTGCTCGAATCGGTGAAGACCGTCTCCGACGTCTACGCGCCCGCGAACGGCACGATCCGCGAGGTCAACCGCGAGCTCAAGGACCATCCCGAGCTCGTCAACCAGGACCCGTACGGCAAAGGTTGGCTGTTCCGCCTCGAGCTCGGGGCGCCGCTCGACCCGGGCGCGCTGCTCTCGGCCGAGGGGTACCGGGCCTCGCTCGGCGCCGCCTAGCGCCCCTGGAACTCGGGCTTCCGGCGCTCGAGGAACGCGCGCATCCCCTCGGTCCGGTCGGACGTCGAGAACGTCCGCCCCGCGGACTCCCCTTCGAGGTGGAGGGCCGCCTCGAGCGGGGCGTCGAGGCCCCGATCGATGACCCGTTTCGCCCACCGGACCCCGAGGGGGGCGCGGCTCGCGATCGTCTCGGCGAGCGCCTGGACATCGTCGCGGGCGGTCGCGCGGGGCACGACCCGCACGACGAAGCCGAGACGGCACGCCTCCTCCGCCGAGATCGGGATCCCGGTATAGACGAGCTCCTTCGCCCGCCCCCGCCCGATCAGCCGCGTGAGCCGGGTCGCCCCGCCCATGCCGGGGTGGATCCCCACCGTCACCTCGGGCAGGCCGAGCTGCGCCCCCTCCGCCGCCACGATGAAGTCCGCCGCGAGGGCGATCTCGAGGCCGCCCCCTAGGGCGTACCCTTCGACCAGGGCGATGACGGGGAGAGGGCAGCGCTCGATCGCCTCCGCGGCCCGCTGCCCGACGAACCCGAACTCGATCCCCTCGACCGGCGACTTGGCGGCCATCTCGGCGATGTCGGCCCCGGCGGCGAACACCGGCGTCGACCCCGCGAGCACTACGGCCCGGACCCACGGCTCGGCCTCCACCGCGCGGAAGGTGGTGACGAGCTGATCGAAGACGTCCGAATTGAGGGCGTTCAGGACCTCGGGCCGGTCGAGGAGCACCCAGGCGACCGGTCCGCGGCGCTCCCGGCGGACGAAGGAGAGCGGCCAGCGCCGCTCGCTCCGTCCCGCGCGGTCGACGAGCTCCTGGGAGACCGGGAATCCCGAGCCCCATCGGGCCGCGTAGGCGCGGGTGAGCCGTAGTCCCTCGCCGAGGCCGACCGCGCTGAGCTGCGAGAACGGGCCGTACCGACGGCGCAGGCCCACGAGCGCGCCGCGGTCGACCGCCTCGGCGCTGGCGACGCCCTCCTCGACGAGGCGGGTCGCGATGCCGAACGTGAGACCGAGGAGCCGTTCGCGGACGACCGCCTTTTTGTCCGGGTCGACCGGGGTCCCCTTCCACGGCCACGGCGCGCCCGAGCGGAACTGGCGTTCGAGCAGCGGGGAGGGGGCGTACGCCGGCCCGAACGCTGCCGCCAGCGACGTCTCCGCGTGGAACGCGATCGGGATCCCGGTGACGTTCATCAGCTCGAACGGTCCGAGGGTCGCCCCGAACACCTCGCGGCCGACCTCCTCGATCGTCGCGAGGCTGGCGACCCCCTCGTCCGCGAGGCGCGTGGCCTCGTTGAGATACGGGACGAAGAACCGGTTCACGCAGAACCCGGCGCGGTCGGCCACCTCGATCGGGATCTTGCGGAGGGCGAGCGCGAACCGCCACAGCTCGTCGACGGTGGCGCGATCCGTCGCCTCTCCCGCCACGACCTCGAGGAGCTTGTTGATCGGGGCCGGATAGAAGAAGTGCAGCCCGCCGAACCGGCCCGGCGACGGGACCCCGTGGGCCAGGGCGGAAACGGACAGCGAAGAGGTGTTCGTGGCGACGATCGCCCCGTCGGCGAGGGTCGGGCCGATCTCCCGGAACAGCGCCTCCTTTACCGCCGCCTCCTCGAAGACCGCCTCGATCACCAGGGCCGCGTCGCGCACGGCGGCGGTCGCGTCGGTCGTGAAGGCGATCCGCCCCAGGACCGCGTCCCGATCGGCCGGAGCCATCTTCCTGCGCTCCACGGCCCCGGCGAGCATCGCGACGATCCTCTCGCGGCCCTTCGCGTTCGCCGCCTCGTCCACGTCGCGGACGCGGACCGAGAACCCGGCCGTCGCGCACGCCTGCGCGATGCCGCTGCCCATCGTGCCCGCGCCGAGCACGGCGACGGTCGCTCCCGGACCGATCCTCGAGACGGCGTCCATTCCGGGGGGCCTCCCCGGTCGGGCAGCGGGGCGCGGACTTAACGGTTGGTCGGCCGGCCCTGGCCCGGGCCGAGCGCCCGCGCACCACGCCGACATAAACCGGCTCCGGTTGGGCGGACGTGGTCGATCCCCCCACCGAGGAAGAGATCGCCGAGGCGAGCCGTGCGGATCGTCGGTTCGTCCTCGCGCTCGGCGGTTCGACCCTCGAGATCGCCGGCGCCGGGCTCGTGACCCACGAGAAGATCCCCTCCCCGAGGTTCAACTTCGTGGAGGAGATCGACGTCGGGGCCGAGCGACAGACGGGCTTCTTCGAGCGAGCGCTCGATCACTACTTCCAGCGGGCGATCCGACCGACGTTCCGGCTCCCTCCGGACCCCCCGGCGCACGTCGACCGAGGGTTGCGGGCGCTCGGGTTTCGCCCGGAAGCGGCGCCGCTCGATCTCTGGATCGAGGCGGACGACGCGGCCCGGGACCCGCCCACGGCGCCGGAGGTACGGCGCGCCGCGGCGACGGAGACGGAGCTCCTCGCCTCGTTCTGGACGGGGGAACGGGAGCGGCCGGAGCTGCGCACGGCGATCGAGACCGTGCGGGCCCACCCGAACCCGCACGAGGAGCTGGTCCCTCTGCTCGCGTTCCTCGACGACCGACCGGCCTCGGCGGCCCTCGTCTACCGGTTCGGGTCGACCGCGGGGATCCATCTCCTCACGACCCGCCCCGACGCCCGGGGCCAGGGGTGTGCTTCGGCGCTCGTCGCCTTCGCGCTGCGCGAGCGACCGTGCGGGGGCGCTCGCCGGTACGTGCTCCTCTCGAACGCCCCCGAAGCCGTGCGGCGCCTCCCCGATCTTGGGCTCCGCGCCGTACGGCGGCTCACGAGCTACGCCCTCCCCGCCGACGCGCGGCTCCCCAGCCTCCCCCTCGGACCGGCCTCCCCTCCGCGATGGCGGCCCCCACGACGGGCCTGAGCCAGGGAAGGCGCGGAGCTAGTCGCGCCGGCGCAGCCCCTCGAGCTTCATCCGCTGCTCGAGGGCGGCGATCGAGCGGATCGTCGGTACGACGGTGTCGGCGTTGAGGGAGATCGAGTCGATCCCCTCCCGGACCAGGAACTCCGCAAACTCGGGGTAGACGCTCGGACCCTGGCCGCAGATCCCGACGCTCTTGCCCTCCGCGTGCGCCCCCTCGATCAGCTGGTGGACCGCCGCGAGCACCGCCGGGTCCCGCTCGTCGAAGTACCCCATCCGCCCGAGCGTCTCGGAGTCCCGGTCCGCGCCGAGCACCAGCTGGGTGAGGTCGTTGGAGCCGATCGAGAAGCCGTCGCAGTGCTTCGCGAACTCCCGCGCGAGGAAGACGATCGACGGGACCTCCGCCATCAGGTAGAGCTTGAAGTCCCGGCTCCGGCGCAGGCCCGAGGAGCGGAGCGTCTCCGCGATCTCCTCGAGCTCCCAGACGTTCCGGACGAACGGGAGCATCACCATGGCGTTCTTCAGGCCCTGCTCGGTCCGCACCCGGTGGATCGCCTCGAGCTCGCAGAGGAACGCGGGGCGGTAGACGGGGGAGACGTACCGGGAGCATCCCCGCCAGCCGATCATCGGGTTCTCCTCGACCGGCTCGTACTCTTCGCCGCCCGGCATCCCGCGGTACTCGTTCGTCTTGAAGTCCGAGGTCCGGACGATCACGGGCCGCGGGTGGAACGCCTGACAGACCCGCCCGATCCCGTCCGCGAGCCGCCGGACGAGTTCGTCGTGCTTCCCCTTCTTGAGCAGCGCGAGCGGATGCTCGCGGACGTGGGCGGTGAAGATGAACTCGATGCGGAGCAGCCCGACCCCCGAGACCGGCAGCCGCGCGTACTCCTCTGCCTTCTCCGGCACGCCGACGTTCACGAAGATCTTGGTCGCCGTCACGGGGGCCGCTTCGTGCACGGCGACGCCCCCGGCGGCCACCCCTGCGGCCGGGGCGGGCCCCGATTTCGCTTCCGCCCGGATCCCGCGATAGACGGCGCCGGTCTTACCGTCGACGGTCACTTCGGCCCCGTCGGCGATCTTCCGCGTCGCCTCCCGGGTCCCGACGACGCACGGGACCCCGAGCTCGCGGGAGACGATCGCCGCGTGGCAGGTCATCCCACCCTCGTCGGTGACGATCGCCGCGGCACGCGACATCGCCGGCACCATGTCCGGGGTCGTCATCG
>JASHQF010000001.1 GCA_030037695.1 Thermoplasmata archaeon
CGGCGGCCGGGGCGGGCCCCCGCCCCCGCCGGCGCCCCGGGGAGGAGCCTAGACGATGGCGTGGATGATCGTCCGCGTCCGGGGCTCGATCCACGCCAAGCACGGGATCGTGGAGACGCTGAGGTTCCTGCACCTCACCCGGCCGAACCACGCGACGGTCGTCGCGGAGGAGCCGTCGTTCAAGGGGATGCTCACGAAGGTCCAGGGGTACGTCACCTGGGGCGAGGCCGACCCCGCGATCGTCGGGCCGCTCCTCGAGGCTCGGGGCCGGACGAGCGACGGTCGCCCGCTCTCCGAGACGACGCTCCGCGAGGTGACGGCGGTGAACGACGTCCCCGAGCTCGCGCGCGTCGTGACCGAGCGCGGGCTCCTGCGCGTCGAGGGGGTGGCGCCGCTGGTCCGGCTGCGCGCGCCGAAGGGAGGGTGGGGCTCGACGAAGAAGCCGTACACCCTCGGGGGCGCCCTCGGCTACCGGGGCCGCGCGATCAACGAGCTCGTGCAGAGGATGGTCTAGGCCGATGCCGAGCCGCACGAAGAAGTTCCGGGGCCTCCGGACGCACGGTCGGGGGTTCAAGGCCGGCCGGGGCGCGGGCAAGCAGGGCGGCCGCGGGAACGCCGGGCTGCACAAGTACAAGTTCAAGTCGATGCTGATCTACGCGCCGGACCACTTCGGCCGCCACGGCTTCGTCCGACCGGACGCGGTCACCACGACCCCGACGTCGGTGAACGTCGGCGAGCTCGAGGGGCTCGCCCCGTTCCTCGAGGCGGCCGGGGCGCTCGCCCGCGAGGGGACGACGCTCGTCGCCGACCTCGCGAAGGTCGGGATCGACCGCCTCCTGGGCGGGGGCGCGCCGTCGCGGACGTGGAAGGTGTTCGTCGCCCATGCCTCCCGCCACGCGCGGGAGAAGGTGACCGTCCTCGGCGAGCCCCCGTCGGGCGCCCCCGCGAAGCCGCCGGCCGCGAAGGCGTAGGGTCGGCCGTCGTTCGGCGGCTACCGCCGCCCGCCCGAGCGCGTCACCCCGATCCACGTCATCTCGGGCGGCTCGGTCTCGTCCTGCCAGAGGGCCCCGATGATCTCCCCGAGATGGTGCGCCTGCTCGAACGTCGCCTGGAGGATCCCGTCGGAGGCGACGTACCGCCCCGGCATCCAGAAGACGTGGACCGGCTGGGCGAGATCGCGGGGCGTGACCCGGGCGAGGTACCGCTCGACGGCCCCCCAGACCCGGCGCGCGTACGTCCGGAACCCCGACCAGTCCTTCGGGTGGCGGCTCCGGTCGGCGAACAGCCGCTCGAGCTCGGCGTCCGAGGCCCGCCCGCGCAGGATGTAGTCGAGCCAGACCTCGTGCACGTTGAGCACGTGGACGAGGGTATCGAACAGCGACTCGTGGCCGATCCCCCGGCGGCGGCGCGCGGTGCGCCAGGGGAGGCGCCGCACGCGTCGGACGTACCGATCGAAGACCCGCGCGTTGTAGGCATAGAGCGCTCGGGCTTCGGGCGGGGAGAGGAGTCCCAGAGAGCGGGCGGTCCGGGGCACGGGGGGCCGTACGGGCGGGAGGTTGAACCAGTTGCGGCCGGCGCCGTTTTGAGCGGGCGCGCCGGCCCGCCAAAGACTATATAATACGCCCGTCGGCTCGCCGACCGCTTCATGGCCGAGGAGGAGACTCCCCGAGATCCGCGCTGGGCGATCCCTCTGGCGGTCCTGGGGGCGCTGGTTCTCTCGCTGGTCTGGCTCTGGGACCGGCCGACGCTCGTCGCCCTGATCCTCGTCAGCGTGACCCTCGGGGTCATCCTCGCCCTGCTCTACCTCGGGCTCTCGTACACGGGCTCGGGGTCGCGGCTCTACGGGTTAAAGCCGGTGACGAGCCGGATGCCGGCGGTCTCGCAGCCGAAGGGCCACGTCCACTTCCGGACGAAGCTGTTCTGGACGATCGGCGTCCTCCTGATGTACTTCCTGCTCGCGAACATCTACCTCTTCGGGGTCGACCAGGCGACGGTCGTCGACCTGTTCGCGAGCTACCGCGCGATCCTCGCCGGCGCGCAGGGGACGCTGATGCACCTCGGGATCGGCCCGATCGTCACGGGCTCGATCATCATGCAACTGTTCACGGGGGCGAAGATCATCGACCTCGACCTCACCGACGACGAGGACAAGGGGATGTACCAGGGGACCCAGAAGGTCCTCGTCGTCGCGATGATCTTCGTCGAGGCGGTCCCGCAGGTGTTCGGGTACCTCACGCCCTCGTCGTCCCTCGTCGCCTCCCTCGGTGCGGCGTCCCCGGGGAACGGGACGACCCTCGCCGACGCGGTGATCATCAGCCAGCTCGTCTTCGGCAGCTACCTCGTCTTCCTGATGGACGAGGTCGTCTCCAAGTGGGGGATCGGGAGCGGGATCTCGCTGTTCATCGCGGCCGGCGTCTCCCAGCAGATCATCCAGGGGACGATCAACTGGGTCCCCCAGAACCCGTCCGTTGCCGTCTCCGCGCTCAACCCGCCGAGCGGGACGATCCCGAAGACCCTCTGGTTCCTCTCCCATTACAGCGCCTCCCAGTTAGCGGGCGGAGGGTGGGAGCAGATCCTGCTCCGGGCCCCGAACCCGGTCGTCGCCCTCGTCGGCACGGCCGTGATCTTCTTCCTCGTCGCCTGGACGGAATCGACCCGGATCGAGCT
>JASHQF010000029.1 GCA_030037695.1 Thermoplasmata archaeon
GCGACCTGGACGAACCCGTACCCGATCGAGAGCGAGGAGAGCGACGCGAAGTGGCCTTTCTCAGGGAGGAGGAAGTAGCTGGCGACGAACACGATCGACGCGAGGCCGGCCCCGACGGCGGGGCCCCACGGTCGGACCCAACGTCGGCTGCCGAACCATCGATCCCCCCGGTGGTACATCCACGTGAAGAGGATCCCGGCCGCGCCGCAAGCGATCCCGAGGACGAGGTAGAGCGGGAGCCGCTCGGGATTGAACGCGTAGTTCGCGAACGCCGCCGACGTCGCGAACAGCGTATGGAAGCCGAAGATCGACGAGTACACCGAGTAGGCCACGACCGACGAGATGATGCCGGGGACGAACACCTCGGGCTCGAAGTCACCGGTGTACAGGATCTCGGCCGCGTACACCGCGCCCCCGAGGGGAGCTCGGAAGATCGCACCGATTCCGGCGCCCATGCCACTAGCGAGGGCGATCCGCCGGTCCCGATCGCTCAGTCCGACCAGGCTGGCCCACACCGACCCGAACCCCCCTCCGATCTGGGAGACCGGGCCTTCGCGACCACCGCTCCCGCCGGTACCGAGGGTCACTGCGCTCGTGAGGGTCTTGAGGATCGGCACGCGAAGGCGGATCTTGCCGGCCTGACGATGGAACGAACGGATCGTGGCGTCGGTCCCGTGCCCCGCAACTTCGGGAGCCAGCTTCCAGGCCACGAGGCCGACGAACAATCCGCCTCCCACCATGAGTAGGGGGATCCAGAACAAACGCGGCAGCGAACTGGCCCAGACCAACCGAGAGGGATCCAGGGTACCCTCGGTCGGGAGGGTCAGCCCTGCGAGCCCCGACAGCAACGCCTGGGAAACGAGCGTGATGAGGGAGTAGAACGCCGCGGCGCCGAGCCCGGCGACGATGCCGATCGGGACGGCGATAACCGCCCAGCGAGCGAGGTCCCTCGAGACCGCGATCCAAGATCGGGGGACAGCACTTCGGCGGCCACCGCCCTGGGAGCGGCGCCAAAATTGCCATGGGCGGGGGGCTGCGGCGCCGGGTTCGGTCGCGGAACGATGCTGAGTGGTGCCTTCGCTGGATGACGTGGTCCGATCACCTGCAAAGTCGGGCGGAGACCCTGTGGCGGATTGTAGGGTTTGCGGGAAGACCCGGCGAACGGGTCGGACGAGGCGACCGCTGCGGGGCTCCGCGCAGGCCTCCGGGGTGGGACGACGTACGCGAGTTCGATGCGTCCGGACGGGCGCGCCTTCCCGCCGTCCGGCGTCACGTGCTGGTCAGGGTCGCGGACGCACGTCGGGCGCGGTTCCGAGCTCTCCTACCTGACGGCGGTGCGGGTCGCAGCCCACGCTGAGCTCCGGGAGGCGTTGCCGTCTACCCGAAGTCGCCACCGGCCCGATCAGCCAAGGGGCACGCAACAGGTTCCACCTTCAACAAGGAGAGATACCCGTCCTGTCTCGCCGGCCCGTGCTCGATCGATACGGGACGGCACTCCCGTGACCGAACTGTTCGCGGTCGGGCTTCTCGCAGGCTTGGCCGCCGGGATGTCCACGGTCGCCGCGATCTCGGTGAAGTGGGCGGTCTTCGTTACGGGGCCGCTCTCCGCGAGCGTGGTACAGTTCGTCCTCGCCATGATGGCGGCGATGTTCCTTGGCGTGATCGTCTATTTCGCGGTCGGGGGCAGCGCGGGCCTCGCCGCCGGCCTCTGGGTCGCTTCGGGGCTGATGTCGGCAAGCGTGATGCTGGTGTTCGCCGGCTTCCTGCGGGAGGCCCGGTTCCAAGCCGCCGTAGAGGGGTCGGGAGTCCCAAGGGCCCGCGGGACGGCCTTCGTGACGTCCGTCATCGGGCTGGTCCTCGCGAACGAGTTCCTGATGGGTTGGTCGTTCAGCCTCGTCACGCACAGCCTGCCGGTCAGCTTCGGCCCCGGCGACCGGCAGGTGCTAGCGGTCGTGACCGGGGCCGTCGTCTCTCGGTGGTTCGTCTTCCCCATGGCGTTCGAGATGGTCCTTACCCTGGGTTTCTTCCTCCCGCGATTTCCACCGCTCATGCGTCGGCTGCTCGTCCTCCAGCCGGCGATCATGCTCTGTTCACCCCCCACCCTACCGGGGGTGCCCTGGCTCGTCGCGGCCACGATCGGGGCGAGCGGGCTGATGGCGTGGGCCGTGGTGTGGCTCTTGAGCGCGTCCGTCCGCGGGGTCGAGATCTCGGCTCCGGCGGGCCAGTACCTGGTCGTACTGTTCGTGTCGTTTGCGCTCATGGCGGGCGGCCTCTACGTCTGGGTCGAGCTGTCGAACGCCGACCTGTTCGCCCTGTCGTTGATCGTCCAGATGGTGGCGTTCCTCGGGGCCGCGATCGGTCCCGATCGGTTCGGTCCCCCCGCCTCGCCGGGCATCGAGCGACCGCGAACGGCGTCAGGAGGCCCGGTAGCCGAGGGCCCCTAAGGCGCGCCCCTCCAAGTTCCTACGTAAGTTGTAGTAGGTAAGTACGGCGCGTCTATAACTCGAGGCAGGGCTCAAGTCCGCGGGAGGCTGCCCTCACCGATGGACCCCCCGGCGATCGGCCTCGTCCTCGTCGCCGCCCTCATGGCAGGCGCGACCGCCCTCCTTGTCCGGGCGGTCGTCGACGCCCGCAGCCGCGCCCGATCGTGGGTCGCGCTGTACCTGCTCGCGATGATGGGCGAGATGTGGATCGCCGCCGTCGTCTACCTGACCTCCCCGTCGCTTGGCAGCCTCGTCGCGGGAATCGCCGTCAGCGGACTGCTCATGGTCGCGACGGTGGTCCCCCTCCTAGCAGCGCTCCTGCGGGGCCGGGGAACGGCGAACCCGGCGACGGCCCTCGGCGATGGTCCGGTGCCGTTAGGGCCGGCTTCAGCCGTCCTGCTCGCCGCCCTGGTCCTCGTGAACGAATTTCTCATGAGCTGGGGCCTCCTCCTCGCTCAGGGCGCCGCGAGCGCCGTCGGCGGTTCGCTGGTCGTCTTCGTGGCGACGATCAACTCACCTTGGTTCGTT
>JASHQF010000030.1 GCA_030037695.1 Thermoplasmata archaeon
GTGAGCTTCTCCCCGATCTTCTCCTCGAGGTAGTCGGCCACGGCGCGTCGGTTGCGACCGATCGCGTAGGCCTTCCAGCCGATCGTCGCGCCGCTCGGATCGAGCTCGACCAGGCCCGGCGTCCGACCCTGGAAGCCACCCAGGAGGAGCGAGACGGCGAACGGGCGGGTCCCGCCGAACTGGGTGTACTGCTGGAGCAGCGTCCCCAGGGCGTGCCCGAGCATCGTGTGGGAGATCGACTCCCCGTAGGTGAGACGGTGGCGCTGGGCCTCGACGCGCAGGAACTCGACCAGGACGCGCGAGTCGGCGATCAGACCGGCCGTGACGCAGCCGAGACCGGTGTCGATCGCGAAGCTCTTCTCGATCGAGCCCGCCTCCGCGAGGGAGCTCACGGGGAGGTTCCGGTACGCGACGAAGACGATCCCGCCGTCGTAGGTGACCGCGACCGCGGTCCCCCCCATCTGGATCGCCTGCAGGGCGTACTCGACCTGGAACAGCCGCCCGTCGGGGGAAAAGACGGTGCTCGCCCGATCGTACGCCATCTGGCCGGGTTGCATCTCCATCGCGATTCGCCTCTCGGACGGCGGCGGCCAGCCGGGCGGGGGATTTGAGGCTACGCCCCGGGCGTGACCCTCACCTCACGTGGTGGCGTCCGGCCACCGTGGCGGACCCGGTCCGGGGTCCCCGAAACGCTTAGAGGTCGAGAGGACGGATACGGGGCTCCGAACGATGGACGTCCGGGACCTCCACCCGTTGCCGATGGCGTCGAGCTACCGCGGCCAGCTCTCGCCCGCGTGCACGCAGTGCGCCGAGGGGCGCAAGCTCGTGCTGTTCGTCACGGGCCTCTGCCGGTTCCGTTGCTTTTACTGCCCCGTCTCGCCCGCACGCAACCAGATCGACGTCGTCTACGCGAACGAGCGGCGGGTCCTGGCGGACGACGACGTGCTGGACGAGGCCCGGGCGATCGGGGCCGGCGGGACCGGGATCACCGGCGGCGACCCGCTCGGGGTCGTCGACCGGGTCGAGCACTACGTCCGCCTGCTCAAGGGGGCGTTCGGGCCCGAGCACGATATCCACCTCTACACGCACGAACCCCACCCCGCGAAGCTCGAGCGCCTGGCTCGCGCGGGGTTGGACGAGGTGCGCCTGCACATCCCGCACTACCTGTGGGGCCCCCTCTCGGGCGGGGGCGGCGCGTACCGGGACATCCTCGTGCGCGCGCCGACCTGGGGGCTCCGGCGCGGGGTCGAGATCCCCGTGATCCCCGGGAAAGAGCGGGAGCTGCGTCGGCTGCTCCGGGCCCTGGAAGCGCTCCGCATCGATTTCGTGAACCTGAACGAGCTCGAGTTCTCCGAGACGAACGAGCAGCTGCTCCGGGAGCGCGGGTTCCGGCAGGACCCCCGCAACGGCTGGGGGGTCGTCGGCAGCCGCGCGATCGCCGAGCGGATCGTGGGCGAGATGCGTCTGTCCGTGCCGGTCCACTACTGTTCCTCCCGCTTCAAGGACGGCGTCCAGCTGCGGGAGCGCCTCCTCCGGCGCGCCGAGCGGACCGCACCGTCGTTCGCCGAGAGGACCACGGACGGCACGGTGCGCCTCGGGGTCATCGAGGCGGGCGATACGACGGATCTCGCGGGTTGGGCCGACGGGATGGTGCGGCGCGCGGGGCTCCGACCCGGAAGCTACCGTCTGGTCCCCGGCCGCGCGCGCCTCGAGCTCGCGCCGGGCCTCTTGCGGCGGGTGGCGCGGCGGGTCCCCGCACCGGCGTTCGAGGTCGAGGAGTACCCTACGGCGGACGCCCTCGAGGTCGAGCGGGAGCCGCTCAATGCCCGGGCGCGATCCCAGGCCTCGGCGTCGGTCGGCGGGGTGTAATCCTCGTCGCAGGCGTGCCCACCCCAGGTGAGGTAGCGCTCGTCCCCGCGCTGGTGCTTGATCGAGCACGGTCCCCAGCCGTCGTCCTCGGCACCGTACCAGAGCGGGCAGTCCCGGCACCGCAGCGGGGCCGGCAACGACCCGGAGGCGGGCCGTGCCCTCCCGGCGCGGCTCACGCGGCCTCCTCGCCCCGCACCAAGGTCCGCCAGGCGCGGGCGACGTTGGACATCAGTTCGGCGACCGTGACGGGGCCCACGCCCCCCGGCACGGGGGTCAGCGAGCCGGCCCACCCCTCGAGCGCCTCGGGGTCGGCGTCGCCCGCGGCCCGGAGCGATCCCGGCCGCTCCGGATCCGGCACGCTCGCGAGGCCCACATCGACGACGTGCGTCCCTTGCGGTACGTTCCCCCGGTGGAGGAGGCCCGGTTGGCCGACGCAGGAGAACACGGTGGCCGCCCCCGCGAGCGCCGCCCTGAGGTCCCGGGTCTTGGAGTGGACGACGGTGACCGTCGCGTTCCCCCCCGGCGGGCGCTCGGCGAGAAGGAGGGCGAGGGGGAGTCCCACCGTCTCGGACCGACCGAGCACCACGACCCTCTCCCCGTCGAGGGGAAGGCGGTAGTGCTGGGCGATCGCGAAGGCGGCGCGGGCCACGGCCGGCACCTGGACCGGACGCTGGGCGACCAACCGACCGAGGTTGCGCGTGCCGACGCCGTCCACGTCCTTGCTCGGGCGAAGCTCGTCGACGGCGCGGAGGAAGTCGTACGGGGGTGGGAGGGGATGCTCGAGGAGGACGCCGTGCACGGAGGGGTCACGGTCCAGGGAGCGCACGCGCGCGACGAGCTCGGTGGGGCCGTCGCTCGGCGCGAGCGACTCTTCGCGGAACGCGATCCCGAGCGCCGCGGCCGCTCGAGCTTGGCGCCGCAGGTACATCCGGAATGGGCTCGGCACGCCTCGGTGGAGGCTCACGAGCGACGGCGCGGGGGCGCCCGTGCGCTCGGCCGCAAGGACGGTCCGGGTCTCCCGGTCGATCGCCTCCGCGACCGGCTTACCGTCGAGTCGAACGGTCATCGAACGCGCCCGCCGAGCCCGGCGGCTTAGATAACGGGCCGCCGACGCCGGGGCCACCCCGCGACGGCGGACGCCGCGCGGACCGTTCCCGAGCGCGCCAGCCGGTGGCGTTTTCGCCGCTAGGAGCATTTATACCGCCAACCGTTAGAATTGGACAGGCCGAACGGGATCCTCGAGGGACCGAGAGGCCACCATGGCAGAGGGAGCGGGCACCGCATCTCAAGAAACCCGAGATACCCCGCCGCCCGCCGAGCTCGAGGCTTGGGCGAAGTCGCTCCCGCACGACTCCACGGCGGACGTCCCGGTGCCGCCCCGGCTGCTCGACCAGGTGATCGGCCAGGACGACGCGGTCGAGGTCGCCCGGAAGGCGGCGACCCAGAAGCGCCACATGATGCTGATCGGCGAGCCCGGGACCGGCAAGAGCATGCTCGCCCGGGCGATGGTCGACTTCCTGCCTCGCGAGCAGCTCCAGGACATCCTCGCCTACCCGAACGGGGAGGACCCGAACGAGCCGAAGATCCGGGTCGTCCCGGCGGGCAAGGGCAAGGAGATCGTCGCCGCCCAGAAGCTCGAGGCGGCCCAGAAGAAGGAGCAGCGGACGATCCTGTTCGTCGCCTTGTCGCTCGCGGTGTTCGCGGTCGTGCTCTACATCGTGCTCAAGACGGGGGACCTCACCGCCCTGCTGCTCGGGGTGCTGATCGTCGTCTTCATCTACGCCCTCGCGCGGTTCTCGGGCGGGCGGTCCGACGCGGGCAACGGGGTGGCGAAGCTCCTCGTTTCCCATTCGCCCGAGGAGAAGCCGCCGTTCATCGACGCCACCGGCGCCCACGCCGGGGCCCTCCTCGGCGACGTGAAGCACGATCCGTTCCAGTCGGGCGGTCTCGAGACCCCGCCCCACGATCGTGTCGAGGTCGGCGCGATCCACAAGGCGAACGGCGGCGTGCTGTTCATCGACGAGATCAACCTGCTCAAGATCGAGAGCCAGCACTCGCTGCTCACGGCGCTCCAGGAGCGGAAGTTCCCGATCGTGGGGCAGTCGGAGCGCTCGGCCGGGGCGATGGTGAAGACCGAGCCGGTCCCGAGCGATTTCGTCCTCGTCGCCGCGGGGAACGTCGACAGCGTCCAGGCGATGCACCCGGCGCTGCGCTCGCGGATCCGCGGCTACGGCTACGAGCTCTACGTCAAGACGACGATGCCCGACCTCCCTGAGAACCGGGAGAAGCTCGTTCGGTTCATCGCGCAGGAGGTCCACAAGGACCGCAAGATCCCCCACTTCGACCGCGGCGCCATCCTGGAGATCCTCCGGGAGGCCCAGCGGCGGAGCGGCCGCTCCGGCCAGCTGACGCTGCGCCTGCGCGAGCTCGGGGGCCTGGTCCGCGTCGCCGGGGACATCGCGCTCGCCGACGGGGTGCCGGTCGTCCACGCCGAGCAGGTGGTGAAGGCGAAGAAGGCGAGCCGCTCGCTCGAGCAGCAGATCGCCGACCGGTACATCGAGCGCCGCAAGGAGTACCGGATGTTCTCGACCGAGGGGGCGGCCGTCGGGGTCGTGAACGGCCTCGCGGCGATCAACGCGCAGACGGGGATGGCGGAGTTCTCCGGGATCGTGCTCCCGATCGTCGCGGAGGTCACGCCGGCCCAGACCCGCGACGGCGGGGTCGTCGTCGCGACGGGCAAGCTCGGCGAGATCGCCCGCGAGGCGGTCCAGAACGTGAGCGCCCTCATCAAGAAGTACACGGGCGAGGACATCTCGCGCTACGACATCCACATCCAGTTCGTCGGGACCTCCGACGGCGTCGAGGGGGACAGCGCGTCGGTCTCGATCGCCACCGCCGTGATCAGCGCCCTCGAAGGGGTGCCGGTCGACCAGTCGGTCGCGATGACCGGTTCGCTCAGCGTCCGGGGCCAGGTCCTGCCGGTCGGCGGCGTCACGGCGAAGGTCGAGGCGGCCGCGGACTCGGGGATCCGCCGGGTCCTCGTGCCCGCGGACAACGTCGAGGACCTCGTCCTGGAGACCCGCTACCGCGACCAGGTCGAGGTGATCCCCGTCCGGACGCTCCGCGATGTCCTCACCCACGCGCTCGTCGGCCAGGGAGCGAAGAAGGAGTCGCTCCTGGGACGCCTCGCGGCGATGGTCCACGCGACCAGCCGCACGGGGGAGGAGCTGCCCCCGCCCGCCCCGACCGGCCGGCCCGCGGGATCGTGAAGGGGCCGTACCGCATCCCGCCGCACGCGGCGGGCCCGTCGCGCCCCGCCGGGGCCGCGGAGGCCGAGCCGGACGACCGGAAGTTCTTCGACCGCCCGTGCTACGAGTTCAACCGCTCGCTCCGGCCGACGGCGAACGACCGGTACTGCGAGCACTGCCGCCACTACCTCACGGCGCGGTGCCCGCACATCGACGAGTTCCTGGACGACGTGGAGGATTTGACCCCGGAGTGATATCGCGGGTCGTGCGGGGGCTGCTCGTCGGCCGCTTCCAGCCGTTCCACCGCGGCCACCTCGAGGTCGCCCGTCGCGTGCGCTCGGAGCGACCCGACGCGCCCCTCCTCCTCGGGATCGGGAGCGCGGAGCAGTCGTACACCTGGGAGAATCCGTTCACCGCGGGGGAGCGGTTCGAGATGATCGAGCGTGCCGTGGACGAGGCCCACCTCGGTCGGATCGAGATCGTCCCGATCCCCGACATCCAGCGGCATGCCCTCTGGGTCCGCTACCTCGAAGGGCTCCTCCCGCCGTTCGACCGGGTCTACGCCAACAATCCTTTGACGACCGCCCTGTTCGAGCGGGCGGGGTACGCCGTGGAGCACCCCGCGCTCGTCGAGCGCGACCGCTACGAGGGGGCGAAGATTCGCGGCCAGCTCGCGGACGACCGGGGCTGGCGGGAGGCGGTGCCGCCCGCGGTCGCCCACCACTTAGACGAGCTGGGCGCTCCTGGCCGCCTGAGGCTCCTGCGGGCGAGCGGTCCCGCGCCTTCCCGGCCGACGCCCCCGTGAGCGACGACCGCGCTCCCGAGGACCGGCGGCGCGAGCGGGCGTTCCGCCCCGTGCCCCCGTGGGCCGGCCCGGCGACGCGGGCCGTGCACGCGGGGACGTTGCGGGACCGGAACGCGGGGTCGATCGTCCCACCGATCTACCAGACGTCGACGTTCCAGTACCCGGCCCCGTTCTCGGAGGCCCGGGACGCCGGCGAGGTCCACCTCTACAGTCGGAACGACAACCCGACGGTCGACGGGGCCGCCGAGACCCTGCGCGACCTCGAGGGGGCCGAGGCGGCGGCGCTGTTCGGCTCGGGCATGGGGGCGATCGCCTCCACGGTCCTCTCGCTCGTTCGGCCGGGCGACGAGCTCGTCGCGCTGACCGACGTCTACGGTGGAACGACCGACCTCCTCGCCCGTTTCGCCCGCCCGTTCGGGGTGAAGGTCACCGAGCTGTCCGACCTCGAGGCGAGGTCGCCGGAGGCCCACCTCCCCCGGGCGACCCGCCTCGTGCTGCTCGAGACGCCGACGAACCCGTGCCTGCGCGTGCACGACCTCGCCCGGTGGGCGCAGGCCGCGGACCGAGTCGGGGCGATCCTCGCCGTCGACAACACGTTCGCCACCCCGATCAACCAGCGGCCGCTCGAGCACGGGGCGGACCTCGTGCTGTACAGTGCGACGAAATACCTCGGGGGGCACTCCGATCTCCTGGGCGGGGCGGTGGTGGGGCCGGCGCGCCTCCTCCGGCGCATCGATCCGAAGCGGGTCCTCGGCACGCCCCTCGACCCGTTCGCCGCGTTCCTCCTGCAGCGGAGCCTCCGGACCCTTCCCCTGCGCGTCGAGCGGGCGAACGAGAGCGGCCGGGTCGTCGCGGAGGCGCTCGCCCGGCATCCGGCCGTCGCGGCCGTGCACTATCCCGGGAACGGCAGTCCCGAGGAGGAGGCGATCGCCGCGCGCCAGATGCGGGGACGGGGCGGGGTCCTGGGGCTCGTGCTCCGCGGCGGCCGGGCCGCGGTCGAGCGGTTCCTCCACCACCTCACGATCGTCCAGGTCGCCTCCAGCCTCGGAGGGGTCGAGAGCCTCGCGAGCGTGCCGGTCGACACGTCCCACCGGCACCTCCGGGGCGACGAGCTCACCCGGCGCGGGATCGACACTGGCCTCGTCCGGCTTGCCCTCGGCCTCGAGGAGACCGAGGACCTCCTCCGCGACCTTCGCGAGGCGCTGGAGGCGACCGGGCCCTCCGGCCAGGGGCCGTCCTAGCTCCGATTCGGATCGAACTCGCGCCGCTCCCGACGTCGGCGAGCCCCGCGAGGATCTCGGGACGAATCGTAATCCGCCCGTCGTGTTCACCCCGGACGTGGCGTCCCAGTTCTGCATGGGGTGCGGAGCCCCCCTCCCCGCGGGGGCGCAGTTCTGCGCGTACTGCGGTCGCTCGGTGCCCGCGTCCGGGGGCGGGAGCGGGGGCACGCCCCTAGCCGCCAGCGCACCGATCGGCCCCCCCGCGGCGCCTCCTCCGATCCCCGCCCCCGCGAGCGCCGGGCCCCCGCGCCCCCGCCGTCGGGGCCTTCGGATCGTCCTCATCATTCTTCTGATCGTGGTGGTGGTGATCGCCGCGCTCGCGATCTACGGTTACTACACGACCGTCGACGTGACCACCCTCAACATCTACGCTCCCGACGATGTTTGCGGCCTCAATGTCTATCTGATCAGCTACTCCGGCTTCAACGCCTCGACCGGTTCGTCGGTCCCCCTCTCGCTCCTCGTACCGAACAACAACACCACGTCCTGCACGCTGCACGGGGTGACGACCAATTCGAGCGGCTTCGGCGTCGAGGACGTGCAGCTACCCGGGCCGATCGCTGGGTACACGGGCGGCGTGCAGTCTAACGGGACGCTCAACCTGACGCTGACGCTCCCGGGGAGCCACTACTCCGGCATCGTGAACCTGATCTTCCACTAGCGGCGCCCCTCGGGACGACGAGCCAGGTCCGCCCCCCAGCCGTCGCCTCGCTCCGACCCCCTACCTCGACAGACTGCCGGCGGAAGGTCCCGGGACGCCGCGCGACTCGTCCATCGGACGGCAGAGCCACCCACGACGCGCCCGGGGGCGCCCTCTGACGGAAGTCTCCGGGGAGCAAGCGGGCGGGACCTCCGGTCCGTACGAGGAGATCGGACCCGCCGCGATCGGGGCTCTCCCCGGGGGCGCGAGCCAACCTTATGAAAAACGGGGCAAGGGCCCTGGCGGATGCCACTGTAGCTCAGTTGGCAGAGCAGCTGATTCGTAATCAGCAGGTCGGGGGTTCAAGTCCCTCCAGTGGCTGGCGCGTAAGGGCGCACGGTCCCGCGAGCCCTTCGGGCTCGCACCTAGATCTTCGGCGAAGCTCGAGCCCTGGCTCGGGTTCGGCCGTCGCCCGTGACTTCGGTCCGAGCCGTGACCCACGCCGGGTCCCCTTTCAACCCGGAGGCTCGTTCGGCGCCGCACGGTCCGGGGCCGCCGTTCGCGGCGGCCGGCGACCTCGCCCGTACCAGACGGCGGCGAACGTGCCGATCCCTCCCCAGGCGACCAGTCCAGCCACGAGACCGTACGCCGCGGGCGCCGAAAGGCCCAGGAACCCGCCGCCGGTCGTGGACGACGGGGCCGGTGCCGGCCCGGCGACGAGCGCGAAGACGGCGACCCCCGTGCCGGAGTCCGGGTCGACGCCCGTGAGCGTCTGGATCCCTTCGGGGCTCGACGGTACCGTGAACGGGCAACTGAAACTCCCCGTCGAATTCGCGATCTCGGTGCAGGCGACCGTCGCTGCGGAATCCCACGTCACCGTGACCGAGGTCCCCGCCGCGAACTCCGAGCCGGTGATCGTGACCACGGTTCCGACCGTGCCCGAGGTCGGACTCACCTCCAGTCGGGGGGTGTAGGTGACGGTGAAGTTGACCGAAGCGGTGCTCCCGTTCACATCCCTCGCAGTGAACGGGTACGGGCCTCCCGTGGTCGTGCCCGCCGGGATCACGTACGTGCACGAGGGCGAACCTCCGTCGCCGTTGGTTCGGCCGGTGCAGGCGAGGACGGTGCCACCTTGCCAGGCGACGTCGAGGGCGGCGCTCGCGTCGAACCCGGTCGCGTTGAACGTGACGGACGTACCCGCCGGCCCCGAGGTCGGGTTGGCGGTGAGCTCGGGCACGACGGTGAACGACGTCGACGCGGCGGTCGAGCCGTTCGCGGCCGTGAGCGATCGAGCCCCGGAAGGACTGGCGGGAACGACGAATTCGCACTCGAACGTGCCGGACGATTGGGCGAGCGCGGAGCAAACGGACGTCGAGGTAAAGCTCCACGTGACCGTGACCTTGGAGGAGGCGGGAAAGCCCGTCCCCTCGGCCGCGGCGAGGGTCCCGACGGGTCCGGACGCTGGCGAGACGAGGAGCGTGGGCGACGCCGCCGGTCCCTCTGCGCGGCCCGATGAGGCGGATGCAGGCGAAGGGTGGAACGTGATCGACGCGAGAACGGCACCGACGGAGGCGAGCATCGCCAGGGCGAGGAATCCCGAGAGCAGGCCCCGAAGGCGCCCCGGCGCGCGTCGACTCCTCGGTGAAGCCATCCCCTACCCGACCCGTGGAACAACGCCGGGAACGGCCGACCCGCTAAGTAACTGCCGACAGCGGTCGTCGGGTCCCGGGACGCCGAGCCGAGCGAGGGCCCGCCGTTGCGACGGCCCGCGGGCGGGTCGATGAGCGTCCTCTACGATCTCCTGGTCGGGCTGCTCCTCGGATTCTCGCTCACCATCCCTCCCGGCCCCATGAACGCCTACATCGCGACCCTCGCGGTCCGATCGCGGCGGCTCGGGACGATCGCGGGGCTCGGCGCGATGAGCGCCGATGCGGTCCTCGGGCTGGCGGTCTTCTCGCTCTCCGCGCTCGTCGATCTGCACTCGGTCTCCCGGGAGCTCGAGGGGGTCGGTGCCGGGGTGCTCGGAGTGTTTGCCTACCGGCTCGTCACCCAGCGACCGAACCCCGAAGGGGCCCCCGTGCGCGAGATCCGGACCTATTCGACCGCGCTGCTCCTCGGCGTCTCCAACCCGTTCCAGATCGTATGGTGGCTGTCGGCCGGGCTCGCCTTCGCCTACCTGGGAGGGGTCGCGTTGTTCGCGGGGCTCTTCGGGGCGATCGCGATCTGGGTCATCGTGTTCCCGTGGGCCCTCCACGCCGGCGCCCGTCGCTCCCCGGTCGTTGAGCGCGCGACGGTGCTGGTATCGTTCGGGGTGATGGCCGCCTTCGCGGCGTACTTCGCAGCGCTGGCCCTCGGAGCTTGAGCCCGTCGGCCCTGGCCCGGAGGTGCTGGGCCGTGGCGCTTACCCCCTCCTGGCCCGTCGCAGGGCCGCAGCGGACGAGATTCGGGCGAGGTTCGCGGATCGTGCCGCTCGGCCGGCAACAGGTGGTGCGACTCCGCTAGGCACCGCCCGCGTCCGCGGGCGCCGGCCGTCGAGCGCTTAGGATCGGTTCCCGTAGTGCGCTCCCAAGCAACCTCTCCTCGATCTGGGCGAGCACTTTCGAGGTGGCCACCCTGCCGCGTCCCGAGGCTCGGGCGAGCTCACCCAGGCTGATCTTGGGGGGACTCGCGAAGTATCCGGACTCGATGGCCGCGTGCAGGAGCTCCCTCTGCCGGGTCGTGAGGACAGGGAGATGAGAGCGCAGCGGGACCGTGCGGGTCCAGGTCACCCGGGTCCTGGGGTCGACCTTGCGGGCGAACGCGAGGAGCGTGACGAACTCGGCACGACGGGCGACCACCTCCCACCGCACGGACCCGCCCCGGATCCGGATCGGGTACGGGAGGGGCATCCTCAGTCGGCGGTAGAGGTCGACGACAGGGGGAGTCCGGATCCGTGCCCGGTACAGCGCCCCGTCTCCCACTCCGGTGAGGCATTCGGCACCCCCCACATCCGGGTACGTGGCGATCTCTCGCGTCCAGAGTCCCGGCGGGACGCCTTGGATCCAGAGGTCCGCGACGATCGCGTGCGAGCCCGACCTCCGGCTACCGAGGATCTCGATGGCCAGGCCGGGATGCCGTCGAGAGAACGGGCCGAACCAGGTCGTGTCTGGGACGCGCACCGTGAAGGTCGCCAGCAGCAACCGATCTTCGCGAGGGGTGGAACGTGATGGGGGCGCGGGGACCACCGAGCTAGGGCTTCGCCGGAGTGGCGCCGGCGATCGGCTCCGGCTGCGAGGGGCCGGCACCGCGCTTCGTCTGCCGGAGCTGCGGCCTCTCATCGCACCGTCTCCCCGGGCGATCGATTATCGTACCGCCCGCTGAAAGACCCGTTCGACGAACGGCAACTTCGAGCACAGCACGCCCTCGCCCGGGCGCGCGGGCTCCACGACCTTCCCCTTCTCGAAGTGCACCTGGGCCTCGCGCCACGCGGACGGTGGGCCGCCTTCGATACGCAGGACCGTGGCGAAGGCGCCGGTCCGCGGAGGGGTGGGCCCGGCGTATCCGACCATGAGCGAGCAGCGGAGCGACGCGAAGGCCGCGAGGATGGGGCCGAGGGCCGCGTCGGGGATCGCCCCGGAGACCCGGTCGACGTTGGCGACGGCGAGGAGGTTCGGTCCGGCCGCGGGGGACATCGCCGCGAGGATGTCCTGGATCGTCGGAGGAAGCCGCAGGAATTCGGTCAGCTTGCCGAGGACCTCCGGCGGCTCGTCGGACCGGATCAGCTCGAAGATCGCGGCGTTGGCCGGGGCGTTGTCCGGAGCGAGGCCGACCCCCGGATCCGCGACCCAGCTGTAGCGCGAATCTAGCCATCCCAGCTTGGCCGGGTCCCACTCCGAGAGCGACTCCGACGAGGACCGGACATCCAACCAGTGGAAGAGGGGAACGGACTCCGCGGCGACGGCGTAGAGCAGGAGGCTCACCATCGGCCGGGAGGTACCGTACACGAGCACCGCCGGCGAGGCGGGACCGGGAGCCGGAACGCGGGTCCTCGTCTTGGAGTACGGGTCGGGCAGGCCGGGCGTCATGCTGATCTCCGCGGAATCTCCCGCGAGGAAAGAGCTGGGAGCGATCCGCGGGGGGATTCGGCCGAGGCATCGCGCGAACAGCCGGTGCAGGTTCCCGCTGGGGGGGCGTCGAGATTCGTCTGAGCGGGCATGGCGCTTCCGAGTACGGTAGAGGAGTCACCCCGCCTTACGCCCCCCCCCGAACCGCTTCGCCGAACCGAACGGGTTCGGCTGCCGCGGAGGCTTCGCGGGGATCCGCGCCCGTGCGCCCCGAGCACGAGGCGTCGGCCTCGGCCTCGGCGGAGGATATATCCCCACGCCGGCGCATGGGCCGCTCCGGTGGCCGGGACCGCGACAGTGGTCGCCCGCACACGTTCCGTACGGCGAGGCCCAGGAGGTCCGGGCGAGTTGCCCCCAGGGCGGTCGTCGAGGGCTCGACCTTCGGAGGCGACCCTAGCCCGACTTCGAGCGCTCGACGAAGACGCCGGGTCCTCCCGGCTCCTCGTCGCCAAGCTCAAGGTCCGGATCCCGCCCCGGATCTGGACCGGACCGTTCTCGACCCGTCACCCCGACGTCCGACTGGAGGTGTTGAACCGGACGGACGTCACCGCCGACGTCTCCGTCTCCGACTACTGGATCGGAGGCGCCCCGGGGGTGTGGGCCGGTGAGATCGCCTCGCATTCGGACGTCGTCCGCGTCGAGCCGCTCGCGGCCGTCGGCGCGGGATGCCTCTACCGGATCCAGTACCGCAATCCTCCGGTGATCTACCTGCTCCGCACCCTCCACCTCCCGCTGCAGTTCCCCCTCCAGATCCAGGCGGGGTTCCTCACCTGGGAGGTCGTGAGCCGCTACGCCGAGTTTCGCAAGGTCCTCGACCACGCGAGGCGGGCCGATGAGGGCGTTCAGGTGATCTCGGTACGCCGAGGGCCGTTGCGCAGCCACCTACCGATGCTGACGGAGTCGCAGCAGGAGCTTCTCACCCGGGCGATGGCCGAGGGGTACTTCGCGGTGCCCCGGGGGATCTCGCTGACCGAGCTCTCCCGAAAACTGAACCGAAGCAAATCCGCGGTCTCCGAGGGGATCGCGGTGATCGAGAAGCGGCTCGTGGAGAGCGCCCTGAACGCCGGCAGTCTGGCCTGACCGACCGCTCCCTCGCGCCGGACTTCCGGCCCGGTCGGCGAACGATCTCCGGGCCGCGCCCGGATCGCGCGCCCGTGCTAGGCGAGGACGCCGTGCGCCGCTACGCCGACGGCTCGCCCGCTGGGGCGACGGGCTTCACCAGGTCCATCCGGGCGACCTCGAAGCCGACCTTCCGGTAGAGGGCGAGGGCTCCGGGGTTGTCGGCCCAGACGCTCAACCGGAGCGACTCGGCTCCCATCCCGCGGGCCGTCGCCTCGAGCTGGCGGAGGACGTCGGTGGCGTACCCCCTGCGCCGGTGCTCGGGCCAGATGCTGATCCACTGGATCCAGAACTGCACCTTGCCGCCCGCCTCGCGGGCGTGGTACCACGCCTCGCCGACGATCTTCCCCCGTGCCGACTCCACCACGTTCGCGAAGTAGTGGCCCGGCGTAGAGCGGCCTTGCGAGAACAGGCTAGCGTATTCCTGCCGGCTCGTCGCGAGCCCCCGATCGGCCGTCCAGAGCCCGCGACGGACCCACCGTTCCGCGCGGGCGGGGACGATGCGCTCGAGGAACGCGCGGAACCCCGCGTCGTCCATCGGTTCGAGACGGATCATGGGGGCGCCGGGGACCCCCGTCCCGGGAGCCGTCGGAGCGCGTCCCAGTACGCCGCCGCATACAGCGCATAGGCTACGCACAGGGGCGAGAGGACGAACGCGAGGGGCGCGAACCCGACGATCAGGCCCAACGGGTTGGTAAAGAACTCGTGGAGCAAGGTTCCGAACCTCTCGCCGACGACGAGACCGGTGAGGACCGCCACGCCCAACGCCCAGGCACAGGCGGTCCAGGCGAGGACCTTACCGAGCGGCCCGAGGAGCTCGAGGACGACAAGGACGAGGCTCAGGAAAAAATTCCCGAGGGCGAGGGCGACGAGCCCGCCGACGAGCGCCACCGACCATCCCGGCGCCCCACCGGTGTGCGTCGGACCGAGGTAGTAGGCGATCGCAGCGAGCGTTGCCGCCGAGGCGACGAAGATCCCGATCGCGGCGCCCATCAGACGGTGGCCGCGGCGCAGGCGGTGCCGATGCAGCTCGGTCCATTCGTGCCGGCCCCGGTAGATCAGGTAGAACCCGAGGCCCGTCGTCACGAGCCCGAGGTAGTAGAACCCGATCCACGCCGACCGCTCGGACCCGGCGGTCGAGACGAACTGGTAGGCCTCGGTCGCGGCCTCGATGAGGAAGCCGAGGAGGAACGTCCGGAGCGCCCAGCGCGTGGAGAACGTCATGGCGCGGACCCGCTCCCGGGCGCGCCCCCTACGCCGGCCCCACCGATAAGGTCGGGTCGCGCGAGCGCGGCCCCCGGAACGCTCTTCCCGCGGGTCGCGGGACTATTCGGAGAGCTTCTGGTCCGTCTCGCGCAGGCGACGGGCGCACTCCTTGAGCATGCCGGGATAGATGCCCGGATGGGTGTCGGCGAACGCCACGAACTCCCAGCGCGACAGGACGCCGAGGACCGTCGGCTGCGTCGCTACGACGTCGGCCGAACGAGGGCCTCCGTCCAGGAGCGACATCTCCCCGAAGAACTGGCCCCGATTGAGGGTCGCGAGCCGGCGCGTGCCGCGCCGGACCTCGGCCTCGCCCGACAGGACGATGTAGAAGCCGAGCCCGCTCTCCCCGCGTCGCACGATCGTGCGACCGGGCTCGGCGTCCTGGATCTGGAGCTCCTTGGCCAGGGAGCGGAGGTGGCGATCGGGCAGCGACGAGAAGATCGGAACGCCGCCCAGCATCTCCGCGAGGGGACCGATCGGAACGGCGCCGGGCACGGACCGCCCCAACCGTTCCGACACTTAATACGTCGCGTGCCGACCGCCGACAGGGGCGGCGACCCGACGACGTCCAGGCTAGGCCCCGGTGACGGTCGCCTCGGCGATCCGGACCGGGGTGCGCGGTCGATCGTTGGCGTCGCGCGGGACGGCGGCGATGCGCTCGACGACATCCTGCCCGCCTCGCACCTGACCGAAGATGGCGTGCTTGCCGTCCAGCCACGGGGTCGGCCCGAGGGTGATGAAGAACTGGCTCCCGCCGGTGTTCGGGCCGGCGTTCGCCATCGAGACGACCCCGGGGCGATCGTGCCGGAGCCCGCGGGCGAATTCGTCGGGGATCTCGTAGCCCGGTCCCCCGGTGCCGTCGCCGCGCGGGCAGCCGGTCTGGACCATGAACCCCGGGATCACCCGATGGAACGTGAGCCCGTTGTAGAACCCCTTCTTGGTGAGCGTCACGAAGTTTCCCGCGGTCTTCGGGGCTTGCTCCCGGTACAGTTCGAGGCGCACGTCGCCGAGCGTCGTCCGGAGCGTGGCGGTAGGATTGGCCATGCGGACCTCACGGCCCCGGCGTTAAAGGCCCGACGCCCCGCGAGCGACGGGACGCTCGCTTAAGAGGCCCGCCGAGGCTGTCTCTCACCCCGGCTCCCGGTCCCCTGGTCGCATGAACCGTTCGATGGCCTACATTGGGATCGGGATCCTCGCGGCGGGGTTCGCGCTCGCGGCGTACCCCTTGGCCACCCTCGACCACGAAGTGCTCGACCTCGAGCAGGAGGCCGGGTTCTTCCTCGCCCCGCTGGGAGTCGTCGTGGTCTTCCTCGCCGCGATCGCCCCGGACCCTCGCGCGACCACCGTGCGCGGCACCTTCGGCAGCGAGGACTCCGCCGTCGCCGAGCGCGTGATCGCGCAACGCGGAGCCGCCGTCGGGCCTCGTCCGTTCACCCCGAGCGACCCCGTACGGTGCCGGTACTGCTCGTCGATCATCACCTCCGACCTCGCCCGATGCCCACGGTGCGCGCGAGCGCGGGAATGCCGCAGCTGCCGCCGACCGCTCGGGCTCGTGCTCGAGCGGGCCACGTGCCCGAGGTGCGCGAGGCCCGAAGCGGTCTGCAACTGCAACTGGCTCGACGAAGGCGGGGCGACGCTCGAGGCGACGTACGGTGTCTACGAGCCGGTCTAGTCGATGGACGAGGCCGAGCTTCCGCGGGGGGTCGCCGCGGTGGGGGCGGGCCCCGTGACGGTGCACTTCGACGGCGCCTCCCAAACGGTCGGGGAGGTGCGACTCGCCGGGTACGGCTTCACGATCGAGGGTGCCGGCCTCGCCGCCGCGGAGTCGGGCCTCGCCGTGCCGCCCGGCCACCCGCGCGCGACGAACAACGTTGCGGAGTACGTGGGCGCGATCTGCGCCCTCGAGCACCTCCTACGGCAGGGGTACGCCGGCGAGGTGACGATCTACGGAGATAGCGAGCTGGTCGTCCGCCAGGTGAACGGGGAGTACGCGGTCCGGACCGACCATCTCGTCCCGTACCACGCCCGCCTCGTGCAGCTCGCCGAGCGCTTCCGGAAGGTCGAGTTCCGCTGGGTCCCGCGGGAGGAGAACCAACGGGCCGACGCGCTCTCGAAGCGGGCGATCGAGGACGCGGTTGCGGACGCCCGGTCCCGTCGATCCCCGGGGGATGCCGGAACGACGTCCGACCCCGACGACCGCCCGGACTAGCCCCAGCGCACGGTGTAGACGAGGGTGCGGCCCTCGATGGCGGCCCGCGCCCGCGCCGGGTCCACGAACGTCGCGAACGCCGCGGCCGCCTCGGGCGAAAGCCGGGGAGGGACCCCGTAGCCGCGAGGGGTTCCCGCGCCCAACCGCGGTGGGACTCGGGCCGGAAGCTCGGGACCGGGCACTCGAAGGCTCCCCTAGGTCAGTCGCGGCGAGCGAGCTCGCCCGGCAAGGGGAACGGGTAGCGCACCGGCTTCGATCGCGCGTAGAACGGGAGCGCCGCGAGGAGCGGCGCGGGCCCCGGGCTCCGCGGGGCGCGGAGGGGGAGCGCGGCGATCGGCGTTCGTCCGCTCGGTACGTCCGACACGGGCTCTCGGGAGGCGTCAGACGGCCGTCGTACATAAACCCCCACCTCGACTGGAAGCGGGGGGGTTCCTCGGCGTACCCTGACGGGCGCGAACGGCGGACATCGGGCAGACAACGTTAGGACCGTGGGCCGTGGGCGGGGCCGTTAAGGGCCTGGCCCTGCTCGCGGCCGCGGGGGGAGTAGCGCGGGGGCGGGGGCCGAACCGTCCGGGTTCTTCCGGCGGGCCGAGGAGGAGCTGCTGGGCCTTGCCGTCGAATCCCAGCGCGCCGATTGGGTCTACTCTACGTTCATCACCGACGACACCCAGGAGCTGTCGTCGCGGGCGCAGAGCCGGATGATCCAGGCCACGGTCCGCCTCGTGAAGGAGGCGACGGGGCTCCCGGAGGCCCGTCTCTCCGCCGACGACCGGCGAAGGTCGCGGCTCCTCCGCGTGTCGCTGCCGCTCCTCGCTCCTTCCGATCCCGCGGAGTCGGACGAGGTGACCGCGCTCGTCGCCTCGATGCAGGCGCGGTATGCGACCTGGCGCCATCAGCCGGCCGGGTCCGCCGAGCCGCTCGTACTGGAGGCGCTCTCCCACGTGCTCGAGGAGAGCCGGGACCCGAGGCTGCTCGAGGACGTCTGGACCGGCTGGCACCGGGTGGGCCGATCGATGCGGCCGGATTTCACCCGGTACGTCGAGCTTGCGAACCGAGGCGCGCGCGAGGTGGGCTTCGCGGACACGGGTGCGATGTGGCAGTCGAAGTACGACATGCCCCCCGAGGCGTTCGACCGGGAGGTCGATCGCCTCTGGTCGGAGGTTCGTCCGCTGTACGAGGCGCTCCACGCCTACACTCGGGCCCGGCTGCGCGCGACGTACGGGGACCAGGTGCCGGCGTCCGGGCCGATCCCGGCCCAGTTCCTCGGGAACATGTGGGCGCAGCAGTGGGACCCTCTCTACGCGATCCTCGCGCCGCCGTCCGCCCGCTCCGGCGCCGACCTCACTCGTCTCCTGGTCGAGCGCGCCACGACCCCGTCCGGCATGGTGCGGTTCGCCGAGGCGTTCTTCGTCTCGCTCGGCTTCGATCCGCTGCCGTCGACGTTCTGGGAGCGCTCGATGCTGACCCGGCCCCGCGACCGCGAGGTCGTCTGCCACGCGAGCGCCTGGGACGTCGATTTCGTCGACGACCTGAGGATCAAGATGTGCATCGAGATCACGGGGGACGACTTCCGCACGGTCCACCACGAGCTCGGGCACAACTTCTACCAGCGCGCCTACGGGAACCTGCCGTTCCTGTTCCGCGACAGCGCCCACGACGGGTTCCACGAGGCGATCGGCGACACGATCGCCCTCTCGGTCACTCCCGCGTACCTCGCGAAGATCGGGCTCGTCCGCGAGGACGCTCCCCGGGACGACGACATCGCCTTCCTCCTGCGCCGCGCCCTCGAGAAGATCGCCTTCCTGCCGTTCGGGCTCGTGATCGACCGTTGGCGGTGGGAGGTGTTCCGCGGCGCCATCGGGCCGAAGGAGTACAACCGTCGTTGGTGGGAGCTTCGGCGCGAGTACCAGGGGATCGCGCCTCCCGGCGAGCGCGGCGAGGAGGAGTTCGACCCGGGGGCGAAGATGCACGTCGCGGCGAACGTGCCGTACATCCGCTACTTCCTCGCGCACATCCTTCAGTTCCAGTTCCACCGCGCGCTGCTCCGGACCGCCGGCGTCGACGGGCCGTTGCATCTCGGCTCAATCTACGGCTCGAAGGAGGCGGGGCGGCGCCTGCGCACGACCCTCGAGATGGGGGCTTCCCAGGAGTGGCCGGAAGCCCTCGCGGCGCTCACCGGGGAGCGCACCATGAGCGGCCGCGGGCTGATCGAGTACTTCGCGCCGCTCTCGCGTTGGCTCGCGGAGCAGAACCGCGGGGTCCCGGTCGGCTGGTAGCGTCGCCGGCCGGTGCCCTCCGAACGTCCTGCGCCGCGACCTTCTTACGCCCCGACCCGCCTCTCCTCGACCGATGCTGCTCGACCCCGGCGAGAGCGTGCTGCGCAGCGCCTATGCGGTCCTCGAGCGGCCCGAGGCGGGGGCGGCCCGCGGGGGCCCGGGCGTCCTGTACCTCACCAACCGCCGGCTCCTGTTCGAGGCGCCGGCGTCCCGCGGGCTGATGCGCGACCTGCTGCAGGGCAAGGAGAACCACCTCGCCTGGGACGAGCGACTCCCCGAGATCCGGAACGTCTCGGTCCGGCGCGGACGCGTCGGACGGCCCCGGCTCGTCGTGGAGGTCGCCCGGGGTCGGCCCGTGTTCGATGTCCTCGAGCCCGAGGCGTGGGCGGGAGCGATCGCCGAGGCGCGCTACGGTGCCGCGGCGTCGGCGGCCCCGGCGCTGCATACCGTCGAGCGCGAGATCGTGAAGGTACGGTGCCGGTACTGCGGGAACCTCGCGCACGAGACGAGCGGCCGATGCGCGGCGTGCGGCGCCCCGCTCTAGCCGCCCGTCCGCCTAGTTCTCCCCCCAGGCCGCGGGCCACTCCGCGAGGGATCGCGTCGCGGGCACCCCGTCCGCGGACGACGATCGCGCCGGGCGGAGGGAGTCGATCGCGTGGTAGAGCAGCTCGTAGGCCGCGTCCTCCGCGTCGGCGAACTCCCCGGCCTCGGGCGACCCGGGGACGAGCACGGTGACCGACCTCGGCCCCGGGCGGAGCAGCACGAGGCCGGAGCCGTCGCGCCGCGCCCAGGCGAGGAGCCGTCCCTCGGGTCGGACGACCTCCCCGACCCACCGCAGGGTGCCGAACCAGCGGCCGGCCAGCGCGCGGAGCCGGCGCTCGTGGCCCGGCCCCGGGGGAAGGTCGAGGTGGGAGACCGTCCGGAGGTCGTCGAGCGCTCCGAGGGGGATCCCTCCGGGGCCGGCGAGCGCCCGATAGCCCCCGTCGACCCGCTCGACCAGACCTTCCCGCTCGAGACGGCGGAGCGATCGAGAGAGCGACTCCGGATGGGCGTCCAGCACGCGGCGAAGACCGCTGAACGTGATCGAACCGCCGAGCCCCTGCAGGGTGCCGAGGACCCGGTCGTCCAGCGTCGAGCCCTCGAACGTGAACCCCCCGTCCCGTTCGCCGGGCATCGTCGGAGGCGAACGGAGCCCGGGATTTATCGGCCCGGTGGCGCCGAGGAAACCGGCGCCCCGCTCCGCGGAGCCCCCTCGTGTGACCGGACCATCCCCGACCCGCTCAATATCCCCGGACGGGCCCTAACGGAGGCGAGGTTGCACAGATGACCGGGTCAGAATTCGAAGGGGACGAACGTCGAGCACGGTACGGGCCGTGGGTCTGGACGGCCTACCGGGCGTACAACGAGCTCCTCCGTGAGAAGGTGAAGAAGCGGTTCGAGGCGCAGGAGGGCCCGTGGATGGAGAAGCTCGCCGACCTCCTGGTGCAGATCGTCAACGCCCGCTGGGAAGGCGGACGCAAGGGCGAGAAGACGGCGAAGGAGCTGTTCCAGCAGCTCGATCGCCTCCTCTCCGAATGAGGGGGACGATGGCGCCCCACCCCCTGCCCCGCCCCCCGATCGGGCCGGAGCCGGGATTGCCCTGGCCCGGGACCGACCCCCAACGCGCCGTCGCGCTCGACCGTCCGTGACCGCGCTCGACCTCGAAGACCGCATCACCGCGGCCGTCGAGACGATCGCCCCGAGCGTCGCCGTCGTCGAGTCGGTGCGCGAGCGGCCCGGCCGCCGCCTGGGGGGCTACCCCCACGCCGCCGCAGGGTCCGCCGTGATCTCGGGGCGGGACGGCCGTCTCGTGACGAACCATCACGTGGTCGAGGGCGCGGACCGGCTCGTCGTCCGGCTCGCGGACGGCCGGGAGCTCCCCGGGACCGTGATCGGCAGCGATCCTGCGACCGACCTCGCCGTCGTCCAGGTCGAAGCGAACGATCTGCCCGCGGCCACGTGGGGGGACTCCGAGGCCCTGCGGGTCGGCCAGATCGTCTTGGCCGTGGGGAACGCGCTCGGGCTACCCGGCGGACCGACGGTCTCCCTCGGCGTGGTGAGCGCGCTCGGCCGCCCTCTCCCCGGAGCCGACTTCGTCTTCGAGGGGCTGCTGCAGACCGACGCCGCGATCAATCCGGGGAACAGCGGGGGCCCGCTGCTCGACCTCGGCGGGAGGGTCGTCGGCATCAACGCCGCCGTGATCCCGTTCGCCCAAGGGGTCGGCTTCGCGATCCCGATCCATGCCGTCGCCCGGATCGAGGCGGAGCTCGGCACCCGAGGGCGCGTCGTGCGTCCCTGGATCGGGGTCTCCGTCGCCGAGCTCGGGCCCGACCTCGCGCGCCGGCACGCGCTCGTCCCCCGATCGGGGCTGTGGGTCGCGGAGGTCGTCGCGCGCTCCCCCGCCCACCGGGGCGGGATCCGTCCGGGCGATCTCCTGGTCCGCATCGGGCCGTTCGAGGTCCGCACCGTGCGCGAGCTCCTGGAATCGCTGGCGAGGTTCCCGGTCGGGGCGGATCTTGGCGTCGGCCTGCTCCGGCGCGGGGAGCCGTTCACGACCACCGTGCCGCTCCAGGAGGCGCCGGTCCCGGTGGCGGCGCGTTAGCGCTCGCTTCCAGAGCGAGGAGCAAGGGCCCGCTCCGCTCTTAGCCCCCGGGGCCCTACCGCGGCGATGCTCACCGACGCCGCGGGCCGCTACGTGACCGACCTGCGCGTGAGCGTCACGAAGCGGTGCAATTTCGGGTGTATCTACTGCCACGACGAAGGTCTCGGCCCTGTCGCTCGACCCCGGGCCCCGCACGACGAGGAGATCAGCCCGATCGAGGTCGAGCGTCTGGTCGCGGTCGCGCGGGAGTTCGGGATCCGCTCGGTGAAGTTCACGGGCGGGGAGCCGCTCGTCCGGTCCGACCTCGAGGAGATCGTCGCCCGGACCGTCCGGCAGATCCCCGACGTGTCGCTGACCACCAACGGGTCGATGCTCGCCGCGCGGGCCGAGCCGCTGCGCGCCGCCGGCCTGAAACGGGTCAACGTCTCCCTCGATACGCTCGATGCGGAGGAGTTCCGGGCGATCCGGGGCGGCGCGCTCGCCCCGGTCCTGCGGGGCGTTCGAGAGGCCGTCCGTGTCGGCCTCACGCCGGTGAAGGTCAACATGGTCGTCTTCCGCCGGACCGTCGATCACCTCGCGTCGCTGATCGCCTTCGTCGATCGGACCGACGGCCTGCGCCTCCAGCTGATCCAGTTCATGCCGGAGCTCGTCGACCCGCACGACTGGGCGGTCGACATCGCCCAGGTCCGGCGCTGGCTCGAGGAGCACGCGTCGCAAGTGCTGGTCCGCGAGATGCACCACCGGCGGGTCTACCGGTTCGGACGGGCCGAGGTCGAGCTCGTCGACCCCGTGTACAACGCCGACTTCTGCGCCCACTGCCACCGGATCCGCGTGACCCACCGCGGGGAGCTCAAGGGCTGCCTCAACCGCAACGACGACCTCGTGCCGACGCGCGGCCTGGACGACGCCGCGCTCCGCGACGCGTTCCGGACCGTGATCACGACCCGGGTCCCGTACTACGGAGGGTACCTCCGCGCCTACCCGGGAGCCCCGAGCGTCGGCTCCGCGCTCCCGATGCTCTCCGCCGGGCCCCGCGCGGGATCGCCTCGCGGATCGGACGCCGCGCCGGGGGGCCGATGACGATCGATTTCGCGTGGGAGCGCACCCCCCGACGTACGGTCGTCGCCTACCGGTGGAAGGGCCCGTGGAGTGATCGCCGCATCCGCCGCGAGTTCGAAAAGATCGCGAACTGGGCCCGTTCCGCGGGCCATCGCACCGGCGCCTGGATCTTCCTCGAACCGGCCGAGCGGACGTGGGAGGTCGCGGTCGAGGTCCGCGGGCGACCCCGGCCTCCCGCGCCCCTGCGCGCGAGGACCCTGCCCGCGGCGACCGTCGGCCATGTCGTCTTCGATCCCGAGGTCGTCTCCCCGCGGATCGTCTACCACGGCCTCTCCGATTGGCTGCGCGCGCGACGCAAGGACGGCACGATCCGGTCGATCGGCCCGTCCCGCGAGGTCTATGCGGGGAACCCGTGGACGCGTCGCTCCGCGTGGTCGCGGACCGACGTGCAGTTCGTCGTGCGCAAGCGATGAGCCCCCCGAGCCCTCAAGTTCCCCGCCGGCGTGGGTCCCCGAGGCCGCGTAGATGACGAGCTCGGTCGATCCCGCCGAGGCCCGGCCGCGGCGCACCGCGACCTTCGCGGGGGGTTGCTTCTGGTGCACCGAGGCGGTCTTCTCCGAGCTCGACGGCGTGGAGGGGGTCCTGCCGGGGTACAGCGGAGGGTCGCGCCCGAATCCGACGTACGAGGAGGTCTGCACCGGGCGCACGGGCCACGCCGAGGCGGTCGAGATCACCTACCGCCCCGACCGGATCTCCTACCGCGATCTCCTCGTGATCTTCTTCACGACCCACGACCCGACGACGAAGGACCGGCAGGGGAACGACGTCGGGACGCAGTACCGCTCGGCCGTCTTCTACCGGACCCCGGAGGAGAAGGCGACGGCGGAGGCGGTCGTCGCCGAGCTGGAGGAGGCGAGGGTGTTCCGTCGGCCGGTCGTCACCGAGATCGTCCCGTTCACGGAGTTCTTCCCGGCCGAGGAGTACCACCGGCAGTACTACCGCCGTAACCCCGAGAAGGGGTACTGCCAGGCGGTGATTGCGCCGAAGCTCGCCAAGTTCCGCAAGGAGCACGCGGACCGGCTGCGTCCCGCCGCGCCGTCCGGGACCCCCCGGGGGCCTGCCGCGGCGCCGCGGGCGAGCCCCTGAACCCTCGCTACAGGTGCCAGGTCGGCCCGCCGTAGCCGTCGGGAACGCCGGCCGCCGCGCCGCCGCCCAACGGATCCGGTCGGGGGGTCGGGGCGCGCCCGGTCTTCTTGGCGACGTAGGCGTCGATCGCCTCCGCGGCCTTCGACCCCGCGGCCATCGCGTACACCACCGACTTCCCTCCCGAGGCGAAGACCCCCTCGACGTCGGTCCGCCCCTCGGGGCCGCGCCCTTCGGGCCAGGGGTGGCTCTTCGGGTCGAGGTCGAGCTCGCTCGGGAGGCCCGCGAGGTCCGCCGTCTCGCCCACGGCGGCGATCACGGTATCGCAGGCGATCGTCTCGTCGGTCCCGGGGACCTCCCGGGTCGTCGCGCGACCGGCGGGGTCCGGGGGACCCGACTCCGTCCTCCGCAGGACGATCCCCTCGACCTGGCGCGCGCCGACGATCGCGACCGGCGTCCGCTCGAAGAGGAACTTGAGGCCCTCCTCCGACCCCTCGTCGACCTCCTCGGCTCCCGCCGGCATCGCCCCGCGGGCGCGCCGGTAGACGACCGTCACCTGGCCCGGCGCGGTCATGCGCAGCGCCGAGCGCGCGGCGTCGAGCGCGACGTCGCCGCCGCCGACCACGACGATCGTGCGGTTCTTGCGGCCGAACAACCCGTCGGCGCCCTGGTTCACGGCCCGCAGGAACGGCAGGGCGTAGAACACCCCCGGGAGCGCCTCCCCCGGGACGCCGAGGCCGCGGGCCCCCGAGGCGCCGATCGCGACGTAGACGGCGAGGTAGCCGTCCGCGAGCAGGCTCTCGGGCGTGAAGTCGACGCCGGCCCGACGCCCCGTGACGAACGTCACGTCGAGGTCCCGGAAGCGTGCGAGGTCGGCGTCGAGCTCGGTCCCGTCCAGGTGGTACTTGGGGATCGTCTCGACCTGACCGCCGAGGAACGACTGCCCCTCGAGGACCGTGACGGCGTAGCCGCGGAGCGCGAGCTCCCAGGCCGCCGTGAGCCCCGCAGGGCCGCTGCCGACGACCGCGATCCGCTGGGACCTCGGCGCGCTGGGGACGTAGCGCAGGTCCGAGCGGCCGAGCTCGACGGCGGCGCGCTTCAGGTGCCGGATCGCGATCGGGACCCCCCGGCCTCCCATCACGCAATCCTCCTCGCAGTAGTGGTAGCAGGTCTTGCACAGGACGGTCGCGAGCGGGTTGTCCCGCACGGTGAGGCGGGCGGCGTCGTCGAACCTCCGCTGAGCGATCAGGGCGATGTAGCCGCGGCAGTCCTGCGTGATCGGGCAGGCCTGGACGCAGAACGGCATCGCGCACTGCAGGCATCGCTGAGCCTCGAGGACGGCCTCGTCGGGCGTGTAGGCGTGGAGGATCTCCCCGAACCCAGCCGCGCGGACGTCCTTACCCTCCTCGGGGACCGGCGTGCGCTGGTAGCGGAAACCGGCCATCGGCTCGTTCCGGGGGCGCAGCCGGCGGGGTCAGATTACCCTCCCCGCCGCGAACGCCTACCTCTGGGCGGCGTCCCGACCGGGGGGACCCCTAGCGCTTCCGCCCCCGAGCCCGTCGAGCCCGCTCGGCGAGGAACCGTCGCGTGTTCGCCTCGTCGAGGCGCTGGAGCCGACCCAGCTCCCGCACGGGCTGGCGATGCTGATCGACCCGGAGGTCGACCCATCGGTCCGGCCAGGCGGGGTCGAACCAGCGCTCGCGGTGCACGACCAGGAGGGCGGCCGATTCGGTCCCCCGACGGTCGCCCCCTTCGCGCGCCCCGGCTCGGAGCGCCTCCCAGAGCCGTCGCGAAAGGACCCCCCGACTCCGCTCGAACGCCCGCGCCATCGCCGGGACGATCCGGTCGCCGGAGAGAAGGTTCCCCTGGCAGGCATAGCCCTCGCCGAGCTGGTGTCCGGCCCACGCGTGGCACTCGCCTCCCGTCCAGGCGGCCGCCCGCCCCCGCCGGTCGACCACGCCGAGCTGCCTCCGCTCGCGGCCCGCGTCGCTCCGCGTGAGGAGCGCGACGACCTCCTCGGCGGATCGCCCCCGGCGGAGCGCCGCGATCCCGCGTGCGCCGTAGCCATAGTTCGCGTCGGCCTGCGTGGCGAGGGCCCCGACGCGCCAATGCGCCCAGGGGACGATCCCGCCGACGCTCATCGGCTTCGTGGCGACCGCCACGCCCCAGAACTCCCGCGCGTCGTCGCAGGCCACGATCGAGAACGTCCCCGGGCCCCGGAGCGCGGACATCGCGGGCGCAGTCCGGGCGGGTTCTTAGGGGCCCCCTCCCCGAGGCGCCCGCGCCGCCGGTCGAAGCGAACGTATTTTGACCCACCCCGCATCGTCCGACACGATGACCCCTCCCCCTCCGATCGATACCGTGGGAGCGCGCCCGACGGAACTAGTCCTCTACCGCTGCCTCGTTTGCGGGTTCCAGTCCCTCAAGGGCGACGAGATCGGGGAGCACCTGATGCAGCACACCGAGGCGGCGAAGTACACCTTCGCCACGGTGGTGAAGTAGCCGACGCGCGGGGCGACCTCCGCGCTCGAGGCCGCCGCTCGGAAGTGGGCGGCGGCCGTTCGTTTATCTGCTAGGAGACCCCTCTCGTCGCGAGGGCTCCGAGGGAGGGAACGACGATGGGGTGCGGGATGTTGAAGGTAGCGTGCGACGACGGCTTCCAGCTCGTCTCCAAGGACAAGGCGGAACTGGTGGGCATGGTGCAGCGGCACGTGGAGCACATGCACCACAAGAAGGTCAGCGAGGCGGACGTCCTCGCGATGGCCAAGCATCCGTAGGTCGCGCGCGCCGGCCGACGGGACCCAACCGTTTCCTCTCTCCTTCGGCACTCCTGAGCGACGGGGTTGCCGATCTGCGAGTCGAGCGTGGGCCGGTCACGCCTTCGAGGCCGGTTGAAAGACGAGCGAGATCGAATTGACGCAATGGCGCGTGTTCTTCGGGGTGAACCGCTCCCCCAGGAAGACGTGACCGAGGTGGCCCCCGCAGCGGCCGCAGCGGATCTCGATCCGCTCCCCGTCCGGATCGGGCACGCGCTCGACCGCGCCCGGGATCTCCTGGTCGAAGCTCGGCCAGCCGCACCCGGCGTCGAACTTGCTCTCCGACCGGTAGAGCGGGGCGCCGCATTGCTTGCACACGTACGTCCCCGCGGCGGTGGTATGCTCGTACTCGCCCGAGAACGGTCGCTCCGTCCCTCGATGGAGGATGACCGCGGCCTCCTCGCGGTTCAGCTTCCTCCACGTCGGGTCCGGCATCGCTGACCGGCCCCGGGCCCGTGGAGGAGAAAGCGATGGCGGTGCGCAGGGCAGCGAGTGACCCCGCGCGCGAGGTCGGCCGCGCGGAGCCCGGGGGGCGTCGATGCTCCAGCTGAAGCGAGCGTACGATCGGGCCGATCCCGAGGACGGCGTCCGGGTGCTGGTCGACCGCCTCTGGCCGCGGGGGGTCCCCAAGGAACGTCTCCGCGTGGACCTCTGGGCGAAGGAGCTCGCTCCGAGCCCCGAGCTCCGCGTCTGGTTCGCGCACCGGCCCGAACGCTTTCCCGAGTTCCGGAGGCGATACCGCTCCGAGCTCGCGTCGCACACCGAGCAGCTTCGGTCGATCGCCGAGAAGGCCCGGCGAGGCACGGTGACCCTCGTCTTTGCAGCGCGCGAACCGGCCCGGTCGAACGCCGCCGTGCTCCGGGAGGTGCTCGAGGCGGCCCTGTCCAGCCGGCCGACGCATCGTCGCCCGCGCCGGCACCCAGGGGGCTGACCCCGACCGCACGCCGGAGGACCCACGGCCCAAGCCTGGAGCCGGACCGGGTCCGGCGCGGAGCGCCCGACGTGGGGCCCGGTCCGCTGGTATATCGTTCTATCCGTCGCCGGCGCGACGCCAAAGTTGAAAAGGGGGAACCGCCGAGAACATCGCCATGCCTTCTCGCTACGAGCGCTCGCTCGGGACCGCGGTCCTCGCCCTCGGGGTCGGCCTGTTGCTGTTCGGATTCTATCAGGCGTACGTCGATCTGGAGCACCTGCCGAACGACCAGGGCCCGACCGCGCAGTTCACCTGGTCGGAGAGCGGGCTGCGAGCCAGCTTCGTCGACGGGTCCTCGGCGGCCGGCAGCACGATCTCTACGGTCTACTGGTCGTTCGGCGACGGGAACACTTCCTCGGCGGCCGATCCCACCCACACCTACGCCAAGGCGGGAGCGTACAACGTGACCCTCATGATCCAGAGCGCCAACGGCAACAGTGCCGAGACGCTCGCCCTGGTCGCCGTGAACGCGACGGGGACCGCCTCGGGCGGCAGCTCCCCGAGCGAGCCGATCGGCGGCGGCAACGGGATCACCTCGATCCTCTCCCCGATCTTCGGCGGGGTCTCCGGGTTCTTCCGGACGACCGAGACGTTCGTCTTCCTCGGGGTCGAGTACCTGGTCGGGGCGGCGATCCTGCGGGCCGGCTGGAACCTCATCACCCCCAAGGCCGAGACGATCCAGGTCCGTGTCAAACCCCGCGACCTGCAGGTCGAGCCGGTGGAGCCTCCGGTGTCGCGACCCGCACCGTACGCCGCGAGCTCCGTCGCGCCTCTCGCCCCGTCCGGGGGCGTCCCGTCGACGACGGCCTCCCCGGCCAGCCCCTAGCGCGGCGCGTCCCGGGGGGAGGCGCGCGGCATGCGCCTACCGCACGGCGGCGACGGGGGCCCCTCGGCGGCCCGACCGAAACCGTCAACCGGCCGGGCGCCTCGCGCCCGGAAGGGCTCCCATGGTGCAGAAAGTGACGGAGGTCGTGGGGACGTCGACCGAGGGGTTTGCGAAGGCCGCCGACAACGCCATCCGGACCGCGTCGAAGACGGTCCGGAACCTGCGCTGGTTCCGGGTCACCGAGCTCGAGGGGCGGATCCACGACCAGAAGGTCAGCGAGTACCACGCCACGGTGAAGATCTACTTCGATCTCGAGGCGTAGACCCTGCTCCGGAACCGGTTCGCTCCCCGGCACCGGGCCCGGGGAGCACCGGGCTGCGTGCGAGAGCGGCGCACGGGCCTAGGCTTTATGATGCCGCACGAGGTCGTTCGAGGGGCGCCGGGGTGACGCCGGGAGACCGGGTTCGATGACGGCTGCGGATTCGCGGTACCTGCGCATCGAGGTCCCCGAAGAGCCCGCGCGGGAGAGGACCACCGACTTCCGGGAGGTCCTGCGATCGTACACCCGCGAGGAGGCGATGCTCGAGGGCCAGCGCTGCCTCCAGTGCGCGCTGCCGTTCTGCGTCGAGGCGTGCCCGATCACCCAGGATTGCCGCGGGTACATCGGCCTGGTGGCCGAGGGCCGCTTTGACGAGGCGGCCCGGCTGACGCTCCGGGAGAACCCGCTCGCGACGACCCTGTGCAAGGTCTGCTACCATTACTGCGAGGATGCCTGCGTCATGAAGGGACGAGGGGTCCCCATCGCGATCCGACACCTGAAGCGGGCCGCGCTCGAGTTCGGGACCTCCGATCTCGAGTACGTGCCGAGCGCTCCGAAGTCCCAGCGGATCGCGATCGTGGGCGCGGGCCCCGCGGGCCTCATGGCCGCCTGGGAGCTCGGGCTTCGGGGGTACCCGGTGACGCTGTTCGAGGCGCAGCCCGCGATCGGGGGCCAAGCGGGCGCGATCCCCCACTACCGGATGCCCAACCACGAGCTCCTGGTGGATCTCCAGCGGATGCGCACCTTCGACCTCACGTTCGTGGAGGGGCGCCGCGTCGGGGTCGACCTCACGATCGACGGCCTTCGTCGCGAGGGGTACCGCGCGATCCTGCTCACGATCGGGGCGTCCAAGGCGAGCTATCCCGGGATTCCCGGGGAGAACCTTACCGGTGTGCTCCCCGCGCTCGATTTCCTCTACGACGTGAACCAGGGTCGTGCCGTCGTCCTCGGTCGGAAGATCGTCGTCGTGGGAGGCGGGGACGTGGCGGTCGACGCGGTGCGGACCTCCCGCCGGATCGCCCCCGGAGCCCACGTGACCATGGCGTACCGACGCACCCGGGGCGAGTCGCCCGCCGGCGAGGAGGAGATCCGCGAGACGGAACCGGAGGGGATCGAGTTCCGTTGGCTGCTCGCGCCCAAGGCGATCCTCGGATCGACCCGTGTCGAGGGGATGGAGTTCCAACGGATGGAGCTCGGCGCTCCGGACGCCTCGGGTCGCCGCGCCGTCCGTCCCGTCGAGGGGGCGATCGAGACGATCCCCTGCGACACCGTGATCCTCGCGATCGGGGAGAAGGCGGACCTCACCGGGATGCCGGCGGAGCTCGGGCTCAAGATCGGGAACAAGGGCTGGCCCGAGGGCGGGCGGCCCGGCTACGCCACCGAGGCCGAGGGGGTCTTCGCAGCCGGTGGTCGGTCCGTGGTGCACGCGATGGCGGCGGGTACGAAGGCGGCGGAGGCGATCGATGCCTACCTCTGCCGGTGCGATGGACGGGTGCCCGGACCTCGCCCCGACCCGTTCGGCGGCCCGGAACCGCCCCCGGCCGTGCCGGAAGGGTACTCCGCTCCCGCGTGGAAGCCGTAGACTTCCCCGGGGCCGCCCGGCCGAACGTCGACCCCTGGGCCTCGCGCGCCGCAAGGTTAAACCCCTGACAGCACCGTTCCCCGCAGGATGAGCGGCCAGTTCTGCACGCGATGCGGCAAGCCGATCGCCGCGGGCGCGACCGTATGCGGAGCGTGCGGGGCGCCGGTCGGTGCGGCGCCGGTCCCCCAGGGGGGCACGGCGCCAGGCTCACCGCCGCCGCACGCCTGCGCGAACTGCCGCGCCGCGATGCGATGGGTGGGCCACTACAGCCTGCGGGCGACCGGACATCACGGTGCCCCGGCGGGGGCGCCGGTCGACATGAGCCAGGCTCCGGAGTCGCTCCTCCCGTTCAGCCTGTACTACTGCCAGGGCTGCGGCAAGTTCGATTTCTATTATCCCGGAACCTAACGGCCGAGGGTCGCGGCGCCCGGCTCGGGAACGTCGGTGGCGTCCACGGGGGCCGGCGCGCCGCTCCTCACGCCCTCGGGAACGCGCGACCTTCTCGAGGATCGCGCGGACGCAGGGCGGGCGCTCGCCGAGCTCCTGGACGGGGCCGTCGGCGTGCGACCGGTGGTCCTGGCCATCCCGCGCGGGGGCGCCGAGGTCGCCGAAGAGATCGCGGCGCGGCTCGCGGCGGATCGGGACCTCCTCGTGGCGCGCAAGATCGGAGCGCCGCGCGATCCGGAGTACGGCCTCGGGGCCGTGGCCGAGGGCGGGGTCCGATTCCTCGATCGGGCCCGGATCCGTGACGCCGGGGTGACCGTGGCCCACCTCGAGCCGCGGATCCGAGCGGAGGAGGCCGAGGTCGAACGCCGTTCCGTCCGCTACCGCGCGGGGCGGAACCGGCTCCGCCTCCAGGGGAGGGACGCCGTGCTCGTCGACGACGGGGTAGCGACCGGTGGGACGATGCTCGCGGCGATCGAGTCCGCACGGTCCGCGGGGGCCGCCTCGGTCTCCGTGGCGCTCGGTGTCTGCCCCCCGGCGACGGCAGAACGCCTGCGACGACGGACGGACCTGCTCGCGATCGTCCTGGTGCCGCAAGCGTTCGAGGCGGTGGGGCAGTGGTACCGGCACTTTCCGCCCGTCGACGACGAGCGCGTGGGGCGGTACCTTCGGCTGACGCCGCCCTAGGTCATGTGGGCGGAACGGTTGTGCCGCTCGAGCGCGGTGATCGACGAGAGCTTGGCACCGCAGAGCGAGCAGGCGACCTGACGGGACCCTCCGCGGGCGGCCGGGGTCGTCTGGCCACCGTGCGACTCCCGTACGTGGGTCTCAAGGATCTCCGGGGATCGGAACGCCGACCCGCAGTGCGGGCAGATCGCCTCCGATTCGTCGTACTCGACGTACGGCACATTCCCCCGCAAGGGATCCGCTCGTAAGCTCCTTTCGCCGCCGCGTCGCGGCGGGGAGAACCGCGTCGACGGGGCCCCGGAGAGTTCGAGGGCGGAGCGCCGCCCGGCTCGGCGTTCGGGCCCGTGCTAGCGTCTCCCGGTGCGTGCCGGGCAACGGATTCAGGGGATGATCTCGACCTCGGCCTGGGGGGCCCGGAACCCGACCTTGCGATGGGTCCCGTCACACATCGGCTTGTGCTGGGAGTGACCGCACCGGCACAGCACCGCGACGGCCTTCCCGTCGACCATCACGAGATTCGGGCCGTTCTCGCTGGAGAGGACCTGGACCTTCGGCATGGAACTCCCCCCTCCCGTCGCCGGTCTGCATATGCCGTTGTCGGGGTCACCGACGACCGGGGCCCGCTCGACCGGCGCGGAACTCCCTCGCTCGGTTCCTAACGAGAATAGAGACTATCGAGATTACTATAGTCTCCAGCGATAATGTATATAGTGCCCCGGGTGCGTGGTCGTGCGATGTCGAACCCGCACGTGCGGCCCCGCCGGAGGGCCGCGGAGACCGCCCGGACCGAGGGGGTCGCGCCCCCGAACGAACCGACCCGACCGGAGCCCGGTATCGTGGCCGCCCACCGGGCGCCCCCTGCCGCCTCACACCGGGTCGAGATCGATCCGAGCGAGCCCCCGGAGCACCGGTTCCGACGCGTGCTGGGCGCCTACCTCACGGGCGCAGCGGAGATCGTGATCCGCGAGGATCGCGGGCTCGGGGCGACGACCCGGACCGTGGTCGAGGCCTTCTGCCGACGTACCGCGGGCATGGAGCTCGCGTTCGAGGGACCGTGCGAGATCCGACTTCGCGAACCCGCGAGCGCGCCGCCCGTCCCGCTCGAGCGCAAGGTCGAGGCGATCGGCCGCGCGGTCGTCCTGTTCCATCGCGAAGCGGTCGAGCGGTGGGGCGTGCTCCCCTACGTCCTCGACGAGGAGTGGGAGCGGAAGGACGACGCGGTCGACCGGGACGTCTGGTACGTCCAGCGCCGTCTCGCCCAAGGCGGCAGTGAGCGGCCGTCGACCGTTGTCGCGATCTGGACCGCGGCCCGGAGCCTCGAGCGGATCGCCGACCACGCGGTCATCCTCGGCCGGCTCGGGCCCCGCCTCGTCGCCGTGCCAGGTGCGGAGGGGCTCCTTCGTACGCTCCGGCAGTACCACGCCCAGGCGATGGCGCATCTGCAAGGGTCGCTACGTTCGGACGATCCCGCCTCCGCGAACCGCTGGCTGGACGTCGGGGAGGCGCTCCTCGCTTCGGGCGCGGCGTGGATGGATCGACTGCTGCCGGCGTTCGAAGAGTACTCGATGCCGCCCTCGGGGGCGGCCGCGGTGAGTCAAGCGCTCGAGTCCACCCGACGAACGATCGCTTACGCCCAAGACATCGCGGAACTGCCGCTCAACGCGCACCCCCGCAGCGCCACGCTCCCGTCGGCGGGCTGGGGTGCGGGCCGCCGGCCGTTCGTGATGCCCCGCGCCCCGCCAGTCGGGGTGGTGGCGGAGCGATGGGCGCCCCGTTCCCCGGGGCGAACTCCCGTCCCCGCTCAGTGAACCAGATCCGGCCCCTCGATCGAACGCGACCGAAGGCCGCTCACGAGGAGCCCGGGGCCCGTCCGGCCCCGGTAGGGCTGGGCTCGGGGCGCACCTGCCCCGTGCCCGACCCTGGCCCCCAGCCTTCGAGCGACGTGAACGCTTCGACCAGCTCGTCCTCGATCCAGACGAGGACGACGAAGTACCAGGCGAGAGAGGCGAGCAGCAGGGTCTCGGCGCCGGGATCGGTCCCCGTGACGACGACCGCCCCTCCCCGAAGCGAGCCACGCTCCGCGATCGGTTCGATGTGCAGCAGCTCCGTGCCGTCCGGCCGGAGGACCCGCCAGGACGGTAGCAGGCGGCTCGCGTGCACCAACGTGAACGGAGCTCCGCTCCCGATCCGGATCGCATGGTGCCTCAGGTGCGCGACCAGGCGCGCGATCGGGCGGTCGCTTCCCGTAGCCCGTACCTCGATCGAGGGGCTGAGGAACCCGGTCCGTTTGAACGTCCAGGACCCTTCCCGGTACGTGCCCGTCGCCAGCGATCCCGCGCGCCGCTGCCAGGCCAGGGTAGCGACCGGAAGGTCCCCGGAGAGGAGCTGGTAGCCGGCCGGTTCTTCCGAGGTCCGCAGCCAGCGCAGGGCCGAGCGATCGACCCCCGAGAACGCCACGAGCTCCATGCCGTGGCACGTGGTCCCTGACACTTAAGGCCGAAGGGGCGGCAAGCGCCGCACCGGGAGCGGCGTGGGGGGAAACTCAGCGGTGGAACGTGCGCTCAAAGCCGGCGCGGGGTCCGCGGAGCGGAGCTCGCAGGAGAACGATCCACCTAGGGCGGTCGAGGGACCCGGCCCCGATGAAATTAAGCCGATTCGCCGGGCTACGGTGGGTGGAGGCGCTGCGGGCTGGGGCGGTAGGCGAGCGACGATGGCGGATAGGAAGGTACGGATCCTGATCGGTACTCGCAAGGGAGGGTACGTCCTCGAGGGCGACGCCGCCCGAAAGAAGTGGAAGCTCGCCGCCCAGATGCAGCGCGGCTGGGACGTCTTTCACATGACCGCCGACCCGCGCCACCCGGGCGATCTCTACGCCTGCGTCAACTCCTGGCTCTGGGGTCCGGTCTTGTACCGCTCCCGCAACTACGGTAGGAATTGGGACGAGATCGGGACCCCGATGTTGTCCGCCACGTCGGGGCGGAGGCCCAGGTTCGATCCGGACCACCCCGAAGCGGCTCCCCCGACCTACCCGATCGCCAACCTCTGGCATCTCGAGCCCGGCCATGCGAGCGAGCCGGACACGCTGTTCCTCGGGGTCGATCCCTACTCCCTCTACCGGAGCGACGACCTCGGTTCGAGCTGGGACCCGGTCTCCGGGCTGAACGACCACCCGTCCAAGTCCCAGTGGGGCGCCGGCAACGGCGGGCCCTGCCTCCACACGGTGCTGGTCGATCCGACCCGGCCGAAACGGCTGTTCGCAGGGATCTCGAGCGCCGGCCTCCTCCGATCGGACGACGGGGGGCGGAGCTGGAAGCTCGCGAACCACGGCGTGGAGACTCCGTTCAACCCCGAGAAGTTCCCCGAGGTCGGGCAGTGCGTGCACAAGGTCGCGATGGACCCGGCGCGCCCGGAGACGCTCTACCGCCAGGACCACGGGGGGATCTACGTGAGCCGGGACGCCGGCGATCGGTGGGATCGGGTCGGCAAGCCGCTCAAGGACGACTTCGGGTTCGTGGTCGCGACCGCGAAACATCGGCCAGGGCGCGCCTTCTTCGTTCCGATCGAGGGGGAGAGCCGGCTCACGTCCAGCGGAGGGTTCCAGGTCCAGGAGTGGAACGAGGCATCGAAGAAGTGGCGAGCCCTGATGACGCCCCGCAAGTTCCCCGGGGAGTTCGGGAACCACCGCGAGGGGCTCGCGTGCGACGCGCTCGATCCCGCGGGGATCTACGCAGGGACGTCGACCGGCCAGGTGTTCGTCTCGCCGGACGCGGGCCGTTCGTGGGACCAGGTGCCGATCCAGTTCCCCGCGATCCACTCCGTCGCGATCGCCAATCCGGTCGTTTGAGTCGGGGCACCGTGCCGGCCGCCCCGCGTCGCGCGAGCCGCCGACGCAAGGTCCCCCCTCGTCGCGCGGTCGAGCCTGCGCGAAGGCTCGCCGCGATCATGTTCACGGACATGGTGGGGTTCACGACGCTGAGCCAGCGGGACGAGGCGATGGCGGTCCGGTTGCTCGAGGAGCAGCGGTCGTTGCTGCGGCCGCTCTTCGGCTCCCACGGGGGCCGGGTGATCAAGACCCTCGGCGACGGCTTCCTCGTGGAGTTCGCGAGCGCGGTGGAATCCGTGCGATGTGCCCAGAGGATCCAGGGGACGATCGCGCAGCGGAACTCCGGCCCGCGCGCCGAGGGTCGGCTGTTGCTCCGCGTCGGCATCCACGTCGGGGACATCCTCGGCGAGGGCGACGACATCGTGGGCGACGCGGTGAACGTCGCCTCCCGGATCGAACCGCTCGCCGATCCGGGCGGCATCTGCGTCTCGGGCCAGGTGCTCGACCAGATCCGGAACAAGGTGCCGGTGACCTGCCGGGAGCTGGTGGCCCCTTCGCTGAAGAACGTGGAGAGCCCGATCCAGGTGTTCCGCGTCGAGGGCACGTCCTCCGACCGACCGGCCGCCGGCGCGCCGGGCCCGGCGGCGTCGTTCGTCCGGCTCGCGGTCCTACCGTTCCGGTGCTTGAGCGCGAACCCCGCCGACCGGGTCTTCGCCGAGGGGCTGACCGTGGGACTGATCAATCACCTCGCCCAGGGCACCGCGCTTCGGGTCGTCGCCCTCACCTCCGTGCTGCAGTACCGAGACGCCGGTAAGCGGATCCGGGAGATCGGTCGAGAGCTCGCGGTGGGCTCGATCATCGAAGGGAGCGTCCGACGGTCCGCGAACGCCGTGCGGATCGCGGTCCAGCTCGTCGACGCGGGCTCGGAGGAACCGATCTGGGCGCAGCATTTCGACCGGGAACTGGTCGACAGCTTTGCGCTCGAGGACGAGATCGCGCTCGGCGTCACGACCGTGCTGCAGCGTCAGCTCGTGGCGCGGATCCCGCCGGCGTTCCGCCGCCCGTCGACCATCGGGCCCTCGACGGCGGCGGCGGTCGCCAGCTAGCGCGGGCACGGGCCGGTTCCCTCCCCCGGGCTCCGCGCGAGCTTTCGCTAACCGCCGGTCCGGGCGAGTACGACGCGCGCGCGGAGGGTGATCATCTTGCTCGGGGCACCGGCGGTCTCGAACGACAGCGGCGTCGGTCGCCGCTCCGGGTGCTGGGCGTACCAGCGGGCCGATTCCGGATCGGGATCCGGTTGGTCGGCGTCGAGGTTCCACCTTCCGTCCGCGCGCCGTTTCTTGCGAAGGAGGTCGAGCGCGAAGCCGAGCCGCGGGTCGTCGGCGTAGCCGAGCGCGGTCAGGCAATCCAATCCGACCAGGAGGTCGTAGTAGTAGTGCGTAGGCCAGTGGAAGCGGTACCACGGCGCGTACCGGTCCCCCTGCCGGTGGAGCTCGCGCTCGAGGAAGTACTCCGCGGCGCGCTCCACGCACGCCCGCATCGGCGCGGTCCACCGCGCGCGGGGGAACGCGGCGAAGGCGCCCAGGCCCTCCCAGGCGTCCAGCGACCGGCTCGTCGCGGGCCCGTCGGTGGAGAAGCGGCACGTCCAACCGCCCTTGGGGTGCGCGGTCCGAACGAGCCAATCGAGGGTGCGGCGGATCCTCGGGTCGTCCCCGTAGCCCATGCGGATCAGGGCGCGCGCCATGTTGGCCGTGTAGCAGTGGTGGCCCTTGCCGCTCCCGAAACCTCCGACCCCCCCGCCCCGGAGCGGCGCGCTGGCCATCCAGAATTCGCACGACGCTCGGATCGCCGGGGTCGTGCGAGAGGCTCCCAGGTCCGCGAGGGCGAGCAGGTTCCAGTTCGTGCCGAGAAACCGCGGCTCCAACCATCCCCGTGGGCGGACCCACCAGCCGGCCGGGTCCCGGCGGGCCAGGATGTCGGCGCCCCATCCGGCCGTGGGGATCCGCGCCCGGGCCGCTCGAACCTCGGGATCGGACTCCTTCTTTCCCAGGAGCTGCGTCAAGGCGAGGTAGCGGATCGAAGGCTGGGAAGGCTCCAGCAGCCACTCGAGGACCCGGTCGGACGGCACGGGGCGCTAGGGGTACCGACGGTAAAGCGTTGGACGGGCGTCCTCGCGAGCCGCACCCGGCCGAGCGGGTCGGGGTTCGGTTTCGCGAGGCGTCGCCCCGGAGGGGAGCGCGCGGGCGGCAGAGTCGCGGCTAAGCCGCGATCGGAACTGTCTAGCGAATGGTGGCCAGGTCGGCTTCCAGTGCCCGCCGGGCCTCCCGGTCGCGAACCTTACTCGCGAGCCGACGCGCTTGCCGAAGGTGGGAGTCCCGCGGGCGAGCCGCCCCCGAGATCGAGTAAGCGCGGGCCAGCCCCTCATGACCGTAGGCGACGTAGAACGGTGCGAGGTGAGCGCGCTTCGCGTAGCGCAGGGATCGCTCGGCGTGAACCACGGCGGGTTCGGGCCGCCGGAGCGCCGCGTAGACGCGCGCGAGCTGCCACTCCGCGATCGAGAAGTTGCGCGCGTTCCCGACCCGATACCAATGGTAGGCGGAGGCGAACGCGGTACGGAGCAGCTCCTGGTCGTCCTCGCGAGTCCGCCGCTGCTGCGTGAGGAGGTCCCACGTACGGTTGAACAGGGCCCCGGCCAGCTTTCGCTCCAGAACGCGACCGATCGGTGACCGGGAAGGACCCACGCTCGCCGGGATGCTCGGGGTCACAAGAAGTCGTTGGCCCGGAACGCCGCGCCGATCGGTCCGGGGAGAGTAGGGTCGCCCCGCAGCTCCTCCTAGGGTGGGCTACCACTTCCCCCTCGGAAGGTGGGCGCGAACCCCGATGTGCTCTCGGGGAGGCGGAAGGTCACGATCCCTGGTTCCGGTCCCCCGGCACGTGGGCGGACGAGGCGTCGTACTCGGTCGAACGGCATCCGTAGGGCGGTCCGCGAGCGTCGGTGCGACAACTTGGCCCGAGTCCGGAACGGGCGCAGATGCGAGTGGACACGGGGGGATTTGAACCCCCGACCTCTGCTTTGCGAAAGCAGCGATCTTCCGCTGATCTACGTGCCCGCGGCGGCGGGCAGGGGACCGCCCGCTTAATCCCTTCGGGACAGGAGGCCGGAGGGGCGATCCCGGTTACGCGGAGACCGAGGAGAGCGACGCCGAGCCTAGGGTCGGATCGAGGGAAGCCGGTGCCGCAGCCGCCGGCCCGACCGTCGGGCCGGCTTGGCCCGCGCTCGGGGGCGGGGGAGCCTTGCCCGAGCCCGTGCGGGGGGTCCCGGCGCGACGCACCGCGATCACCTCGTGGTGGTCGGCGTCGTACCGGAGCAACGAGGCGTACCGACCCCAGTTGACGATGTTCTGGATCGCCTCGTCGCCCGTCGCGCTCGTGAACGAGACGAGCCGCGCGAACTCCTCGTCGCTCAGGCGGTGCCCGGGGGCCTGCTCGAGCGCCTTCAGGAGGGTGCGGAAGAGCGCGGTCTTGGAGAGCTGCTCCCGGAGCAGGAGCTTCCGCTCCCGGATCGAGGCCGACGTGAGGCGCTTCCCCAGGTCCGTGAACGACGCCCGGCCGTCCTTCACCCGGATCAGGTCGAGAACCTCCGCGTACTCGAGCGCCGGGAAGATCTCGTCGATCTCGAGATCGAGGTCGTCCGCGAGGAGCGCGACATCCTCCGCCCCCCGATGCGCCGCGAGGAGGACGAGCAGGCCCACCATCTCGGTCGGGCTGCACTTGGGGTAGCTCGTCGGCACGTTCCTAGGTCGCCGTTCGCCTACCGGGGCCACCGACTATAAGCCTTGTTCCGGCGCCATGGGCTCGCCGGGGGAGGGCTCGGCCGCGGCCGCCGGCCCCCCGGCGGTGATCAGCGAATAGACCCGATCGGTGAGGTCGTAGAACGCCTGGGATTTCCGGTCCCGTGGGCGGGGGAGATCGACCTTGACCTCCGCGAGCACCCGCCCGGGCCGGCGCGAGAGGACGACGACGCGGTCCGCGAGCTGGATCGCCTCCTCGATGTTGTGGGTGACCAGGATCACCGCCTCCGGCGGGAGCTGGGGGTCCCGCCAGAGCTGGAGGATCTCGTCGCGCAGGCTCTCCGCCGTGAGCGCGTCGAGCGCGCTGAACGGCTCGTCCATCAGGAGCACCGCGGGCTCAACCGCGAGGGCGCGCGCGAGGCCGACCCGCTGGCGCATCCCGCCGGAGAGCTCGCGCGGGTACGCCTCCTCGAACCCTTCGAGGCCGGTGACCGCGACGTACCGCTCGATCTGCGAGGCGATCCGCTCGGGGGACTGACCGAGCGCTTCGAGCCCGAAGGCGACGTTCTCGCGGACCGTGAGCCACGGGAACAGGGCGAAGCTCTGGAAGACCATCGCCATCTGGGCGCACACCGTGTCGACGGGCCGACCGCGGAACAGGATCCGCCCTGCGGTCGGCCGGTCGAGGCCCTGGAGGAGGCGGAGGAGCGTCGATTTTCCGCAGCCGGACGGCCCCACGATCGCGACGAAGTCGGCGTCGGCGACGTCGAAGGTGATCTGGCGCATGATCGAGATCGACCCGTGGCGGGACGGGAACGACTTGTCGACGTTCTCGACCCGGATCAGCGCCATCGCCTGCCTCGCTCGCCGCCCGGACGCTCCTAATCGTAGCGGTACCGCTCGGCGGCCCGTCGATACAGGGGCTTCCACAAAAGCTCGTTGAGCGCGATCACGCTCGCGACGAGCGTGAACAGCGCGCTGACCATCAGCGGGTAGGCGTGCTCGGCGTAGCCGAGGTCGATCAGCTGACCGATGCCGAGGATGCTCAGCGTGTGCGTCGCGTTGACGCTGAGGTACTCGGCGACGATGAGGGTGTTCCAACCTCCTCCGAACGCGGTGATCGAGCCGGTGACGAGGGCGGGGAAGAGGCCGGGCAGCACGACCCGCCGGAGGAACGCCCGCCCCTTCAGCCCGAAGGAGCGGGCCGCCTCCTCGAGATCCGGGGCGAGCCCCCGGACCCCCGAGAGGAGGTTGAAGAACAGGTACCAGATCATCCCGGTGAGCAGCATCAGGACCGCCGCCCCCTCCGCCCCGAGGTACGGGACGAGCTGGAAGATGATCACCGGGAAGAGGGCGGTCGCCGGGAACGAGGCGATCACCTCGACGACGGGGAGCCCGATCCGGGCCGACCGGGAGTTCCGGGCGAGCCGGATCGCGAGCGGGAGCGCGATCGCGAGGGAGATGAGGTAGGCCGCGAAGATCCGTACCGCGGAGGCGCCCATCGCCGCCGGCAGCTCGAGCAGCTGACGCCGCACGCTGGGCGGGATCGGTCCGGCGTAGACGTGGTAGACCGACACGGTGATCTCGATCAGGAGGAGCCAGCAGACGACCAGAATCACCCCGAGGACGAGGTACGAGCTTCCCGAGCGCCAGAACGCGCTCCGCGGCTTCTTCGGGGGGCGCGTCGCGATCGCGGCGAGCTGGACGAACGGGGTGCGGATCATCGCGACCCCGCTGCGCACGCCCCGCGAGAGGTACGCTGCGGCCCGGCGGAAACGGCTCCCCGGGTCGTGGGGCGGGACGATCGTCCCCTCGCCGGACGGGGCCTGGTCGTACCGGAACCGTTCCGCCCAGATGCCGAGCGGGCGCCAGACGGCGAAGTCGAGCAGGACGATCACGATCACGAGCGCGACGATCCCCGCGAGGAACTCGCTCGCATTGCCGCCCGCCGCGGCGAACGAGAGGAAGCTCCCGATACCGGGGAGGGCGTGGGAGTTGGTCGTGAAGATCTCAGCCTCGACCAGGAAGAACCAGCCGCCCGTCCAGGAGAGGACCGAGTTGTAGACGAGCCGATTCACGGTCGCCGGGAACAGCACCTTGCGGAACCGCAGCAGGCCGTGCGCGCCGAACGTGTCCGCCGCCTCCCGCAGCTCGGCCGGGAGGGTCTTCAACGACTCGTAGACGCCGAAGACCATGTTCCAGGCCATCGAGGTGAAGATCAGGAACACCGACGCCAGGTTCGGGCCGAGGAACGAACGCGGCCCGGTGAGGCCGACGAGGAGCACGATGACGACCGGGAAGAAGCCGAGGATCGGGACCGACTGGAGGATGTCGAGGATCGGGATCATCACCCGCTCCCCGGTCCTCCGCGTCGCCGCGTAGTAGCCGTAGGCCAGGGAGAAGCCGAGCGACAGGGCGTACGCCGAGAGCATCCGCAGGAACGAGTAGACCACGTCGACGCCGGCGGTGGGCAGGTAGCTCGCGATGCGGGACCCCGAAACGCCCGGATCGACGAGCGCGACGATGCCGAGCGCGAGCGGGATCGACGCGTACAGCGCGAGCGAGCCGCGCCGCACGGAGGCGAGGGGGGACCGATCAGCGGTGCCGGGAGGGGGCGTCGACGGTGCGCTCGGCTCCCCCGGCGGTTCGCGCGGAGCGGTAGTTCCGAACAACGCCATCCGTACCTCTCGGCATGACTCGGCGCACGACCGCGCCCGACTATATGTGACGTACGGTCGGACGTCCCCGGCGGCCCGAGGGCGCGCGAGACCGCCGACAATGTTTATCAGCCACCCGAGGCTGGCACGCCCGTAGCCCCGTGGTGTAGTGGCCAATCATGCGAGACTCTGGATCTCGCGACGCAGGTTCGAACGCCG
>JASHQF010000031.1 GCA_030037695.1 Thermoplasmata archaeon
ACGCGGGCCCAGTAGTCCGATCGCCCGACGAGCTCGTGGGCCCACCGGTACCGGACGGCGGGCGCCGTTGCGCCGAGCGCTTCGAAGACCGCCTGCATCGCCCGGCCGGAGGCGGTGATCCGCTCGAGGTCCCCGCCGAGCTTGTCGTTGATCCAGGCGTGCCAGTCGGCGAGGAAGACGGTGACGTCGCAGCCGGCGTCGGCGAGGTCGAGGATCTTGCGCGCGGTGATGAGGTGGGCGACCGTGAGGGGTCCGGACGGCTCGAAGCCGATGTAGGCACGCGGCCGCTCGGAGCGCTCGAACAGCGCCCGAAGGTCGTCCGGGGTGAGGACCTCGACCGCGCCGCGCACGACGCGCGCGAGCCTCCCCTCGAGGTCCACGACGTTCCCCTGCCGGCGGCGGGCCGCTCCCCCGTCGGGGGCCGCGCGGCCGTCGGCGAGCCGCCCGGCGCCAATCGACTATATTAAGACCCCTTGCCGCGCTAGTTAGCGCCCCGCATGGACGGTTCGGCGGACGGCGCGCTTCACGACACGGACGTCGGTCCGGCCCCCGCGGCCGAGCTCGCTCGCGCGCTCGGCGTCGGTCGGGAGACCGCCCAGCGTCTCCTCGACGCGGGGATCACCAGCGCCGACTCCGCCCGCGAGCTCTCCCCCGAGGCGCTCGAGCGCCTCGGGATCCCGCCGGTCGACCTCTCCGCGATCCGCGCGGAGGGCGGAGGCGGCGCTGCCGCGCCCGCCGGCGTCGACGTCGACGGGATCGTCGAGAAGTGGGCCGACTCCGTCCGGAGGACGGAACGGTCGAGTCGGCCGAAGCTCGGCCCGGCCCGGAAAGGCTCCACCGAGGTGCTCCGCCGATGGATCGGCGGAGACGACCGCGCGATGGAGGAGTGGATCCGCTCCTCGGAGGGGAGCCGCCCTGGGGTCGCCCTACCGCCCGTCCCCTCGGCCGGGCCGGAGGGCCCCGTCGCACCGGTAGCGGAGGGGGGCCCGCACGTCGACCCGGTGCTCGAGCGCGAGGAGACGGTCGTGCGGTGGCTCACCGGCCTGCTCGATCGGGTCACTACGGGTCAGTTCGACGCGTCGTCCGTGATCCAGGAGGTCCAGGACCTCCAGCGGCAGCTGTTCGACGAGCGGGCGAAGCGCAAGCAGCTCGAAGAGCAGGTCGAGCACGTCAAGCGCGGCTCGATCGCCGTGATCAAGTACGTCCGCTCGCGGGAGGGGAAGGAGCGGGACGCTGCGGTCCAGGCCAAGGACGAGGAGATCGCGAGCCTCCGGGCCCGCCTCGCGGCGTTCGAGGGCGGGACCGTACCGACGGTCGGTCCGGCGCCCGCCCGCTCCGGCGAGGGCGGCCCGGGCGGGGTCGGCGCGTCGCGATCGGATCCGGAGGCGGCCGAGGCCGAGCGCAAGCTCCGGGCCGAGCTCGCCGAACGGGAGCACGAGTTCATCGACCGGGAGGCGGAGCTCCGGCGCCGCGTCGTCCAGCTCGAGGGGGAGATCCGCCGGTTGTCGAGCGACGCCGCCCGCGCCGAGGGCCACGCGACCCTCCTCGCCGGGGAGGGGACCGACGTGCCGAAGGAGCTCGCCCGCCAGCTGCGGGCCGCGACCGATCGCGAGCGGGACCTGGTCGCGCGCGAGAACGAGCTGCGCACGAAGTTCGAGGAGATCCGGCTCCGCTCGGAGGAGATCGACCGGCGCCGCGGCGGGCTCGAGTTCAAGGAGCGCGAGCTCGCGTCGTTCGACCAGCAGCTGCAGACCCGACGCCAGGCGCTCGACATCGAGGCCCGGCGCCTCGAGGGATTGCGCCGCGAGACCGAGGCCGGGTCGACGAAGATCGACCAGGCGCAGCGGCTCGACGAGCTCACCCACCAGCTCGCGAAGCGGGAGGCCGAGCTCAAGGGACGGGAGGCGGAGCTCGCCGAGCGACGCCGCGAGCTCGACTCGATGTCCACGACCGTCGCCGGCGAGGAGGCGGAGCGCCTCCACCAGGAGAGCGTCGCCGCGGAATCCGCGCAGAAGGTCCGCAGCGGCGTCCGGCGGCTGGACGACCTCCTGTACGGCGGCTTCCCCGCCGGCGCGCAGGTCCTCGTCAACGGCCCGGCGCACACGGGCAAGGACGTCCTCGGCCGGCTGTTCTCGATCGAGGGGCTCCGTGCCGGGATCCCGACGATCTGGGTCGTCACCGACAAGACCTGGCGCCAGGTGCGCGACGACCTCGAGGCGCTCTACCCCAAGTTCGCCGAGGCGGAGCGGACCGGGATGCTCCGCTACGTCGACGTCTACACCCTCTCGGTGAGCTCCCCTGCCCCCGCCCCGGGGGTACGGTTCCTCTCGCCGAGCGACAAGGCGGTCCTGGAGCAGCTCGGTCAGGCGGTCAACGGGTTCGCCGAGGAGCTCAAAGAGAAGTTCCACGGCTACCGGCTCGTCTTCGAGTCGGTCTCGACGATCACCGCCTACCTCGACACGACGGCGACGTTCCGGTTCCTCCAGCCGTTCGTCGGCCGCCGGAAGATCGACCACTCGGTGGGCTACTACGTCCTCGAGAGCGGGATGCACTCGGAGGCGGACCTGGAGACGCTCGAGCACATGGTCGACGGCTCGCTCAACCTCAAGATCGAGCAGATGAAGACGTTCCTCGCCGTCCGCGGGATCGGCGATGCGCAGGCCCGCAGCTGGGTCGGCTATACGTTCACCAAGCGGTCGTTCAACCTGGGTTCGTTCAGCCTGGAACACATCCGCTAGGACCCGGAGCGACGGCCGCCCGGGAGCGGGCGCCGGTACCAAGGGCTATGTACGCTGCCCGCGTCCAAAGGACCGCTAGGCTGGACCGGGGGGTTGGGCGTCCCCTTACACACCGAAACCGTCCTTAGCGGGGGTGACAGGCAGGAGCGACGTTCGGAGGAGTCGCGCGTCCCGCGTGGCTTCGCAGACGCTCTGTTCCGCTGGGCCGCGGGTCCCGCGACGGGCGCTCGGAGGAGCGCCCTAGCGGGTATCCATCACGGGCACCGGGTCAGGTCCTGACGGGAGCAGCCTTACCGTGACCCGTCGACGCTGGCGGGAAGACGGGGCCGAGGAGCGCGTGGGGCCTCCGCGCGGTTCGTCCGGGCGGCAATCCTGCTGGCCTAGCACCCGGGGCACCCCCCCACCCCCCGGTTTCCACTGGAACCTCACGCCCACCCCTCGGGCGCGGGCTCGACCGCGTCGGCCTCGAGGCGTTGGCGCACGCGGTCCGGGATCGGCTTCTTCGAGGAACGGGCGTAGTCGTAGGTGACGATCACGGTCCGGCCCCGGGCGGTGACCGTCCCGGTCGTGGTCTCGGTGAAACGGTAGAGGAGCGAGAAGCTCGTGCGGCCGAGCGGCCGCGCCGGGGCGACCTCCCCGTCGAGCTCCGCACCGTAGGCGACCGGGGCGAGGTACCGGCAGGTCGCCTCGGCGACGATGATGTCGAGCGAGGACGGCTCGCGGACGCCGAGGACGGGCAGGTAGTAGTCGCAGCGGAGCGTTTCCATCATCGGAAAGTAGGCGGCGTGGTTGAGGTGGTTCAGCACGTCGAGATCGTGGTACGGCACGTAGAACCGTCGACGGACGGGCCACGAAGGTTCGCTCGGCACCGGGACACCGCTGCGCGCGACGCCGACGGGGGATATATGGGGACGAGCGGCTCGCTCGCGCGCGCACCGTGCCGAAGCAGCCCCGCGACCGCGCAGCGCCGACCTCCACTGGAAAAGGGGGGGTGGGGGGGTCCCGGGAGGCTGCCCCCGCGCCGTCCTCGATGGCCGAGGCGGTCGAGCGCGTCCGGCGCCTCGCCCGGGAGCATTCGCTCCGGTTCGAGCGCTCGATCCCGCTGATCGCGAGCGAGAACCTCCTCTCCCCGTACGCGAAGGAACTCCTCGTCTCCGACCTCCACTCGCGCTACGCGGAAGGGCTCCCGGGGGAGCGGTACTACGAAGGGAACGAGCAGGTCGACGAGATCGAGCTCCTCTGCCTCGACCTCGCCCGTCGCCTGTTCCGCTGCGCCTTCGCCGACGTCCGCCCGATCTCGGGCACGGTCGCGAACCTCGCCGTGCTGAAGGCGCTCGCGGAGCCCGGCGACCTGGTCGGCACGAGCCGCCTCGCCGACGGGGCCCACATCTCGAGCGCCGGCTTCGGCGCCTTCGGTCTCCGGGGCGTGAAGCCGGTCTACTACGCCTGGGACGCCGAGCGGATGACGATCGACGTCGCCCGCACCCGGGAGATCCTGCGCGCGGTGCGCCCGAAGACCTGCCTGTTCGGCCTCTCGCTGTTCCTGTTCCCGCTCCCGATCGACGAGCTCCGACCGACGCTCGAGGAGATCGGGGCGCGCGGGTGGTACGACGGCGCGCACGTCCTCGGCCTGATCGCCGGCGGGGAGTTCCAGGACCCGTTGCGGGAGGGGTGCACGGTCCTCAGCGCGTCGACGCACAAGACGCTCCCCGGGCCCCAGCACGGGATCCTGCTCGCGGACGGGGACGAGGAGCTCCAGCAGCGCCTGCGCTCGGGGGCGTTCCCGGGCGTGACGAGCAACCACCACCTCCACGCGATGGCCGCGCTCGCCGTGAGCCTCGCCGAGCACCTCGAGTTCGGCCGGGAGTACGCGCGGCGGACGATCGCCAACGCGCGCGCGCTCGCCGCCGCGCTCCACGCGCGCGGGTTCGACGTCCTGGGCGAGCGCCTCGGCTTCACCCGCTCGCACACGATCGCGGTCCGCGTCGATGCGGAGGGCGGCGGCGAGGCGGCCGCCCGTCGCCTCGCCGACGCGGGGATCATCGCGAACAAGAACCTCCTGCCCGGGGACACGAGCCCGAAGCACCCCGGCGGGGTGCGTCTCGGCACTGCCGAGGTGACGCGGCTCGGCATGGGGGAGCGCGAGATGGAGGCGATCGCCGAGCTCGCGCACGACCTCCTGCACCGGGGCCGCCCGGCGTCGGAGATCCGGACGCGGGCGGCCGAGCTCAAGCGGGGGTTCACCACCGTGCAGTACTGCTTCGGCGCCGGCGAGGCGGCGTACCGCTACTACGATCTCGTCGGTCGCCCGCCGGGCTAGCGGGCGTCCTCGTCCGACCCGAGCGCCTCCGCCCGGCGGCGCATCGCCCGATCTAGGTCGTCCGGATCGACGGTGATGCGCGGCGGCTCGACGACCTGCGTCCCCCGGCAGAACCGGGCGACGCCGTCCGCGCCGACGATCGCACCGAGCGAGCCGTCGGCGACGAGCGAGGCGAGCCAATCGGCGAGCTCCGCCGGGGGCGGCCCCGGGGTCCACGCCGCTTCGATCGCCCCGAGGTCCACCGGTCCGAGCCGATCGACGATCCCGAGCGTGGCGGCCCGCCCTTCCGCGAGACGCTGCAGCTCGGCCGCTCCGTCGTCCGGCGCCCTCCGGCGTCGCCGGCGGGCGAACGCCGCGACCCCGAGCCCCGCCGTCGCCAGGCCGACCGCGGCGAGGAGCTCCCCCTCGGCGGGGCCCACGCCGGTCGGTCCGGGGAGCGCCGGGACGGCGATCGGCCCGAGGACGACGACCCCGGCCGCGTCCACGACCGTGAAGGTCCCCCCCGCCGGGCCGGGGGCGGTGAAGTTGAGCCAGAGCCCGCTCGATCCGTTGGGGAGGAGGTAGGCCGCCACGAACGTCTCGGTCGTCGCCAGGCCCGACGCGAACTCCACCTCGAGGATCGCGCCCGGGACGGGGTTCCCGAACCGATCGCGCACGAGCCAGAACGTGGCGTTCAGGCGCCGGCCCGGGTCGACGACCCGGGGTCCGTAGAGGGCGACCTCGTCCCGGTCCGCGCCGGCGAACCCGCCGGCCGTCGGCGGAGCCCCGGGGAGCGAGGGTCCCGAGAGCGAGAGGGTGAACGGACCGGCCGCGCGCTCCACGATCGAGAGCGCGAGGACCCCGCCGACCCAGGCGGAGACCGGGACCTCGAACGAGCCGTTGCCGAGCGCGGGGAGGGGTCCGACGCCCGACGCGTTGACCCAGGGGGCGGGGCCGGCGGGGGAGTCGACCGACAGCTCCGCCGCGCTCCCGAACGCCGCGTCGACCGTCCCGGAGGCCGTCAGCGCCTGCCAGGCGACCGGGACGGGGGTGCCGACCGTCACGGCGTTCGTCGGCGGCGCTTCGGCGAGCGCGAGGCGGGCGGCCGGGGGGACGACGACCTCGATCTCGGCCGAGGCGGACGCCTGGCCCCCGAGCGCGTCGACGACCTCCAGCGTCAACCGAACGGGACCCGGCACGGTCGGTGCGAAGACGAGCGGGATCGCCCCGTCCGAGGGGGCGGTACCGGCCGCGAGCGGAAGCCCGGCCGTCGACAGATTCCACCAGTACCGGGCGGGGAGCGCGCCGCCGGAGAGGTTCGCGGAGACGTTCGCGCTCGCCCCCTCGGTGAGGGCGGCGGGGAGGCCAACGATCGCGCCGACGGTCGGCGGGGGGACGACGGTGACGGAGAAGGGGGCCGAGCCGTTCGCTCCGGCGCCGTCGATCGCCCAGGCCGTCCCCCCGTAGCGACCCGGCGTGGACTCGGAGACCGAGAACTCCCAGGTGGGCCCGGACGACACCGAGCAGTTCGTCCCCAGGGTCGGGAACTGCACGCACGCCTCCCGGAACGGGAGGGTTCCCGAGCCGGGCGCGGCCACGACCGAGAGCGGGATCGCGCTTCCCGGGTAGCCCACCGGCGCGGCGGGATCCACGCCGAGCCGCGGTGGGGGGTCGATCGTCACGGGCGAGAACGTCCAGGTCGCGAACGAGTAGCCGTTCGTGATCTCGGCCGTCGGCTGCGCGACCCCCGCCGAGGGGTACGTGAGGTTCGTGGCGCAGGCCAACGTCGCCTCGCCCTGCCCGGAGGGCGTGCTCCCGCAGGCGAGCGGGACCGGGGGGAGCCCGAGCCCGGGATCGACGCTGGCCGTGTAGGCGAACCCGGCCGCGCCGACGGCCCCGAGATCGACCGCGACCGAGCCGCCCGCGTCGATCGCCGTCCGGTTGATCCCGCCCTCGAGGACGTTCGTCACGATCGCGACGAGCGTCACCGTACGCCCCGACGCCGTCTCCTCCGTACCGTTGACGAGCGCCGACGCGGCGACGGAGAGCGTGCCGACGCCGGCCCCGGGGACGGCCACGACGACCGCGCTCGGCCCGAGGGCGCCGTCCGCGAACTCCCAGCCGGTACCGTTGAGCGCCCAGACGAACGTCACGGGACCGGGGGTCGACGTGCCGTCCGCCGCCCGGCCGGAGGCTGCGAACGTCGTCGGGGCCCCGACCGAGGTCGTCACGGGGGAGCCCGCCGGAGCGATCGCGACCGACGCGAGCTCCCAAACGAAGTCGAGAACGTAGGGTGATCCTGCGCTCCCGCTGCGGAACTCGTAGCCGCTGGGGGGGAGCCCGGCGAGCCCGATCGTGACCGGGCCGTACGGGCCCTCGTACTCGGTGCACGTCGTCCCGGAGGTTCCGTTCGCGCAGGCCGCGGAGGGGATCGCGGGGGCGTACCTGAACGTCCCGCTCGCGTTGGTCGTCGACGACCCTGTCTCGGCGACACAGCTCGAGCCTGCGACGGCCCCCGACGGTTCTTCAACGACGAGCGCGGTGACGGAATAGTCGATCTCCAGCGCCACCGCGTCGACCGCGGCCTCGGACAAGGGGCCACCTTCGAGCCCGAGCGACCCGGTGTACGGTCCGGGG
>JASHQF010000032.1 GCA_030037695.1 Thermoplasmata archaeon
TGGGGAGGCCCGTTTCGCTGACCGAGATCGAGCCACCCCCCTCGGGGAACGTCACGGAGGGCGGCACCGCGTCGGCCCTCACCACCGCGGCGAGCCCGTGGACCCCGGCATCCGAGGCCAGGGTCAGGGCACCCCCCTCCATCGTTTCTGCCAGAGCTAACACTCGTTGAGCCGCGCCCGGGACGGAACTGGCGAACGAACTACAAAGAACGGCCGTGAAAACGGCCGCCAGCACACCCCGGGTGCTGACGGACCCCGTACGATCCATCGTGAGGGCGCATCGCCCGGGGCCCGATAAGGCTCCCCCCCGAGTCCGGAGTTCTCGAAGGGATTCCACGCGCGGTCGGGTCAACGACGCGTCGGCTGCGATGGGAGGTCGAGACTCAGGTCGGGTATCGCGCGGGGGGACGATCGGACCGGGGAACGTTCGCTCCGAAGAAGGCTAAATAGGACGAACGCGCTGCCAGTGGCGATGGTGGCGACGGACGGAACGCTCGGTACGGGTGCGTTCGCGAGCCTCGCTGCCTCGACCTGGCTCTGGTGAACGGGAGGCGCCGGGAGGGCGCCGCCCCGCACGAGCCTACCTAGCGTCGGGCGGTCTCCCGCGCGTCTCCCTCGAGCAAATAAGGAGGGAGAACACGAACATGTACGGCAAGGAGATCCGGCTTCGACGATTGTTCCCGGACCGGGCGCGCAAGCTGTTCAGCGTCCCGCTGGACCACCCGGTCTCCATGGGGCCGATCGATGGCCTCGAGGAGATCGTCCCCGCGGTACGCGACCTCCAGGAGGGAGGCGTCGATCTCCTCATCGTGGCCAAGGGAGCCGTGCGCGAGGTCGCTCCGATCCTCCGACCGGACGTACGGTTGGGGGTTCACGTCTCCGCGTCGACGAGCCTCGGGGCGACCTCGAACCGAAAGGTCCTAGTCGGCACCGCCGAGGAGGCGGTCGGGCTCGGGGCCGATCTCCTCTCAGTCCAGGTGAACTTCGGCGTGCCGGACGAGCCCGAGATGCTACGCGATCTCGGCGTCGTCGCGGACGAGTGCCGAGCCCTTGGACTTCCGCTCCTGTGCATGGCCTACGTGAAGAAGTCCGACGGCGGGACCCCGGAGGACCTCCGCCACGCGGCGCGCGCCGCCGCCGACACTGGGGCGGACATCGTGAAGACGAGCTACCCGGGAACTCCCGAAGAGTTCCGCAAGCTGTGCCGTACGACCCCGGTGCCGGTCCTAATCGGGGGAGGGGTCAAGACCGACAGCGAAGAAGCGTTCCTCGCGACGGTCCGGGACAGTCTCCGCGCGGGGGGCGCCGGCATCTGCATCGGCCGCAACCTGTTCCAACGACGCCCGCTCGGGCCGTTCGTGCGCCGACTCGGGGAGATCGTGCACGGATCGGGGTGAGGCGGACGGTGGCGAGGGACCGGGTCCTGATCGAGCCGCGGGGCAGTTCCGCCGCCGACTCCGTAGCGATCGTCGACCGGGCCCGACGGCGAGGATTTCGGTCGTTCGTGCTCGTTCCCGGCCTGCCGTTCGGCGTCTCGCCCGACGAGACCGCGGCGACGCGAAACGGAGGCCAACTCACCCTCTCCGGTGAGCCCGGCCCGGTGGCGATCTGCTCGATCTCGGACCCCAAGGAACTGGACGCGGCCGTGGCCCACGTCCCCCCGGGGGGCCTGCTCGTCGTGGAGTGGCCCCGCGATCGCGTGATCCCGCTCGAGAATGCGATCGCTGTGCGACGTGGAAGGTTCCGCCTATGGACGGTCGTCCGCTCGGTCGATCAGTTGTCGGCCGCCCTCGGGGCGTTGGAGCACGGTGCCGATCGCGTCATCGTGCCGATCGAACGCCCCGAGGAGATCGACCGTCTCGATGCGCTCGTAGACGCCCCCACCGTCGGAGAGCTCGCGTGGGGGGAGCTCGAGGTCCGTTCGGTCCGGCCCGTCGGGGTCGGGGATCGGGTGCTCGTCGACACGACCTCCCTGTTGCGGCCCGAAGAGGGCCTCCTCGTCGGGAGCGCCGCCGCGTTCCTCTTCCACGTCGTGAGCGAGGCGGTGGGCTCGTCGTTCAGCCGACCGCGCCCGTTCCGGGTCAACGCGGGGGCCGCCCACTCCTATGTCCTGCGCTCGGACGGGACGACCCGGTACCTCTCCGAGCTCGATCCCGGGGACCCGGTCTTGGTCGTCGGAGGGAAGGCGCCGAGGACGGTCCGGGTGGGCCGGATCAAGGTCGAGCGGCGACCGCTCGTCGCGGTGACGGCCTCGGACGAGGGTCGGGAGCGAACGGTGTTCCTCCAGGAGGCCGAGACCGTCCGCCTGGCGACCGCCACCGAGCAGGTCGCCGTGACCGCGCTCGCCCCGGGTGCGGTCGTACGGGGCGTGCGGCTCCCCGCGGCCCGACACCTCGGCACGCCGATCGAGGAGACGATCGACGAGCGATGATCGACCGCCCGCCCGCGATCGTGGTCACCTTGCCCGCCCGATCGGTCGCCGAGGCCCGAAGCGAGATCGCCCTCGCCCGGAAGGCAGGGGGGGACCTCGCGGAGATCCGACTCGACCGCTGGCCGGCCGCCGAACTCGAGCGGGTCGAGGCGCTGTTCCCGTCCGAGCTCCCCCTCCTGGCCACGTACCGATCGGCCGCCGAAGGTGGGGCCGGGGAAAGCGAGCCGAAGGCCCGCCGAGAGATCCTGCTCCGCGTCGCGCGGCTCCCGTTCCGATGGATCGACCTCGAATTCGAACGGGACCGGGACCTCGAGCGCGAGCTCCCTCCCGTCGAAGGGCTGGGCCGGATCCTTTCGTCCCATCTCAGGGAGGGATCGACCGCCGTCTGGGGTCGTCGGCTCCACGAGCTCGCGCAGGGCGACGCCGTGGGAAAATTCGTGGTCCCCTGCTCGGTACGTTCGCTCTTCCGGGATCTCCTCCCCGCGCTGCCGCCGCCCGAGGAAGGATCGCTCGTCGTCCACACGACCGGCCCGTCCGGTCCTCTTCTGCGTGCGCTGGCGCGCCGTCGGCATTTCCCGTTCGTCTATGCCGCGCTCCCCGCCGGGGCCTCCGGTGCGCCGGTCGAGCCAAGCCAGGTACCGGTCGACCGACTCCGGCCGTTCCTCGAGGGAGGTCCCACGGCGCCCCTGTTCGCGGTGGTCGGACGGCCGATCGCGCACTCGCTCAGCCCCGAGCTCCACGGTCGGTGGATGCGGGAGATGCGCCGCGTGGGCCTCTACCTCGCTCTGGAACTCCAGGACGAACGGGAGTTCGTGGAGGGTCTGACCGACCTCGCCTCGATCGGCGTGCGCGGGATCAACGTCACGCACCCGTTCAAGGCCGCTGCGCTGGAGGCCTCGACCGAGACGACCCCGGGCGCGGCTCGGTGCGGGGCCGTGAACTGCCTCACGCTACGCGAGGGTCGGATCGAGGGCGAGAACACCGACCTGCTCGCGGTGCTGCGACGTCTCGGCGAGCTCCGGAACGAGGGGCGCTGGGACGGACGTTCGCTCACCGTGGTCGGCGCGGGGGGAGCGGCTCGGGCGACGCTGGCGGCGGCCTCCACCGTCGGGGCGCACGCCACCGTCATCGCGCGTCGTTCCGAGGCCGCGGCGGCCGTGGCGAAGGAGTTCGGCGCGGAGCTGGGGGATCCCTTGGCCCCCCAACCTTCCGCCCTCCTCGTGCACGCGACGCCGGCTGGTCGCAAGGGGTGCGACCCCCTCGCGTTTCCGATCGGGCCGCTGCTGGCCCCCGGGGGCGTGCTGCTGGACTGGGTCTACCGGCCCGACGAACCGATCCTCAAGGAGGCCGCCCTCCGGGCGGGGAGCTCCTACGAAGACGGGTGGCGCCTCTTCGTCTACCAGGCCGCGGCGTCGTTCGAGGTCTGGTGGGACGAGGGGCCCGAAGCGCAGTTCGTGAAGGCGGCC
>JASHQF010000033.1 GCA_030037695.1 Thermoplasmata archaeon
GAGGTCAAGGACGTCCTCCTCCTCGACGTGACCCCGCTCTCCCTCGGCGTCGAGACGCTCGGGGGGGTGTTCACGCACCTGATCGAGCGGAACACGACGATCCCGACCCGCAAGAGCCAGATCTTCACGACGGCGGCCGACAGCCAGTCGACCGTCGAGATCAAGGTCTTCCAGGGGGAGCGACCGATCGCCGCCGACAACGTGGCGCTCGGGAGCTTCCTCCTCACGGGGATCCCTCCCGCACCGCGCGGGGTCCCTCAGGTCGAGGTGAGCTTCGACATCGACGCGAACGGGATCCTGAACGTCTCGGCCAAGGACCTCGCCTCGGGCCGCAAGCAGGGGATCACGATCACCGCCTCCACCAAGCTCTCCAAGGACGAGGTCGCCCGGATGGTCAAGCAGGCCGAGGAGCTCGCCGAGAAGGACCGGGCCCGGGCCGAGCTGATCGAGGCGAAGAACCGCGCCGAGTCGCTCGCCTACGAGGCGGAGCGGCTCCTGGGCGAACAGAAGGAGAAGCTCGCGGGCCCGGAGGCGGACGACGTCCGGCACAAGGTCGACGAGCTCCGGGCGACGCTCGGCCGGAAGGAGGCGACGCTGGCGGAGATCCAGGGCAAGACGGAGGAGCTCACCCGGGCGCTCCATGCGATCGCTCAGAAGCTCTACCAGGCCGGGACCCCGCCGGGCGGCGAGGCGCCGCCCGCCGGTCCCGCCGAGGGGCCCACCCCCGCGGAGGAGCCGCCGGCCTCGAGCGGGCCGGTCGACGCCGACTTCAAGGTCGTCGACGACGGTTCGTCCGGCGCCCAGGGGAAGTCGTAGGCCGGTCGCCTACGCCGGGGCCCGCGGTCGGGGCCACGCCCGGCCGCTCGGCGGGCCGACGTACTCGACCTCGGGCCGGATGAGGCGGTTCGCCCCCGCCTGCTCGAGGGCGTGGGCGGTCCAACCGGCCGTGCGCGCCACCGCGAACGTCGGCGTGAACAGCTCGGGAGGGAGCCCGACCCCCTCCAGGAGCACCGCCCCGTAGTACTCCACGTTCGCGTACAGGCGTGCGGTGGGGTGCGCCTGCCGGAGCAACCGCAGCGCGGTCCGCTCGACCTCCTCGGCCAGGGCGAGACGGCGCGGGTCCGCGACGTCCCGCGCGAGGGCGTGGAGGACGACGGCCCTAGGGTCCTCGGTCTTGTAGGCGCGGTGGCCGAAGCCGTAGAGGACCTCGCGACGGGCGAGGCGGGCGCGGATCCACGCCTCCGCGGCCGCCGGCTCCGCGATCGCGTCGAGCATCGCGGAGACCCGGCTCGGGGCGCCGCCGTGCAGCGGACCCTTCAGCGTGCCGAGCGCTGCCGTGGCCGCGCTGACGAGATCGGTCTCGGTCGAGATCGCGACCCGCAGCGCGAACGTCGAGGCGTTCATGCCGTGGTCGGCGAGCAGGTCGAGGTACGCCTCGAGGGCCCGCACCCGCGCCGGCGGCGCGGGGTCCCCGCGGAGCATGCGCAGATAGTTCGCGGCGTGGGAGAGGCCCGGGAGCGGGTCGACCGGGGGGCGGCCCGCCGCCCGTCGCACGTGACGGGCGAGGAGCACGGGAAGGCGCGCGATCAACCGGTACCCCTGCTCGCGCGTCGGGGGATACGGGTAGCTGCCGTCCCCGAGGAGCGAGAGGAGGGTGCGGAGCGCATCCAGCGGCGGGACTTCAGCGGGGACCGCGTCGGCCGCGGCCGCGATCTCGGCCGGGAGCGGCCGCGCCGCCTCCAGCGCGGCGACGACCTCGCGCGGCGGATCGTCCGGCGGAGGATCGCCCTCGAGCAGAAGATGGACGATCGACTCGTACGGTACTCCCGGGACGAGCGCACGGATGTCGAAGCCGCGGTAGACGAGGTCGCCGGTCGTGCCGCCGACCCAGGAGATGGAGCTGCGGCCGACGGTGACCCCGTCCAGCGTGGAGAGTCCCGGCGCCGTCGTCGTCACGGCGCGCACGGAACCCCCCGGGGGGATAGCGTGCGCGCGGGCGTTCGGGAAAGCCTAAAGGCCGACGCCCGGGTCGCGCCGCGGATGCCCGAGGGACCGGCGCAATGGCTCGAGCGGCACCTCGAACAGCACGTGACGATCCTCCTCAAGGATTCCCGGGAGCTATCCGGCCGCCTGCTCGGCGCCGACGAGCACATGAACCTCGTGCTCGACGACGCGAGCGAGCGGTCCGCCGACCGGACCCGACACCTGGGGCGGGTGGTGCTCCGGGGATCGAACGTCGTCGCCGCCTTCCTTCCCCCGGCGTCCGCCGGTCCGTCCCGCTGAACGTGCCGCCGGCCGCCCGTCCGCCGACCGCCCGGCCCCGTGCCCGAGGGGAGACGCTCGCCGTCCTGCGCCTGCTCGCCGAGGCGGGGGCCGATCACGTCCCCGTGGTCTGGACGTCGGGCGAGCTCGGCCGCCGGATCGGCGTGAGCCAGCAAGCCGCCGACCGCTACCTCCTCGCGCTCGAGCGCAAGGGCCTGATCGCCCGGTCGCTCGCGGCCCGTCGCCAGCGGCTCCAGCTCACCCCGGCCGGGATGGAGCTGCTCCGGGGCGAGTACCACGCCTACCGGAGGATCTTCGAGGGCCCCGCCCGCCTCGTCCTCTCCGGTGCGGTCGCGTCGGGGCTCGGCGAGGGCCGCTACTACCTCAGCCAGCCGGGGTACGTCGTGCAGTTTACCGAGCGGCTCGGCTACGCCCCGTTCCCGGGGACGCTCAACGTCCGCGTCGGGGGCAAGGACCTGCGGCGGATCGAGGTCCTCGGCGGGTGGCGTGGGATCCGGATCGACGGGTTCCAGGCGTCCGGCCGCACCTTCGGGGGGGCGACGTGCTACACCGCCCGACTGAACGGGCAGGCGTGCCATCTGATCCGGCCCGATCGCTCGCACTACCAGGACGTGGTGGAGTTCATCGCCCGGGAGAACCTGCGGGAGCTCCTCAGCGTCCAGGACGGGGCGGCGGTCGAGGTCGTCGTGGAGGAAGCGTGAGCCCGGAGTCGCTCGCCCGGACGGTGGCGCGCGACCGTCGGCCGGATCCCGCCGGTCCGGCCGATGCGCGCCGGTACGTCAACCTCTGGACCGAGGCCGAGGCGCTCGGCGGCGAGCGGGTCCCCGCGTTCGTCCTGATCCTGCGCACCCGGGGGTGCTACTGGGCCGACCTCAAGGGCTGCTCGATGTGCGGCTACGCGAAGGACACGCTGGGCCGCTCCGCCACTCCGGCCGAGCTCGCCGAGCAGCTCGAGCGCGCGCTCGGCCGCTACCGCGGGGAGCCGTACGTGAAGCTGTACACGTCGGGCAGCTTCCTGGACGACCGGGAGGTCGATCCGGCCAGCCGGGAGGCGATCGTGCGGGCGTTCGCCGGGCGGGCCCGACGTCTCCTGTTCGAGACGCTGCCCGAGTTCGCGACGACCACGACGGTGGGGCCGCTGCGCGACGCGTTCCCCGGCGAGCTCGAGGTCGCCCTCGGTCTCGAGTCGACCGACCCCACGATCCTCGGCCGGTTCGTTCACAAGGGCGCCGCCCCGTCCGATTACCTGGACGCCGCCGACCGGCTCCGCGGGCTCGGGGCGCGCCCGAAGGCCTACCTGCTGCTGAAACCGCCGTACCTGACCGAGGGGGAGGCGATCGACGACGTCGTCCGATCGGTCGAGGTCGCGGCGCCCCACTTCGACGCGATCTCGATCAACCCGGTCCATATCCAGAACGGGACGGTCGTGGAGTGGCTGTTCCGGCACCGTCGGTACCGGCCCCCGTGGCTCTGGTCGCTCGTCACCGCGCTCGAGCGCGGAGCGGCGGTCCGCGGGGCGAGCCGCCTCGTCTCGTTCCCGACCGCCGGAGGTCTGGCGCGGGGACCCCACAACTGCGGTCGGTGCGACGCGGAAGTCCTCCGGGCGATCGAGGACGCCTCGCTCGACCAGGCGTTCGGTCCCCTCAGCGCGCTCGCCTGCGCGTGCCGCGAGGAGTGGACGTCGACCGTCCGCCTCGAGCCGCTCGGGGTCGAGGCGTGACGGAGCTCGTCCCCCGCCTCCCCGCCCACGCCGTCGAGACGATCCAGCGGTTCCTCCGGGCCCATGCGCTCGCCCCGGGCCTCGACGGGGTCGTGGTCGGGCTCTCGGGCGGGGTCGACAGCGCCCTCACCGCCCGGCTGTGCGTCGACGCCCTCGGGCCGGCCCAGGTCCTGGGAGTGTTGCTGCCCGGGGCGTTCGTGCCGCGGGAGAGGGTCGCCGAGACCGAGGCCTACGGGCAGGCCCTCGGCCTCGAGACCCGGACGATCCCGATCCCGCCGATCGTGGAGGCGTTCCGCGCCGCGCTGCCGTCGCTCGACGACCGGGTCGCGCTGGGGAACGTCCAGGCTCGGATCCGGATGACGGTCCTCTACACCCTCGCCCGGGAGCGCCGTCGCCTGGTCGCGGGGACGGGGAACAAGTCGGAGCTGTTGCTCGGGTACTTCACGAAGTACGGCGACGGCGGCGTCGACCTCCTGCCGATCGGGGACCTGTACAAGACCGAGGTGCGGGCCCTCGCCGAGGCGCTCCGCCTCCCCGAGGCGATCCGCGCTCGGGTGCCCTCGGCGGAGCTGTGGGAGGGCCAGACCGACGAGGCGGAGCTGGGCATCTCCTACGAGGACGCGGATCGGGTCCTCCGCGGGCTCGAGGAGCTGCGACGCGAGGAGGCGATCGTCGAGACGACCGGCCTTCCCGCCGCGACCGTCCGGGCGATCGTCCAGCGCGTCGAGCGGCACCGGCACAAGCGACGACCCCCACCGGTGGCGAAGGTCGGGCTCCGCACGGTCGGCCTGGATTGGCGTGAGTGAGCCGGACGGCGGCGGGGGCGGCGAGCCCGGCCTCCGCGCAGGACGGTCGGTCGGCCCGGCGCCCGGGTCGGTGCCGCCCGGCTCGCCCCTGAGCAAGGCTTTAGGGCCCGTCGGCTCGGGCGCCCCCGGACCGTCCCCTCTCATGGACCGCGCGACCTACCAGCGTCTCTACGAAGCCCTCGTCAATTTCGACGACGTCGCCCGCCTCGCGCGCGCGGAGCACCGGGACGAGGAGCTCCTGTTCGTCATCCACACCCACCGCGTCACGCGCGACGCGACGCGACGGTTCTATGTCGTGAAACGGCAGGTTCCGCGGCTCGTCGCGCAGTGGAAGCGGGGCCGCACCATCCTCGATATCGCCCAGGAGTGGCGGTTCCCGCCCGTCCTGATGGGCCAGCTGATGCTCGGGGACCTCGGGGTCCCGCGCAAGAAGGTCTGGCAGGTGTTCCTCCATCCGGAGACGGCGCCCGATCGCCGGCTGCGGGAGGAGGTCGAGCGGCTCCTCGCCGTCGACATGATCTACTCCCCCCACGGCATGGAGCTCCAGCGGGAGCGGGGGCGTCGGGGGGAGGAACGGATGCACCGCTGGCTCGAGCGGCACGGGATCGGCTACCGCACCGAGAAGGACCTCCGGGGGAAGTATGCGAAGACCCCCGACGCGCTCCTGGACGAGGCGATCATCTTCTTCGGCCAGAAGCTGAAATGGCTCGAGTCGAAAGCGAACTTCGGGGACGACGTCGAGCTCCGCAAGAACCTGAAGCGCCAGCTCGGACCGTACACCGAGCTGTTCGGGGAAGGGGCGGTCGTCTACTGGTACGGGTTCGTCGACGGGGCCGAGTCCCCGCCCGGCATCCTGCTGTGGGACGCGGAGACGTTCGAGGGGATCACGCCGATCGTCCAAGCCCCGCACGCGCGATCTCACGCTGGTCCCCCGTCGCGAGATCACGCTCCACGAGAGTCCCCGGGGCCGACTCCTTCAGGCCCAGGATCAGCGCCCGGCGAGCCCGCCGGCGCGCCGCCTCCTTGAGCTGGCGGGACATCGACCGGCCGAGCAGATCGGTCTCGGCCGAGAGGCCCGCGCGGCGGAGCTCCTCGACCAGGCCGAGCGCCTCGCCGACGAGCTCGGGCCGCACCGCCACGACGTAGGAGTCGAGCGGCGGCTCCCCGACCGGCCACCGCTGGCCGGAGCGCAGGAGCAGCTCGAGGGTCTGGTCGCCGACGGCGAGCCCGACCGCCGGGGTCGCCGGCCCCCCGAACAGCTCGATCAGGTGGTCGTACCGACCGCCGCCGCCGACCGCGCGGCTGTCCCCGGTCGTCGCGAAGATCTCGAAGACCGTCGACGTGTAGTAGGCGAGCCCGCGGACGATCGTCGGGTCGAAGACGATCCGATCGCCGAGGCCCATGCCGGCGAGGTGCCGGACGAGCTCGCTGACCCGCGCGACGCCGTCGCGCTCGGCGGCGTCCGCGCCGGAACCTGCGAGGCGCGCGAGGTACGGGCCGACCTCGGGCGGGGGGATCCCCTCCCCTGCGGCCGCGAGCCGCTCGCGCAGCTCCCCGGCGCGGGCGGGATCGACGCCGGCCGCGGCGAGCTCGCGCTCGAACTCCTCCGGCCGGACCTTGCGGAACCGGTCGATCGCTCGGAAGAACCGGTCCCGGTCCGTCGCGCCGTACCGGCGCCCGATCCCCTCCGCGATCGCGCGGTCGTTGAGCCGGATCCGGTAGAGACCCGCCGCTCCCGCCTCGTCCAGGACGAGCGAGGCCGTCGCGAGGAGATCGGCGTCGCCCGCCACCCCCGGGACGCCGAGCAGATCGAGGTTGAACTGCGTGAACTCGCGGGTGCGGCCCGCCTGCGGTTCCTCGTACCGCCAGCTCTTGGCGAGCGTGAACCAGCGCACGGGGAGCGGCTCGGAGGGAGCGCGCTCCGCGAAGACGCGGGCGAGGGAGGGGGTCTGCTCGGGCACGAGCGCCACGGGGCGGTCCCCCTTGTCCCGGAACGACCAGGTCTCGGCGGCGATCCCCGCCCCGCTCTTCGTCTGGTAGAGCTCGAAGCTCTCGACGCTCGGGACCTCGAGCTCCTGGAACCCGGCGCGCCGGGCGGCGGCGCGCATGCGGCGACGTAGCTCCGAACGGGCCCCGGCGTCGGGCGGGGGGTAGTCCCGGAACCCGCGCAGCGGGCCGGTCGCCATCGTCCCGCGAGCGGACGGCGTGACTTAACCTGTCGCGGAGGGGTCCGGCCGCCCCGCGTCCGCCGGGACGGGGGCGGAGGGGACGGGCGCGCCGGGCGGCTCCCAGCGCTCGACCATCTCCCGCAGACGCCGCCAGGCGCCGATGGCGCCGGCGAAGTTCCTTCGCTTCAGCTCGACCGCCATGCCCCGGAGCTCGCCGAGCGCGGGGCCGACGTCCGCGCCGGCCGCACGCTCCTCGGCGAGCCGGTCGCGGAGGCGCCGCAGATCGTCCAGGAACTTCGGTTCGAGGACCGCCCAGAGGGCGAACGCGGCCCGGGCGAGCAGGCGCTCGGCCGGCTCGCGCCGTCCTCCGGCGAGCGCTTCGCGCCCCTGCGCGAGCGGGCCGAGCGCGGGCCCGGGGTCCCCTCCGAGCTCCCGCACCGCCGCCTCCAGGAGCTCGCACTCGGCAAGGAGGATCCGGCCGGTCTCCCACTCCTGCTCGAGCTGCCCGAGCTCGTCGCGTACGTGGACGAGGCGGCGGTGGGCTCCGGTGAGGTCGCCGAGCGCGAGCGACCGGCGGATCGCGGCGAGCTCGACGTCCACCGCGGACGCCGGGAGGTGTTGGACGATCTCGTTCCGGCGCGCGAGCTCCGAGTCGAACTCGACGGCGAGCGCGCTCACGAGATGGACGAACATCTCGCGGACGACGGCCTCGAGCTCGGTCGCGTCCTGGGCGAGGCTCGCCGCCGCGAGGCGCGCGTGGAGGGGTCCGAAGTCGAGCCCTAGGCGCCGCGCGAGCGCCGCATACTCCTCGCCCCGGCGGCGGGCCTCCGCCCCCGTCGAGGCGGGCGGGAGCGACGGGAGGCCCCGGAGCGGGGCGATCGGTTCGGCGGCCCGGACCGGAGGTTCCGCGCTGAGCGTCGGGGGCGGCATCGACGGGAACCGGCTCGGCTGATCGAGCAGGGCCGTCGCGACGGGCGGCGCCGTCCCGGCCCCGGGCGCGAACTCGACCGATTGCAAGAGCTCGGCGACCGTTTTCACGTAGGCGGGGTCGGTCCCGCCGGAGGACCCGGCGGCCTCCCGGACCGCGGAGAACAGGGAGGTCGACAGCCGACAGCCCGGGCACTCCGAGGCGCCGTCCGGGGCGTCGATCCCGCACGCCGGACAGGTCGCCATCGGCGACTAGCTCCGGACCGGTCGCGCCGCGACCGCACCGGGGGAGCGGCTCCCGGGTCGGTAGGCAAAGTCCGGTCGCATGGCGCGCAGGCGGCGGACGCGCTCCGCGGTCGGCGGATGCGTCGAGAACAAGGAGGCGAGCGAACCCCCGCGCAGCGGGTTCACGATGCACAGGCTCGCCTGCGCGGGCGAGCCGAGCTTCCCCGGACGGCGCTGGGCGGACGCCTCGATCTTCGTCAGCGCCGAGGCGAGCGCCTCCGGGTCCCCGCCGAGGCGCGCCCCGATCTCGTCCGCCCGGAACTCCCGGGCCCGGGAGATCGCGAGCCGGAGGACCAGCGCTGCGATCGGCGCGGTGAGGAGCGCCACGAGCAAGACGAGCGGGTTCACGCCCCCGCGCTGGCCCCCGGTGCCCCCCGTGAGCGTCGTGAACAGGACGAGCTGGGCCGCGAACGAGATCGCCCCGGCGAGCGTCGCGGCGAACGTCATCAACAGGACGTCCCGGTCGCGCACGTGCGCGAGCTCGTGGGCGAGGACCCCGCGGAGCTCCCGATCGTCCACGGTGCGCAGCAGCCCCTCGGTCGCCGCCACGACCGCATGCCGCTCGTCCCGGCCGGTGGCGAAGGCGTTCGGCGACGGCGTGGGGACGATCGCGAGACGCGGGGCGACGAGCCCGAACCGGGGCGCGAGCTCCTGGACCGCGGCGGCGAGGCGCGGCGCCTCGGCCGGGGCCACGATCTTCGCCCGGGTCGACCAGAGGACGAGGCGGTCGCACGCGAAGTAGGAGACGAGGTTCAGGACGAGCGAGAGGGCCAGCGCGATCGCGAGGCCGGCGAGCCAGCTCCCGAACAGGTACTCGCCGACGACCCCTCCGACCACGACGAACAGCGCCGCGATCACGGCGAACAGGGCGGCCGTCTTCGCCACGGGGCTCGCCATCGCTCCCCTCGACCCTTCGGCGCCCGCTAGCGGCCCGCCGCTCAAAAGGTCGCCCGGAGGCTAGGCGACCGAGGCGAGGAGCTTCTCGTACTGCGGCCGGTTCGTCTCGAGCCGGATGTCGGTGCGGACCGGGCCGGGACGCGTGCCGAGCAGCTTCACTTCGAGCCCGTCCTGCGTCGACTCCTTCGGACGGTGCATCACACCGATCGGGATCCGGCCGGCGCGCATCTGCTCGAGGCAGAGCCGGAACGTCGAGGTCCGGTCGCTCGGGTCGTACCCCGGCAGCGTCGCGACGTCGATCACCTTCTCCCGCCAGAGCTTGTACGTGTCGTTGTACGTGACGCACGGCGAGAGGTCCTCGACGAACGCGAACCCGCGGCCGTCGCGGGTGAACCGCAGGGCCTCCTCGAGGATCGCCGTCATCGATTTCGGGTCCCCCGAGAACGCGCGGGCGATGAAGTTCGGCGCGGGGATCGACAGCGCAGTGAGGATCGCGTCGAACGGGGACTCGACGTTCCCCTCGAAGCCGATCTGGCTCGTCGGCGACGCCTGGCCCTTGGTGAGCCCGTACGTCTCGTTGTTCATGACGAGGTAGACGATCGAGGCGTTCTTCTTGAACGCGTGGACGAAGTGGCCCATCCCGATCGCGTAGCCGTCCCCGTCGCCCCCGGCGGCGACGACCGTGAGCCCCGGGTTCGCGAGCTTGATGCCGACCGCCTGGGCGAGCAGGCGGCCGTGGAGCGCGTGGATCCCGTTGACCTCGAGGAAGTTGTGGATCGAGCCCGAACAGCCGATCCCGCCGACCAGCACGAGGTCGTGCGTCGCGATCTTCTGGTTCAACGCCGCCTTCTTCACCGCGGCGAGGACGCCGAAGTCCCCGCAGCCGGGGCACCAGATCGGCTGCGTCGCCTTCGCCGACTGGGCCGTCACGGACGCGCCTCCCGCACCCGCTCGACGATCTCGGGGGCCCGGAACGAGTCGCCGTCGAACTTGAGGATCGAGCGGAGCTTCGCGTGGTGCCAGGGGAGCGACTCGCGCAGCAGCCGCCCGTACTGGCCGGTGTAGTTGTGCTCGACGACGTAGGCGACGTCGACCGCCGCGAGGAACGGGTCGAGCTCGTGCACCGGCACCGGGAAGATCGTCCGGGCCTGATAGTACCGCGTCGGGACCCCGCCCGAGGCGAGGGCGGTCTGGGCCTCGAGGATCGGCCCCGAGGTGCTCCCGTAGCCGACGAGGCCGACCTTGGCGGTGGCCGGGCCGAACAGGCGCCCGGGCGGGAGTTCGGGCTGCGCCTTCGCGAGCTTGCCCATCCGCTTGCGCATCATCCGCACCCGGTTCGCGCGGTTCACCGAGACGTGGCCCCACTCGTCGTGCTCGTTCCCGGTCACCTGGGACCAGAGCCCCGGGGTCCCGGGCGGCGCGAACGGGCTCGGCCCGTCCTCGGTCACCTGGTAGGCCTTGTACTGCTCGAGCTTCGGCGCCTCCTCCGCGCTGATGCGCTGGCCGCGGTCGATCTTCACCGCGCCGAGATCGAAGCGGGGACTCGCGATCGTGTTCTGGCAGAGCGCCTGATCGAGGAGGAGGATCACGGGGAGCCGCCAGCGGTCCGCGAGGTTCAGCGCCTCCACGGTGATGCCGAACGCGTCGACCGGGGACGACGGGGCGAGGATGAAGCGGGGATACTCGCCGTGCCCCAGGTTCACGAGATGGGCGAGGTCGGACTGCTCGTGCCGCGTCGGCTCGCCGGTCGACGGACCGACCCGCTGACAGTCGGCGACGACGACGGGGACCTCGGCGGTACCGGCGTGCCCGATCCCCTCGGTCATCAAGGAGAGCCCCGGCCCGCTCGTCGAGGTCATCGCGCGGGCCCCGGCGTACGAGGCTCCGATCACCATGTTGATCGCGGCGAGCTCGTCCTCGGCCTGCCGGACGACCCCGTCCACGGGCGGGAGGTACCGTTGCAGGTACTCCATGATCTCGGTTGCGGGCGTGATCGGGTAGCCCGCGAAGAACCGACCGCCGCCGACCACGAAGCCGAGCGCGACGGCCTGGTTCCCGGTAGTGAGCACGAGGTCGTGGGCCTCCCCGCCGAGGAGGCTGAACCGGTGCGCCACCCCGGCCGTGTCGCTCGCGGCCTGGCGCCCGATCTCGAGCGCCTTCAGGTTCTTCTCGAGCGCTGCCTCGCCGCGCCGACGGAACCGCTCCTCGATCACCTCGCGCGTCTTCCCGGGATCGAAGCCGAAGACGACCGAGAGGGCGCCGTACGCCGCCGTGTTCTTGAAGATCGGTTGACCGAGGGGTCCCCCGACCAGGGTGGCGAACGGGAAACCGACCGAGTTGGGGACCTCGGTCCGGAACGCCGTCGAATCGTACAGCACGAAACCGTGCGGGGCGAGCTCGGGGCGACCCAGGTCGATCGCCTCCTGGTCGAACGCCACGAGGCAGTCGACGTGGGCCTTCACCGCGGCGATCGGGTCGCGGCTCGCCCGCACCGACGCGTCGGCGTGGCCCCCCCGGATGCGGGAGAGGACGTTCCGGGACGTGTAGACGTAGAGCCCCTGCTTGCGGAAGTACCGCCCGAGGAGGTCGGAGACCGTGAGGGTCCCGTCCCCGCCCTGGCCCCCGATCATCACGCTGACGTCCGAGAGCTCGATCGCGCCCGCACCGGCCCCCGGCGCCGGGCCGACCGGCACGGGCGTCGTTTTCGCCGCCGGGGAACTCACGAGAGGCTCCGACCGGGCGCCGAGGCGCTCGGTCGTGAGGTTTCAGGTCGGGGGGGTATTTAAGGCGATTCGCCGGAAATCCTCCGTCGCGCCGCCGGTGCGCGCCGTCGCGGCGGGGCCCCGGTCGGCCCCCCCGCTCGCCATCGATAAATGCCGAACGGGCGTCAAAGCGTCGTGGCGGAGGACGATCTCGTCGAGAACTTCCACCCGGCCACGGCGGGGGAGCGCCACCTTCCCCGGGACCTCGTCGTCTGGGACGAGACCCTGCGCGACGGCGAGCAGACCCCCGGGGTCCGGTTCTCTCCCGAGGAGAAGCTCCGGATCGCCGAACTCCTCTCGGAGATCGGCGTCGGCGTCATCGACGCCGGCATCCCCGTCGTCTCCGACGACGAGGCCCGGGCGGTGCGGGGGATCGCTCACGCGGGCCTCCGCGCGAAGATCCTCGCCTCCGCGCGTACGGTGCCCCGCGACGTGGAGGCGGTGATCGACAGCGGCGTGAGCCACATCGCGATCTTCGTCGCGGCGAGCCGCGTCCACCTCAAGTACAAGCTCAAGATGGGACCCGACGAGGTCGTCGCGGCGAGCCGGGCGTGCGTTCGCCGCGCGAAGGAGGCGGGCCTCCACGTGGCGTTCGTGACCGAGGACACCGTCCGGGCCCCGTTCGACTTCGTCGAGCGCCTGTACGGGGCGGCGACGGAGGAGGGCGCGGACCGCCTCGTCGTCGCCGATACGGTCGGGATCATGACCCCGCTCACCTTCCGGTGGTACCTCACGGAGTTCGTCCGGAGGGTGCGGCCTCGCGACCTCTCCGTCCATTGCCACAACGACTTCGGCCTCGCCACGGCGAACACGCTCGCGGCGATCGAGGTCGGGGCCCGGACGCCGCATCTCTGCGTCAACGGCCTTGGCGAGCGGGCCGGCAACGCCTCGCTGGAGGAGGTCGTCGTCGCGCTCGAGACGCTCTACGACTACCGGACGGGCATCCGGACCGAGCGCCTGTACGAGCTCTCCCGTCTGGTCGAGGAGCTGTCGGGGATCCCGGTCGCGCCGAACCGTGCCCTCGTCGGGTACAACGCCTTCTCCCACGAGGCCGGGATCCACACGCACGGCATCCTCGCCCACACCCTCACCTACGAGCCGCTCCAGCCCTCGACCGTCGGTCGGCAGCGGCAGATGATCCTGGGCAAGCACACGGGCAAGGCGGCGCTGGTCGAGAAGCTCAAGGAGCGGGGGCTTTCCGCGCCCGACCCGCTCCTCGTCGAGCTCCTGCAGCGGGTGAAGCTCGATGCCGAGCAGCGGACGAAGGACGACCTCCACCGCTTCCTGCTCGAGTACCGGGATCGGTTCGATCGCCCGGGGCTGTCCGACGAGGAGTTCTGGAGCCTCGTCGACGCCGTCGGGATCACGGCGGTGAAGGCGTGAGCTCCGGCGCGAACGGCCACGGTGCTACGCTCGCCGAGAAGATCCTGGCCCGCGCCGCGGGCGTCGACACGCCGGTCCCGGGCCAGATCGTCGAGGGCAACGTCGACCTCGCGATGATGCACGAGCAGGGCGCGCAGACCGTCGCGCCGTTCCGGGCGATGGGGGCCGAGAAGGTCTGGGACCCCGACCGGGTCGTCGTCGCCCTCGACCACTGGGTCCCCGCCTCGACCGAGGGGGCGGCAGGCCTCCACCGGATCCTCCGCAAGTTCGCGGCCGAGACCCACCTCTCGCACTTTTACGACGTCGGGCACCACGGGATCTGTCACCAGATCCTCGCCGAGGACGGCTGGGTCGTCCCCGGCGACCTCGCCGTGGGGACCGACTCCCACACGAACATGCTCGGCGCGATGGGCGCCTTCGCGACCGGCATCGGCCCGACCGAGATGGCCGCGGTGCTCGCGCTGGGCCAGCTCTGGCTCAAGGTCCCGTCGTCGCTGGCGATCGAGGTCCGGGGGACGTTCGGGCCCGGCGTGACGGCGAAGGACCTGATCCTGCGCATCCTGGGGGAGGTCCGGACGACGGGCGCAGCGTACCGGGCGGTGGAGTTCTCGGGCCCGACGATCCAGCGCCTCTCGATGCCGGAGCGGTTCACGATCTGCAACATGACGACTGAGATGGGGGCGAAGGCCGGCATGGTCGCGCCGGACGCCGCCACGTTCGACTACCTGCGCTCGATCGCCAAGCACGCGATGCACCCGCTCTCGCCCGACGCCGACGCCCGGTACGAGCGGCGGATCGCGATCGACGTCGAAGGGATGCCCCCGATGGTCGCCTGCCCGTACTCGCCCGACAACGTGCGACCGCTGCCCGACGTCGCCCGCGAGCACGTCCGCATCGACCAGGCGTTCCTCGGATCGTGCACGAACGCCCGCATCGAGGACCTTCGCGAGGGCGCCGCGCTGATGAAGGGGCAGAAGGTCCACGACGGGGTCCGGTTCATCGTCTCGCCGGCGTCCACCAAGATCTACGAGCAGTGCCTCAAGGAGGGGATCATCGAGATCTTCACCGAGGCGGGCGCGGTGTTCACCAACTCGAGCTGCTCCGCCTGCTTCGGAGGGAACATGGGGATCCTCGACCGGGAGGAGGTCTGCGCCTCCTCCTCGAACCGGAACTTCCCCGGACGGATGGGCGCGAAGGAGGCCCGGATCTACCTCATGTCCCCGGCCGCGGTCGTCGCGAGCGCGATCGAAGGGGAGATCGCCGATCCCCGGGCGTTCGCCTAGGGGCGCCCGTGCAGACGATCCTCGAGGGCCGCGTCTGGACGCTGGGCCGGGACGTCGACACCGACCAGATCATCTCGGGCAAGTACCTCACGATCCTCGACCCGAACGAGCTGAAGAAGCACGTCTTCGAGATCGCGCTCCCGGAGTTCGCGGCCGCCGCGAAGGCGGGCGACATCCTGGTCGCGGACGAGAACTTCGGCTCGGGATCGAGCCGGGAGCACGCCCCCCAGGCGATGCGGGCGATCGGGGTCGGTGCCGTCGTCGCGGACTCGTTCGCCCGGATCTTCTTCCGCAACGCGATCAACCTCGGGATCCCCACGATCGAGGCGCCCGGGGTCCGGGCGATCTTCTCTACCGGCGACACCGCGCGGATCGACCTCGGCTCGGGGCGGATCACGAACGTGACGACGGGTCGGTCGATCGCCTTTCCGCCGTTGCCCCACCATCTCCTCGAACTGCTCGAGGCGGGCGGCCTCGTCGAGAAGGTCCGCCGGGAGCTCGCCCGGCGCCGAGCGGACGCGGCGGGGGCCGGCGCGTGAGGAGCGCGGCCTGCGAGATCGCGGTCTTCCCGGGCGACGGCACCGGTCCGGAGGTCGTGCGGGAGGGGCTCAAGGTCCTCGCGGCCCTCGCCGAGGGCGGGCCCGCTCCGTGGCGGGCCACGGAGTACCCCGGCGGGGCCCAGTACTTCCTCGCCCGGGGCCGGGAGTGGGAGCCCGAGGCGGAGGCGGCGGCGCGGAGCGCGGACGCGATCCTCCTCGGGGCCGTCGGCTGGCCGGGGGCGATCCTCCCGAACGGCGACATCGCCGGGCGCGCGCTCGTCCTCGGCCTCCGGGAGGGCCTCGACCTGTACGCGAACGTCCGGCCGTGCCGGCTCTACCCCGGGGTGACGCACCGGATCAGCGGCGGATACCGCACGGTCTGGGAGCCGAAGAACGTCGACCTCGTCATCGTGCGCGAGAACACCGAGGACCTGTACACGCCCGCCCGGGGCCGCCTGCGCCGCGGGGGGACGACGGAGGTGGCGATCGACACCCGGGTGCTGACGCTCAAGGGGACGGAGCGCGTCGTGCGGTTCGCCTACGAGCTCGCGCGGGTGCGGCCCCGAGGGGCTCCCGAGGACGGGGTCCGCCGGGTGACGTGCATCGACAAGTCCAACGTCCTCGAGGGATGCCGGTTCTTCCGCGAGACGTTCGACCGGATCGGGGCGGAGTACCCCGAGATCGAGCGCGACTACGCTTACGTCGACGCGTTCACCCAGTGGCTGATCCGCTCGCCCGAGCACTACAACGTCGCGGTCGCCCCGAACATGATGGGGGATATCGTCACCGACCTCGCCGCGGTCCTGCAGGGCGGTATGGGGTTCGCCTCCGGCGGGAACATCGGCGCCGAGCACGCGATGTTCGAGCCGGTCCACGGCAGCTCGCCGAAGCACGCGGGCAAGAACGAGATCAATCCCGTGGCGACGTTCCTCGCGATCGAGCAGATGCTGCGCTGGCTCGGCGACCGGCGGGCGGATCCGGGCCTCGGCCGCCAGGCGGACCGTCTCGACCGCGCCGTCGCCGCGACCCTCGCCGCCGGCACCGCCCGAGGGTACGATCAGGGGGGCTCGGCGACGACGAGCGAGATTGGGGACCGCGTCGCCGCGGCCGTCCGGGCGGAGCCCCGATGATCGGCCGGCGCGTCGCCCTGGTCGGGGGCGTGACGACGCCGTTCGGCGTCCGGCCGCTCACGTGGTCGGAGCTCGCGCAGGAGGTCGGCGCCGCGCTGTTCCGCGCCGTGCCGTCCCTTCGGGCGGACGACGTCGACTCCTTGTTCGTCGGGGCGGCCCAACCGGAACGGTTCGCCTTCCAATCCCACGTGGCGCCGCTCGCCGCCGAGCAGATGGGCCTGCGGCCGCACCGGGTCCTCCAGCGGACGGAGCTCGCCTGCGCCTCGGGCCAGTCGGCGATCCGCTCGGCGTACGCGGCGATCGCCTCGGGCCTCTCCGACGTCGCGGTGGCCGTCGGGATCGAGAAGATGAACCTCCCGTCGATGGCCGAGGCGAACAGCGCGATGGCCTGCGTCATGGACCGCGCCTGGGACGGCCCGTCGGGCGCGACCGCGCCCCCGTTCTTCGCGATGGTCGCGCAGCGCCACATGCTCGAGCACGGCACGACGGAGGAGCAGCTCGCCGCCGTCTCGGAGAAGAACCACCGGTTCGCGAACGCGAACCCGCACGCCCAGTTCCACGGGAAGACGTTCCCGCGCGACAAGCTCCTGCGGCTCCCGCTCGTCGCGCCGCCGTTGCGCCTCGGCGACTGCTCGTCGATGACCGACGGGGCGGCGGCGGTCGTCCTCGCGGCGGAGGACCGCGTCGCCGGCTTTGGCGGCGTGCCCGCCTGGGTGCGCGGCTCGGGGCAGTACTCCGACTTCCACAACCTCGCCCACGCCGGATCGCTGACCGCGTGGGACGGGCTCTCCCGCGCGTCCCGCGAGGCGCTGGGCCAGGCGGGGATCGGCGTCGCCGATCTCGACTTCGCCGAGCTCCACGATTGCTTCACGATCTCGGAGATCGTGGAGTACGAGGCGCTCGGGCTGTGCGGGCCCGGCGAGGGCGGTCGCCTCGCCGCCGAGGGGGCGACGGACCTCGGGGGCCAGCTCGTCGTCAACCCGCGGGGGGGCCTCCTCGGCTGCGGCCATCCGCTCGGTGCGACCGGGATCGCGCAGGCGGTCGAGGTCCTCGACCAGTTCTCGGGCCGGCTGCCGACCGCGCGCCAGGTCCCCGCACCGGAGTGGGCCCTCGTCCACAACCTGTCGGGGAGCGCCAACGTCCACTCGGTGATGGTCTACGGCCGCGCGAGGGCGGGATGACATCCTCGGCGCGCC
>JASHQF010000034.1 GCA_030037695.1 Thermoplasmata archaeon
CCGGGCTCGCGGGCAGCGGTGCCACGTTCAGCGCGACCGGGCTCGCCGCGAGCGCGACCTTCGCGCTCTGCTTCGACGCTACCGCGGGCGTCGAGGGGACCGGGTGCGTGGCGCTCGGTCCGACCGACGCCAACGGTTCGTTCTCGGCCACCGTGACCGTGCCTGCAGTGACCCCCGGACCGTACTTCCTCGAACTCTGGACGGCCGCGTCGGGCGGGACCTGGCTCGCCGAGGGGAGCCCGTTCCTCGTCGCGCCCCCCACGGCCCTGGCGCTCACCTCCACGGGGGGACCGGTGGGGGAGGTCGTGACGGTCACCGGCTCGTCGTTCGCTCCGGACTCCCCGATCACGTTCACGTTCGGCGGGGTGAACGCCCAGTTCGTCGCCTGCTCGTTCGGTACCCTCGCCGCGGGCGTCGTGACGACCGACGGCGCGGGAAGCTTCGTGTGCACGGTCAAGGTGCCTGCGGGCGCAACTAGCTCCGGGGTCGTGGCGGTGGACGGGGCGTCGGATTCGGCCACCCTCACGTTCCAGATCACGGTCCCCTCGATCGCAGTCGCCCCGACGAACGCCGCGCCGGGCTCCACGCTCACCCTCTCCGGGTCCGGCTTTGCCAGCACGGACACCTCGCTCACGATCTCGAGCCGACCCGCCGGTGCGATCGGGGCGGCGTCCTGCCCGGCCTCGAACCAGACGATCGGGTCCTGCTCGCTCACGCTCGCTCCGAGCGTCTCCGGGACCGTCACGATCACGGCGACCGGGGCGGGGGGCCCCAACGACACGGCGTCCACCTCGCTCACGATCGTCGTGCCGCCGACGCACCACGCCTCGACCGGCTTCCTCGGCCTACCCGGGGACGTCGGCTACATCGTGGTGGGGGGAACGGCGGTCGCGGTGACCGCGGTCGTCATCGGCATCCTCGCGGGCGCCCACTCCACAGCCCCCCTGGGAGCGGGAGGGATCGCTGGCGGCGAGGCCGCGCGGCGGGGACGGAAGCGACGGCTCCGCCGACGGTCAACGCCGCCCTCCGGCGAGCCGGAGACGCCCGGTGCGCCCTCGGACGGTCCTCGCGGTGCCCCGCCGGCCGCACCGACCTCCGTGGCGGGATCCACGCCCGCTCCTACCCCGCCGAGCGCTACCCGCGGGGGCGTCACCCCGACGGCCTCCGGGGTCGTCCCCGCGGCGGCCCCGGTGTGCGGCGCCTGCGGCGCCCCGTACGAGGCGGGCGAGAGGTTTTGCACGGCGTGCGGTCGACCTCGCGAAGGGGGTGGGCCGAGCGGACCGGCGTAGGCGATGGTGGCGGCCGTCTCGATCGGGGACCTCCTCCTGCTCCCCGCGCTCATCGGATACACGATCTGGTGGACCACGGATCTCCGCCGCGGATCGCTCGTCCGACGCTGGACCCTCGGTCTGCATCTCGTCGTGTATGCCCTCGCGGCGTTCTACATCTGGGCGGTCTCGCTCGGCGAGATCGTGCTCCGGGGCGCCGCCTCCTCCCCGGCCACGTGGCTCTGGACGATCGTCCTCACGGTGACCGGGGTGGCCGCGACGGAGGCCGGCCTCTGGTACGGCAGCCGCCGGCTCGTGCTCGAGAGGACCGCCGACGACCGGTGGTCGTACCGGGGCCCGATCGCGATCGCGGCGTTCTGGCTGGGGTTGTACGTCGCCCGCCTCGGCCTCGAGGACGGCCTCCTCGGCGGCTTCTCGGTGTTCTTCCCGACCGGCCATGTCCCCTCGGGGATCCCGGTGGGCACGTTCGAGGGGGTGGTCCTGGTGATCGCGTCCCTGTACCTCGTCAGTTTCGGGTTCCTCCTCGGCATCTCGATCGTCGTCTGGGACGGCACGGCGCGGGGGTCGACGGCTCCGTCGGCCCCGTCGCCCGACCCTGAGGTCGCTCCCCGGACCGTAGCGTCTCCGCCGTCGAGCTTCGCGATCACCCCGCCCCTCGAGCTGCCCCCGGCCGCGCAAGCCGTCTCGGGAGGATTCTTCCGGGACGTGTCGCCCGCCGGCGGCCCCCCAGTACTTTCAGCGCGCCCCGGCTCGGGGGCGGCCTCGTCGGTACCCGGGGTCGAGCCGGCCGCGCGGTGCCCCGCGTGCGGGACCCCGGTGCGCGGGAGCTGGGCGTACTGCGGAAGTTGCGGCAGGACCCTCGCGGGCCCATCGAAGGTCGGTCCCGCGCCGCCCGCATCCCCGGCGGGCCCCGAGAGCCTTGGGCGGCAGCCTTCGCGCGATTAGGCTCGGCGCGCGATGGCCCTCTGATCTCTGCCTCGTACGGAGGATCCGCGGCCGCTCGCGGCCATTCTGGCGCGGGGGGTTTTCACGCGCCGGCGTGGGGCTCCGGGACGGGACCCGAGACCCTCCCGTTCACCCAATGCCTCTTATCCCGCGATAGTTGCCGTTCGACTCGATATGTCGAGCCGCCGGACGGTTGCGGGGCGTGGGTCCAAGGTGAGCGCAGGGATACTGTTCGTCGTCGTCCTCGGGATGATCCTCGGTACCGCGGGAGCGTCGCTGACGTCCGCATCGGCCCTGACGGGATCCGGTGCGAACGTGATCGCGCACGGCGGCGGGACCCCGCCACGCTCGGCCGCCGCGGCACCGCTTCCCTCGGTCCCGTCCCTGTCCTCTCCCGCCCCCACCGGTGGGCCCGCGGCCGGCGACCTCCCGGCTCCCCTTCGTTCCCCTTGGAACGGTCCCGTGGCCGGTCCGGCCGCACCGAGCGCGCCGGCTCCGACTTCGTCGTCCGATCCGGTCAACTACTCCACCGCAGCGGCGAGCGTGCTCGCGGTCGCGTCCGGCTACCAAGGAGCGACCGACTGGGCCGTGGAGATCGGGGGTGGGGAGGCGCTCCATGCCTCCGCCAACCTCTCCACCGCGAACATCACCGCCAACTGCACCGTGACCTGGATCGCCCCCGAGGTCGCTGCCATCTACGCACCGTCCACCCCGGCGTCGGCGGCTATCGGCACGGCGAACTTCTACTTCTTCTACCTCATCTCGGCGACCGCCTCTACCACCGTGCTCGTGGCGGGTGTGGTGAACGGGACGGCGGGTCTCGTCTTCTCCTACCCCCGGGGAGGGTGCACGGGCCCGTTCAACACCTACACTCCGGTCGGCACCGGGATCATCGACTCGCCTGAGGCCGTCGCGGCGGCGAACGGCGCCGGCGGCAGCGCCTTCCTGGCCACCCACCCGAACGCGAGCAAGGAGTGGTACGTCATCCCGACCCAGAACATCTCGGACCTGACCCTTCCCCCGCTCTGGACCGTCGAGTACAATTCGGCCTGCGGGGCGGGATTCGAGGCGGAGCTCGATGCGTACACCGGGCAGGTGCTCGAGCACACGGCCTCGACCACCTGCCTCTGGCAGGTCAATTTCACCGCCTCCGGCCTCCCCAGCGGCAGCGTCTGGTCGGTCCGGCTGAACGGCTCCGCCCTCTACACGACCACCACGGGGATCGACGAGATCCAGCTGGCGAACGGTTCGTACACCTACGCCGTCCCCTCGCCGGAGGGGTACGTGCCGACCCCGAGCAGCGGGGGATTCACCGTCTCCGGGTCGAACCAAACGATCCGCATCTCGTTCGCCCCACAGCCTGGGTACTACAATGTTGTGTTCACCGAGAAGGGCCTCAACGCCTCGACCATCTGGTCGGTCTCGGTCCCGGGGAACGCCACCTCGACGTTCGGTCCGTCGATCGCGTTCACGGTCCCGAACGGAAGCTACGCCTTCACGGCGTCCGCGTCCGGCTACTCGGCGGATCCCGCCTCCGGAACCGTCGACGTGAGCGGCTCCGCCCAGTCGGTCACGATCACCTTCCACCTCCTGCCCGTCGTCACGTTCTCGGGGACCGGGCTGGTGGGCCTGCTCGACTGGACGGTCGACCTCAACAACACGACACGAACGCTCTCGGGGAACGTCCAGGGCGGCTTCTCGGAGCCGAACGGGACGTACAGCTGGAGCGTGACCGCGCCGACCGGGTACGTCGCGTCGCCGAGCAGCGGCACCGTCGTCGTCAACGGCGCCAATCGGTCGATCGCGATCGCCTTCACCGTGCTCGCCGGCTACTACACGATCACGTTCAAGGAGAGCGGACTCACGGGGTTCACGTACTGGGGGATCGACTTCAACAACGGCAGCGCGATCGAGACGAGCGTCGCGGGCGGGCCGAACCTGGCCGTCGTCGCCGCGAACGGGTCGTACCCCTACTATGCGTACAGCGAGGTACCGTACGTCGCCGTGCCCCAGGTCGGCGTGGTGCCGGTGAACGGCGCGAACCTCACCGTCACGATCGACTACGTGCTCCTCCCGTACCACGTGAACTTCACGGAGACGGGGCTGCCCGCGGGCACCCTCTGGTACGTGACCCTGAACGGATCGTTCGGGGCCAATACCTCCGGGCCGATCACCTTCTACCTAGCCAACGGGACGTTCAACTACACCGTGGAGTACCTGCCGGGGTACAACGCGACGCCCGCGAGCGGGAGCGTGAAGATCCACGGCGGCAACGCCACGGTCCCGATCATGTTCCAGCCGATCCCCTACGCCGTGACGTTCACCGAATCCGGGCTCCCCGCCAGCACGAGCTGGTCGGTGACGTACAACGGGTCGACCAGGAGCTCGACCACCGCGACGATCGTGTTCGACGAACCGGACGGGGCGTACAGCTACTCGGTGGGCACGGTCGCCGGCTATTCGGCCGCGCCGCCCTCCGGATCGCTCGACGTCGCGGGCGCCGCGACCGGGACGACGATCGACTTCTCGGTCGTGACGACGTACGCCGTCACGTTCACCGAGGTCGGCCTCCCGTCGGGGACCGACTGGTCGATCACCTACGCGAGCACGACGCTGAGCTCGACGACGACCACGATCGTCTTCGAGGAGCCGAGCGGATCGTACACGTACAGCACCGGCGCGGTCGGCGGCTGGGTCCCCTCGTCCGCCTCGGGGAGCCTGCCCGTGTCGGCGGCGCCGACGGGCACGACGATCACGTTCACGCCGTTCAGCTTCGCGGTGACGTTCACCGAGACGGGCCTACCGGGCGGGACCAGCTGGTCGATCACGTACGCGGGAAGCCCGAAGAGCTCCACGACCTCGACAATCGTCTTCGAGGAGCCGAACGGGACGTACAGCTACGCGGCCGGCGTGGTCCCCGGCTGGGCCCCGACCCCGGGCTCCGGCTCGCTCGCGGTCGCGGACGCCGCCACCGGTAAGACGATCGCGTTCACCGCCGTCACCTACACGGTCACGGTGTCGGAATCGGGCCTGCCCGGAGGCACGAGCTGGACCGCCACGCTGGGCGCGACCACGCTCGCGTCGACGACGACGAGCATCTCCTTCACCGTGCCGAACGGCACGTACGCCCTCACCTTCGGCTCGGTGACGGGATACACGGCCAACCGGACCACCGCCTCGGTCGCCGTGAGCGGAGCGGGGAAAACGGAAGCGGTCACGTACTCGACGAGCTCCCCGGGGAGCACCACGTCGAGCAGCCCCGCGCCGAAGTTCCTCGGCCTCCCCGGCATGGACGGCTACTACCTTCTCGGCGCCATCGCGGCGATCGTCGTGGCGGCGGGCGTCGGGCTCGCCCTGCGGGCCCGCGGGCGCCCGCCCCCGAGCTCGACCGAGCCCCCGTCGGACGCGGCCCCCTCTGAGGGAGAAGGGCCCGGGTCGTCCCCCTGAGCCTCCCCGTCGGCCCAGCACCCGGGCCCCGCGGCGGGTATCACGCCGAGGGGCGCGGGCGGCGAAGGCACGGCGAGGGAGCCGGAGGCGGGGCCCGGCGGGGGCCCCTGCCCCCGGTACCGCGCCGGAGCGCGTGAGGCTACAGCAGCCGGCCGTCGCGAACGATCGGGACCCCGTCGACGGCGATCTCCGCGCCGGCGAGCGAGACCCAGTTCATGAAGCTCGACCTGTTGGCGCCGCCGAGATGCTGGTTCCTCCCGACGGTCAACGTGACGCCGCCGAGCTCGATGCTCTCCAAGTTCGGCACGTCACGGACGGCCGGATTGAGGCCGAACATGAGCGCGCCGGTCCGGTCCCGGCCCGCCGTGCCGTGCCGGTACCTCCGGGCGAACTCCTCCCCGCCGTGGTCGAACGCGTAGGAGGCGAGCCGTCCGTCGGAGAACTCGAGGGTTCCCCCGTCGCTCCAGAACCACCAGATGTTCGTTCGGCGATTGGCGTGAATGCGCCCCTCGGCGGTCCGTGCGTCCAGGGCGACGTCGACGCGACCGCCCGGGATCTGGGCCAGCATGTCGGTCGGGCTGTACCGCTTGTTCCGCGGGTGCGGCGTGCCGTCGTGCAAGCGCGGAGGCGTACCGGCCAAGGCGACCTCAAGGTCGGTCCCGTTGGCGTGGGTGATCCGGATCCGCTTGCCGCGGGCCAGGGCCCGAACGAGCCGGGCGCCCCGCTTCGCCGTCTCCGCCGGGTCGGTGAGACACGCGCGTAGGATCTGATCCTCCCAACGAGCCCGATCCAGCTTCCACTGCCTCGCCCGCCCCTGCGTCGCGAACCCGATCGTCACCCGCGCGCCGCGAAGCCCCGACCTCCGAGCTGCCTCGTACCACGGCGAGAACCAGCCGATCGCCTCCTCGAACGTCCGTTCGGGGAGCGCCTCGAGCCGATCCGTGTCGCCCGGCCCCCAGAAGTGGACGTAGAGGTCCGAGGCCTTCAGCGCCGCCCACTCCGGAGCGCTCGCCCGCCCGAGGAGCTTGCTCTGCCGGCGGTCGATCGCGTGCCACCACGCGTCCTCGTCCTCGTGGATGTGGAGCGTTCTCCCGCCCGCCCGTCGGATCTCGTCGATCACCGCGGTGGCGATCGGAAGGGTGTGGTCCCAGGATTCGACGATCGCGTTCTCCCCCGCCCGTACCTTGAGGCAGCGGGTCACGATCGCGCGGGCCGCATCGCGTTGCAGCTTCGAGGGAGCTTCCGACATCGCCCGCGGTCGAGGTCGGCGACCTACTTCTCACCCATGACTCCCCTTCGAACCAGGGTCGACCGCCTCGTTTCCGTAGGGAGTCTCGAGCGACCGCTTCGCGCCGGCGGCTCTAGGCGCCCGCTGTTTTACATCACTTAATAATCATTAAATAGGCGTTTATTTTGTGTTAAACGCGTGACGACCGCCCGGCGCGCCCGGCTCGCGGATCGTTTCCTCGGCGTGCGCCTCACGTCCGAGGAAGTCGATCTGCTCGAGGGGTTCCGTCGCGCGCGAGAGCTACCGAGCCGCTCGGACGCGGTCCGGGCCCTCGTGCGCGACGCGGCCCCCGCTCGGCCGAGCGCGATCGAGCTCCCGGCCAGCCTCGGCGCGGAGCTCGAGGAGCTCGTGGAGGAGGGGTTCGCCTCCGATCCGCGCGCTGCCCTCGAGATGGTGCTCGCGCTGGGCCTCCAGGAGCTCGTACGGACCCACGGGGAACGGTGGGAGGCGCTTCGCCTCGCAGTGCGGGAACGCCGCGAGCGCAGGGAGCGGCGACGGCGGGCCGATCGCGAGGGGCGGGGGCTCCTCGGGCGCTAGCCCCCGGTGGTGGAAGCGATGAGCAGCATCGATGCGTTGGGGATGGCGTGGAGCGAGCGGAGCGGATTCATCTGCCGACTGTGCCGGAAGGACGCCAAGCATAATGAGGTGCTCCACATCTCGTTCTGCCCCGTCCACGGGCTGAGCTCTCCCCTCGACGAGCTCCCCGGGCGCCCGGAGGCGAGAGTATCGCGCGGCTCTACACTCGGACGGGCGACCGTGGAACGACCGCTCTTGCCGGCGGGGCGCGCGTAGCGAAGGATTCGCTGCGCATCCGCGCCTACGGCGGGTTCGACGAGCTCGGCGCCTCGCTCGGCCTGGTCCTCGCCGAGCTCCCGGGCGAGCTCGCCGAGATCCGATCGGTCGTCCGCCGCCTCGCCGACGAGCTGTTCGTCGCCCAGGCGGAGCTCGCGCGCGCGCCGGCGGCGGGCCCGCCGAAGCAACGCATCGAGCAGCGGCACGTCGACCGCCTCGAGCGCGACATCGACCGTTTCGAAGCGGGCCATCCCCCGCTCACCTCGTTCGTCCTGCCGGGCGGCGCTCCGAGCGCCGCCCACCTGCACGTCGCCCGCACGGTCGCACGACGGGCCGAGCGCGACCTGGTCGCGCTGAGCGCCGCCGAGTCGGTCCCGCCGGAGCTGCTCGCCTGGGCGAACCGCCTCGGCGATCTCCTGTTCGCCCTCGCGATCTCGGCGAACCACGCGCTCCGCGTCGGCGAGACCGCCCCCGACTACTCCGTCTAGACGGCCCGAGGTCACCGTGGAGGTCGGGGTCGTCGGTAAGCCGAACGTCGGTAAATCGACGTTCTTCAACGCGCTCACGCTCCTCGACGCCCCGATGGCCCCCTACCCGTTCACGACCGTGGCTCCGAACCGGGGCGTCGCCGCCGTCCGGGCCCCCTGCCCTCACGGGGAGAAGGGGGTCGCCTGCGCTCCGGGGAACGCTCGGTGCGTCGACGGGACCCGCTGGGTACCGGTCGCGCTGGTCGACGTCCCCGGCCTCGTTCCGGGCGCTCACGAGGGCAAAGGACTCGGGCACAAGTTCTTGGACGACCTGCGCGCGGCCGACGGGTTCCTCCAGATCGTGGATCTCTCCGGAGCGACCGATGCCGAGGGGCGGATCGTCCCCGCGCACAGCCACGACCCCGCCGACGAGGTGGCGTGGCTCGAGGAGGAGCTGGTCGCCTGGATCGCCGAGATCCTCGGGCGGGGGTTCGAACGGGACGCGCGGAGCGTGGAGCTCGAGGGACGGAAGGTCGAGGAGTTCCTCGCGCAGCGGCTGACCGGTCTTTCGATCGCGCCGCCGGCGATCGCCGCCGCCCTCCGGGCCGTGCCGATCGACCGCGCCCACCCCTCGCACTGGACCGACGCGGAGCGCCTCGCCTTCGCGCGCGAGCTGCTCCGTGCCGCCAAGCCACGGCTCGTCGTCGGGAACAAATGCGATCGCACGACCCCCGAGGCGGCGAAGGAGCTCGCGGGGCGCGTGGCCCCGATCCCGTGCCTCGCCACCGCGGCCGACGCGGAGTTGACGCTCCGGCGCGCTGCCCGGGCCGGCCTCGTGACGTACCGGCCCGGCGACGCCGAGTTCCAGATCCCCTCCCCCGACCGTCTCTCGCCGGCGCAGGCGAAGGCGCTCGACGGCCTCACCTCGCTCCTGCGGCATTGGGGGGGCACCGGCGTGCAGGCGGCGCTCGAGGCGATGGTGTTCGGCCGACTCCACCAGATCGTCGTCTACCCGGTCGAGGACGAGTCCGCGTGGACCGACAGCCGCGGTCGGGTCCTCCCCGACGCCCTGCTCGTGCCCGCGGGTACGCCCGCGCGGGCGCTCGCCTACCGCGTCCACACCGACCTCGGCGAGAACTTCGTCCGCGCGATCGACGGGCGGAGCCACCGCGCCCTAGCCGCCGACCACCCGCTCGAACCGAACTCCGTCGTTCGGATCGTCGCGCGGAAGTGAACCCGGGGGAACGCCTACCGCCCCGCCGACGCGGGCAGGTCGACCAGCGAGGCCCCCGCGGGAGTCCCGCGTACAGCGAACGGGAGGCCGCCGGCGCGCGCCAGCCTACGCACGAGCTCGGTCTCTCGGCCCGCCTTCGGCAGCGCGACGATCGACCCGCCGGCCCCGGCGCCCGTGAGCTTCGCTCCCTCGGCGGCCGGCTCCGCCGCCCGGAGCAGCTCTTCGATCCGGGGGTGGGAGACCCCGACCTCGCGGAGGAGTTCCTGGTTCCGGGTCAGCAGACGGCCGGTCGCCTCCCGGTCCCCTCGACCGACCGCGTCGATGCCCTCGCTCGCGACCCGGCGGAACTCTTCCAGCAGCCGGCCCCCGCCGTCCGATCCGAACCGCGCGGCGACCGCCCGCACGGCGTCGGCGGTCGAGCGGGGAACCCCCGTGTAGGCGACGGCCCAGACCCAGCCGGGATCGTCCACCCGTCCGATCGTCCACCGGTCCTCGCCGCGGGCGACCTCCCACAGGCGGCCGCTCGACCCGGCGTTCACCGTGAGATACCCCCCGGCGACCGACGCGGAGGTGTCCCCCGGGCTCCCGACCCCCTGGGCCCCGCGCTCGATCTCGAACGCCCGCTGCGCGAGCGCCGCCCGGTCGGTCCCGCCGGTGGCGGAGGCGAGCGCGGCGGCGAGCGCCGCCACGAAGGCGGCCGACGAGCCCAGACCGGCGGCGCGCGGGAGCCGGGTCACGGAACGGACCGCGATCGGGCCGCCTCCTCGCCAGGCGAGGTCGAGCGCGCTGCGGAAGTACGGGTTCGGCTCGGCGCCCTCCGGCTCGGCGTTGAGCACGGTCCGCTCGGAGCGCCGGACCACGACCTGCGCCTCGAGGTCCAGGGCGAACAGGAGCTCGGGCGCGCCGCGCACGACCGCGTGCTCGCCGAAGACGATGCATTTCCCCGGCGCGCGGGCCGAGACCGGCAGGTCGCGCGCGGGGATCTCATCGGTCATCGACGGCCTCCCACCCCTCCCGCCGAGGCGACGACCTTCTTGCCGTGGGCCCGCGGCACGATCCGCGCCCGGGCTCCGGCCGGGGCGCCCGGACCCGGGACCCCCCTCAGCCGGGCGAGGAGGACCGCGAGCGCCGCCACCTCGCTGTGCGGCTGGTGGGCAACGGCGACGTTGTACGTCGCCGCCCGGTAGAGCGGGGCGGGAACCTTCGCACCGCCGACGACGACGAGGAGCGAGCGCTCCCGCGCGAGCCGGGGCGCGAGGCGCTCGAGGGGGAGACCGTACATCGTGAGGTGGACGACCGGCCCCGGGTGCTCGCGCAGGACCCGCTGCCAGGAAGGGGCTCCCACGACCTCGAACGTTCCGCCCCAGCGCTCGACGACGCCGTGCAGCGTCGCCGCGACCGCCTCGTCCGGCGGGTGCAGGTACATCCGCTCCGCGCCGAGGGCCCGCGCCGCGAGGGCGAGGTGCGTGGTGAGGCGGGGATCGCGGCCGGGGCGGTGCCCGACGCGGAGGACCGTGATCGCGGGGGGCCTACGCCTCGGGCGCCGCGCGGAACCGCTCGATCCGGTGGCCACGGTACTCCAGCTTCTCCGAGCGCTTCACGAGGCCCTTGAGCCGCGTCGGGCTCATCCCGAGCTCCTCGGCGATGTCGGAGAAGAACCGGCCCTCGCCGCCGACCGAGGCGTAGATCTTCTCCTCGAGGCGGGCGTACTCCTTCGCGGGCATCGTCGCGATCGCGAGCACCTCGGAGATCTCGGCGAGCGGGCTCGTGGTGTTGATGTTGATCGTCGAGTAGTAGAAGTGGTAGCTCTTCTCGGGCTGCTTGCGGCCCTCGCGCGCGACCCACCGGGTGTCGATCAGGCGGAGCTTCTCGAAGAACGGCAGCGCCTTCACGCCGTCCTCCCCGAACTCCCGCGCCACGTCGTCGAGCGTGAGCCACGCCTCCGCGAGGCGCTGGACGAGCTTCAGTTTGAGCGGCGTGTCGACCGCCCGGAGGATCGGGACGAGGTCGCTCACGTCGTTGACGACCTTGATCCGGTGGATCGTCGCCGCCATCGACCCCTCACGCCCCCTGGGTCCGGGGCGCGGCCTCGGCGAGCAAGCGCCGGCGGTACGCCCCGTAGCGGTCGCTCGCGTCGTACCGCGCAGGATGCGGGGTCCGCGTCGGGGCGCCGCACGAGGGGCACGTCGCCTTCAGGGTGTAGCGGTCGCACGGACGGCAGACCTTGAGGAGTGCGTCGGTCATGCGCGGGCGAACGTCCCCTCGCCGCCGGAGGCCTTGATCGCCTTGAGGGCCGCGTCGGTCGCGCGCTTCAGCGTCTCCTCCGCCTGCTTGTACTGCGACGCCTGGACCCGGATCCGGTAGCGGGGCGCCCCCACGTACTGGACGTCCACGCGGTCGGGATCGACCTTCTCCGCAGCGAGCAGCGCCGCCTTGATGTGCGTGAGGCCGTCCGGCGCCGGGTCGGAGATCTCGAGCGTCCCGAGGATCGTGACGTGGGGCGGGACGATGTTCTCGCGGGCGACCTTGAGGAACGCGGTCGACCACGGCGACTTCTCCGTCTCCTTCTGGAACCGCTTCGGGTCGGCCGAGGCGACCTCGAACGCGGCGAACAGCGAGCCGTACGTCTCGATGAGCTTCGGCCCGAACAGGTCGACCGCCTCGTCGACCTTGACGCCGAGCGCCTTCGCCACCTCGCCGACGAGGCGGAGGGCGCGCTGCTCGTTCTTCCACGCCTGGACCTTCTCGCGCCGCTGGTGGTCGTTGATCCGCTTCAGGGAGAGGTCGATCTGGCCCTTCGCCGCGTCGACGCGGAGCACCCGCGCGACGAGCTTCTGGCCCTCCCGGACGTGGTCCCGGATGTACTTGACCCAGCCCGCCGCGACCTCCGAGAGGTGGATGAACGCCTCCCGGTCCGCGAACTCGTCGAGCTTGACGAACGCCCCGAAGTTCCGGATCGAGGTGACGGTCCCGATGACGAGCTCGCCCTCTTCGGGGAACTCGGGGCGCAGGGGCATCCTTCGGTGGGCTCCCGGCCTAGGCCCCCGCCGTGCGAAGGAGCTCGCCCCGGAGCTTCGCCCGGCCCCCGGTCGGCGTCGCGAGCGTCGCCCCGCAGACGGTGCAGTTCACGGTTGTCGCGGGCCGGCTGAAGATCGTCTGCTCGGTCGAGCAGTCCGGGCACTTCACGACCCAGAACGGCGACGGTTCGCGCGCCACGCCGACCGCCGCTCCCCTAGTGCTGCTCGACGAGCTCGAGCTGCCCCGCTCGCCAGCTCGCCGGCTGGACCGTGTACTTGCACTTCTTGCAGCGGTACTTGAGGTAGACCCGGCGCACCGCCTTCGCCCGCCCCTCGGGCTTCGGCCGGGGGAACCCCCCGTAGCCGCGGGTCGCGCGGCGGAACCGTCGCTGCCCCCATTTGAGCTCGGAGGCCGGGCGCTTCTTGCCCTTCTCCACGTCGTGCGCCGTGTGCGTCCGGCACTTCGGGCAGTACGTGGACACGACCTTCGGATAGTGCATCCCCGTTGCGAGGGCCGTTGGCTATAAAGGCGTTCGGGCGCCCGACCTCTCGGCGCGCGGCCCGTGCCCGCCGAACGGTCGGCGGGGATCCTTCCCCTCCCAGTGGATGTCGATCACGTCGAACAGGTTCCCGTCCGGATCGGCCAGGGTGACGAACTCCGCCCCGGGGTGGGGCTCGAGCTTCACCGTCGCCCCCAGCCGCACGAGCCGCTCGACCTCGGCGGCGGGATCCGAGGCGTAGAGGTCGAGATGGAGCCGGTACTCCTCGAGCGGTCCTTCCCCGCTCAGGCTCAAGTTGAGGTTCGGTCCCCGACCGCGAGGGTCCTTCAGCACGACCCCGTCGGGCGCCGGGGGGTCCCGGGGAACGTAGCCGAGCGCCGCTTGCCAGAAGGCGATCATCCGCGGAAGATCCGTGCAGTCGATCACGATCGAGCCGACCCAGATCCCGGAGCCCCGCTTCTCGCCCGGCGGAGGCTCGGCCATCGACGACCTCACGCTGCGGTCGGCTTGGCTCCTTCCCGTCGCGGCTCTCTCGGTGGCCCGAGGGACGCCAGCCAAGGTTATTATAGGGGAGCTAAGTCGCCGCGCTGCGTTCCCACCGAGAGGTATCGATGCCCGACCGACCTTCCGTCGACGTCGTCGCCGAGCTGCTCGGCAAGGCCCCCGAGCGGAAGTTCGCGGAGGCGATCGAGGTGTCGGTGAACCTGAAGGACCTCGATCTCACCGTGCCGAAGAACCGGCTCGAGGACGACGTCCCGCTGCCGAACGGCCGGGGACGGGCGGCGCGCGTCGCCGTCATCGGCTCCCCCGAGCTGCTCCAGAAGGTGCGGGGCGTCGCCGACGTCGTCGTGGCGGCCTCCGAGCTCGATGAGTTCGCGAAGGACGCCAAGGCCGCGAAGAAGTCGATCGCCTCGATCGACTTCCTCCTCGCCGAGGCCCCGCTGATGCCGACGATCGGCAAGCGGCTCGGGGTCGTCCTCGGCCCGCGGGGGAAGATGCCGCGCCCCGTCGCCCCCGGCACCGATCCGTCCAACCTCATTCGCGCCCTCCAGCGCTCCGTCCGGGTCCGCTCCCGGGGGAACCGTACGTTCCACGCCCCGGTCGGGACCCGCACGATGAAGCCCGAGGAGCTCGCGCAGAACGTCGACGCGCTCCTCGCGCGGATCGTGGGCAAGCTCGAGCGGGGCCGGGCGAACGTGGAGTCCGTCTACGTCAAGACGACGATGGGGCCGGCCGTCCGGCTCTGGTGAGGACGATGCCCGGCCGAGGCGAGGTCCCGCCCGAGAAGATCGCGCGCGTCGAGGAGCTCGCGGGCGAGCTCCTCGCCCAGCGGACCACGGCGCTGGTCGGGGTCCGGGGGGTGCCTGCGGCCGCGCTCCAGTCGATGCGACGCGAGCTGCGCGTGCGGGGCCGGCCGATCCGCGTCGCGCCGAACAGCACGATCCGGCACGCGCTCGAGCGGGCCGCCGAGAAGCGGCCCGGCCTGAAGCCCCTCCTCGACCAGGTCGAGGACCAGACGGCGGTCCTCGCCGCCGAGGTCAATCCGTTCTCCCTGGCGGACGAGCTGCGACGGACCCGCTCGCCGACCCCCGCCCGGGGCGGAGAAGCGGCGCCGGCCGACATCGTCGTCCCCGCGCAGACGACGAGCTTCAAGCCGGGCCCGATCGTCGGCGAGCTCCAGCACGCGGGCTTCCCCGCCGCGATCGAGAAAGGCAAGGTCGTGCTCAAGCGCGACGTCACGATCGTGAAGGCGGGCGCGACGATCTCCCGCGAGGTCGCGGGCCTGCTCACGCGCCTCGAGATCTTCCCGCTCGAGGTCGGGCTCTCGCTGCGTGCCGTGGTGGACGGCGAGACGTACTATCCCCCGAGCCTCCTCGCGGTCGACCTGGGCGCCCAGCGCGACGAGATCGCCCACGGGGCGCGCCTCGCCATCGGCCTCGCGGTCGAGCTCGGCTACGCGACCCGGGAGACGATTGAGCCGGTCGTCGCCCGGGCGTACCGGGCCGCGCTCGCGGTCGCCGTCGCCGCGGGGCACCCGACCCCCGAGACGGTCGCCCCGCTCTTCCTCACGGCGCTCCGCTCGGCGATGGCCGTCGGAGCGATCACGCGTCAGAACAGCTAAGGTAGGTTCGAACGGAGGGAGAACGATGGAGTACGTGTACGGAGCGCTCCTGCTGAACGCCGCCCAGAAGCCGATCGACGAGAAGGGACTGAGCGGGGTCCTCCAGGCCGCCGGGGTCGCCCCCGACGCCGGTCGGGTGAAGGCGCTCCTCGCCTCCCTCGAGGGGGTCAACCTCGCGGAGATCCTCCAGAAGGCCGCCACGGTCGCCGTGCCGGCGGCCGCCGCCGCGCCCTCCGAGAAGCCGGACGCCAAGGGCGCGAAGAAGGAAGAGGAGAAGAAGGAAGAGAAGGGGGTCTCGGAGGAGGAAGCCGCCGAGGGCCTCTCCGCCCTCTTCGGCTAGGGTCGGGGACGGGTCGTCCCCGTCCCTGTTAAGTCCCGCCTCCCGCTAGGTCGGGCCGGAGGTCCCGGTCCGACCCCCTCTCGTCCGATGCCGGCGCGCGAGGCCTGCGGGGTCGTCGGGGTGTCGCTCCAGGGCAAGGGGGCGGCCCCGTACCTGTTCCGGGGGCTCCGGGCGCTGCAGCATCGCGGCCAGGAGTCGGCCGGGATCGCGACGACGAGCCACGGGACCCTCTACCAGCGCAAGGGGATGGGCCTCGTCCACGAGATCTTCGGCCAGGAGCTGATCGACGCCCTCCGCGGGCCGGTCGGGATCGGCCACGTCCGGTACTCCACGACGGGCTCGAGCGATCTCGAGAACGCCCAGCCGATCGTCGTGAAGATCCGGGACCAGGACGGGGCGATCGCCCACAACGGCGACATCGTGAACTTCGAGGCGGTCCGCCGACGCCTCGAGCACCGGGGCGTCGAGCTCCTCGGGAACGCCGACACCGAGACGGTCGCCCAGGCGATCGCGCTCGAGTACGGGCGGACCCGGGACGTCGACGCGGCGATCCGACGGGCGGGGACGGAGCTCATCGGCGGCTACGCGATCGTGCTGCTCCTCGGGAGCCGGATCTACGCGTTCCGGGACCCGCTCGGGATCCGGCCCCTCGTGCTCGGCACGCTGGACGGGGGAGCGGCGGTCGCGAGCGAGTCGGTCGCGCTCGAGCTGATGGGCGGACGCGCGGTCCGCGACCTCGGGCCGGGGGAGATCGTCGTCCTGGAGCGCGGGCAGGTCGCCCGGACCTCGTTCATCCCGAACGGGGGCGACCGCGCGCATTGCATGTTCGAGTGGGTCTACTTCTCCCGGCCCGACTCGGTCGCGGAGGGCCGGCCGGTCTACGACGTGCGGTTCAAGATCGGGACGCGGCTCGCGAAGGAGAGCCCGGTGGAGGCGGACCTGGTCGTCCCGGTCCCGGACTCGGCGCGCCCGCAGGCGCTCGGCTTCGCCTCGGGCTCGGGGATCCCGTACGCGGAGGGCCTCATCAAGAACCGCTTCGTGGAGCGGACGTTCATCCTCCCGGACCAGCGGCGCCGCGAGTCGGAGGTCCGGGTGAAGCTCCATCCCGTCCCGGGGCTCCTCAAGGGGAAGCGGATCGTGCTCCTCGACGACTCGATCGTCCGGGGCACGACCCTCCGCGAGATCGTCCAGATGGTCCGCGGCGCGGGCGCGACGCGCGTCGACGTGCGGATCGGCTGTCCGCCGATCCGGGCGCCCTGCTACTTCGGGATCGACATGAAGGAGCGCAAGGAGCTCGTCGCCCACGATCGTGACGAGTCGGAGGTCGCGTCGATCATCGGCGCGGACTCGGTCCACTACCTGTCGATCCCGGGGCTCGTGGAATCGATCGGCTTCCGCACCGAGGACCTCTGCCTCGGCTGCCTGACCGGCCGGTACCCGGTCGAGGTCCCCGAGGAGCGGCGCCGGTTCCAGAAATCGCTCACGGAGTTCTAGGGCGTGCCGGCGGCGCTCGTCATCGGGCGCGGGCCGGAGCTCTACCTTCATCTGCCGGACGGGGGCCGCACCCTCGCCGTCCCCCCCGGCCCCGGGGCCGGGCTCGCCCATCGACCCGCCGCCGACGCCGACCCGGGGCACCTGCCGCTCGACCTGCTGCGCGCCCTCGAGGCGCTCCCCGGCGGGACCGAGATCGGGGTCGCGTCCCGGCAGCTGACCGAGGCGCTCGGCCAGCGCACCCGACGTCCTCTCCGTCCCGCCACCGCGGCGGAGCTCCGGACGGCACGCCGGTCGCTCCCTCCGTGGGACCCGCGGGCCGAGCGGGCGTACCTCCTCCAGGTCGCCGGCGCGGCGCTCGAGCGGGTGCTGCGCTCCCCGGAAGAGGTGCTCGTGAGCCTCGCGCGCGAGGAGGAGCGGCTCGAACGCGTCGTCGGTCGGGAGGAGCGGGCCGCGGAGTCGCTGCTCGCCCCGGCCGGCACGCCGCTGATCGACTACGCGGCGGCGGCGAAGACCGTGCGGGGCGGCCTCGCGCGGCACCATGCCGAGCTGGTCCGCAAGGTCGAGGGGGCGGCCCGCGAGCTCGTGCCGAACCTTTCCGAGGTCGTGGGCGCCCGGACCGCCGCCCGGCTGGTCGCGGTGGCCGGGGGCGTCGCGCCGCTCGGCCGGATCTCGGGCGCTCGGCTCCAGCTCCTGGGCTCGCGCCGCCGGCCGTCCCCGACCCGCGGTCCGCGCTTTGGGGTCCTCTACCGCGCGGAGCGGATGGAGGAGCTCCCGCTCGGCCGGCGCGCGGCGTATGCTCGGTCGCTCGCCGCGCTGGCGGCGATCGCCGCGCGCGCCGATGCGACGACCCACCGGACGATCGGACCCGAGCTGAAGGCGCGGCGCGACCGTCGGATCGCCGAGCTCGGGAGGAGGGGTCGGTGAGGGCCGGCGCTCGCGCCCATCCGCTCCCAGGCACCGCGCGCCTTTGGGCGAAGGAGGTGGACCGGGGCCTCGATCTCTGGACCGAGAGTGTGGGAGCGCTACCGCCGGTGTACGGCGAACGGTGGTCGACGCTCGGGGAGCGCACGCTCCGCCAGTTCGAGCCGGCCCGCTCGAAGCTCGCCGCAGGGATCGTCCGGGGCTGGGAGCGACCGCTGCCCGCGCCGGGCGAGCGATGGCTGTACCTCGGCGCCGCCACCGGCACCACCGCGTCGCACGTCGCGGACCTGGTCGGGCCGACCGGGTCGGTCTACGCGCTCGAGCGCAGCCCGAGGCCGTTCTCCCGTCTCCTGGCGCTCGCGCGGCGCTGGCCGAACCTGCTGCCGGTCCTCGCCGACGCACGGGAACCCTCCGAGTACGCCGACCTCGTCCCCGAGGTCGACGGGATCTACGCCGATGTCGCCCAGCCGGACCAGGTCGCCCTCGTCACGGCGAACGCCGAGCTCTACCTACGCGAGCCGGGCGGCTCGCTCCTCGTCGCCCTCAAGACCGCGAGCCTCGGGCGGGAGCTGGCCCCCGGCGCCCACCTCGCCCGCGCGGAGCGGCAGTTCGCGGGTCGGGTCTGGCTCGAGCCTTCCGTGCGCCTCGACCCGATCCACCGGGCGCACTACCTCGTGGGCGGGGTCTGGGGCGGCGGGACGACGGAGCGTACGACGGTCACGACGCGGCGCGGGCCGAGCCGCGCGCGACGACGACGGTGACGACGTCCTCGTCGCGCAGGGGATGCTCCCGCCCCACGGTCTGGCCGGGGAACCTTGCGCTCCGCCCCCAGACCTGCGCCGCGCGGAACGTGCGGTCGAGCTCGGTCGGCAGGCGGCGGAGGAGATCGGCGACGGTCGCGCCGTCGCGCAGGATCACCGGCTCGTCGCGATCCGGCGGCTGGCCGGGGGGTTTCACGTAGATCCGGATGAACCGGAGCGCGCGCCCGATCGCCTCGATCAGCTCCGCGATCCCGGTGCCGTCGCGCGCCGAGATGAAGATCGGCTCGAACGGTCGGAGCTCCTGGGTGAGCCGCGTACGCGCCGCGGGCGTCAGGAGCTCGGCCTTGTTGACGACGAGGATCGCCGGCAGGTAGACCCGGTTCCCGGCGAGAGCGTCGATCAGCTGGTCCGGCGAGGCGTCCTCGCGCAGTACGATCGAGCCGTTGTGGAGGCCGAACTCGCGGGCGATCGCGAGCGCCATCCCGCCTCCGAGCTGGTTCAGGCGGACCGTGCTCGAGATCGTGAGACCCCCTCGGTCCCCCGCCTGAACGACGATCCGCGGGGGCTTCGCGTTGATCCGCACCCCCGCCCCCTCGAGCTCGGCGATCAGCGCCCGGAGGTTCGAGTGCTCGGGATCGACCAGGAACAGCACGAGGTCGGCCGACCGCACGACCGAGAGGACCTCCCGACCGCGTCCCCGGCCGCGGGCCGCGCCCGGCACGAGCCCGGGCATGTCGAGGATCTGGATCGACGCGCCGGCCCAACGGAGCATCCCGGGGATGATCGAGACCGTGGTGAAGTCGTAGGCGCCCGTGGCGCTGTCGGCGGACGTCAGGCGGTTGAGCAGGGTCGACTTGCCGACCGACGGGTACCCGACGAGCCCGACCGTCGCGTGGCCGCTCTTGCGGACCCCGTACCCGACCCCCCCGCCACGGCTCTTCGCCCGCGCTTCCCGCTCGAGCCGGAGGTGGGCGAGCTTCGCCTTCAGCCGCCCGATGTGCAGCTGGGTCGCCTTGTTGTAGGCGGTCGTCCGGATCTCCTCTTCGACCCGGGCGATCTCCTCCTCGAGCGACGACATCCGAACGGGCCTTCGGGGCTCGGCGGTACTTGACGGTGCTGGAACGGATTCCACCGTTCAAGGCCGAGAGAGACGCCGAACCTCCGCCTCGCCACCCCACGCCGTGCTACGGGCTCGGGGGGGCGAGGAGCCTCGGGGCCGGACCGCCGCCTGGTGGTTCACGCCGATGGGGGAGAGCGGCGTCGTTCGGGACGAGGCTTCGCGGTTCCGGAACCGCCTCGAGTCCGCCGTACGCGCCGCGCACGGGGTCGCGACGGTGCTCCGGCTCTCGATCTCGACCGGGCCGGACCCTTGTCTCGAGCTCGCCACGGAGGGAGCGTCCTCGGAGCGTTGGCTCTCCCAGCTGCTGTCGACCACCTACGAGCCCGGAGAGTGGCGCCGTGCAGGGACCGTACGCGCTCGTTCGGAGGGAGCGACGCGACGTGCCCGCAGGATCGCGATGCCCGGCGAACCTGGCGTGCGGGCCCCCGCCGAGGTCGCCCTGGTCCTGCGAACTCTCTGGATCGGGTTCGCGGCGCTCCCCGCCGGGGGGACGCTCGAGTGCCGGGTGCGTCCGCTCGGGGCCTCGGGGCCCACACGTTCCCACCCGGCGTCACCGGATCCGTCCCGCTGGATGGCACCCCGGCAGAGCGCACCGCCTTCGCGATCGGGTCCTTCGCCCGCCCCACGGTCGGCGAACGCGAGTGTTCCCGAGGAGGGCTTGCTCTGGTCGGCCGAGGTGGTCTTCCGGAGCAGCTCGAGCGCGGACGGTACGTTGGAGCGGCGCGCCGTGGGGTTGGCGGAAGCCTCGTGGCGTCGATTGGACGGGCGTGGGATCCGGTTCGGGAGCGCGCTTCGGCCCGCGTGGTTCGATCCCCCGTTCTACCTGACCGACGTCGAGCTGCTCGCCCTCCTGCCGTACCGTGACCTGCCCTCGGCCGCCGCGGGCAGAGCCGAGATGGGGCCGAGCGGGATCCCGCTGGGCCGGGACCCGGGAGGACGGGTGGTCCGACTCCCGGCCTCACCGCTCGACGGTCGCCACGCGGCGATCCTCGGGGAGACAGGGATGGGCAAGAGCTCCCTCCTCGTCGGTCTCGCCCTGCGGGCGGCCGATCGGGCGACGGTGATCGTGCTCGATCCGCTCGGCGAGACCGCACGGGCGATCCGCGACGAGCTGGCGATCCCTCGAGAGCGGGTCTTGTACCTCTCCGCCGCCTCCGGCGCTCCGAGCCTCAACGCCCTCGAAGGGATCGGAGCGCCCGACGGCGCCGACCCCGTCCGCGCCGAGCGACGGATCGACGACATCGTTCACGCGCTCCGTCGGGTGCGCGCGGGGCGGTACGCCGCCGGTCCGTACTGGGGCCCGCGCATCGAGGAGATGCTGACCCGGGCGGTCGAGGTCGCGGCCGGGTTTCCCGGCGGCACGTTGATCGATGCCCACACCGTGCTCGCGACGGCCGGACGCACGCGCCGGGTCGTCCCGCCCGAGCTCCGGGAACGGCTCGGCGAGCTGGCCGATCGGATCCGCGAGCGGCCCGAGGACGCCGACGGGGCACGACGCCTCCTGCACGAGGTCGTCCGCAACAGGACCCTGCGTCGCACCCTCTGCGCCTCGGCCCCGACCGTCGCGCTGCGCGATCTCGTCGCCCCCGGTAGGGTCGTCCTGATCGCCGGCGACGCGGCCACGGTCGGCGAGGCGACGGCCCGGTACCTGCTCGCGGTCGATCTCGCCCTCCTCTGGTCGGAACTGCTCGCCCGCGACGACGTCGGGAAGGTCTACCTCCTCCTGGACGAGGTGCAGTGGTACGCCCACGACAGCCTGGCCGAGATGCTCCAGCTCGCCCGCCGCAAGAACGTCCACGTCATCTTCGCGACCCAGGCGCTCGCGGCGCTGCCCGAGAACGTGCGGCAAGCGGCGTGGACGAACGTCGCCGACTTCGTCGCGTTCCGGGGTTCCCCGGAGGAGGCCCGAGAACTCGCGGCGCTCGCGCGCGGCGTGCCGGCCGGGGCCCTGACCTCGATCCCCCGCGGTACGGCGCTCTCGCTCCTGGGGAAGGGCGAGTCGGCCCGATGGGTCCGGACGGTCCGATTGCCTCCGATGCCCGCCGGGAAGGGTGACGGGGAGGATCCGGACTCAGGATGGCGCCCGCCGCCGACGCCACCACCGCGGGGGCAAGCGCCCGGGAACCGTCCCGGCGATCTCCTCGGCGCGATCGTCGCCCGCGCCGCCTCGCGGTCGGACGGACGACTCCTCCGGCTTCCCCTCGCCGAACTACCCGGTTCGCCCGACCCCGCCGCTCCGGCGCTTCGGGCGGTGGGCCGTCGGCTCGGTCGTGCCGGGGCGCTCGTGCGCGTGGAGCGGGGGGCGGACGGACCCGTCTGGTGGATCGACCCGGATCGCCTCGCGCAACTGGCGCTCACCGCGCCCGGTCCGGCGAGCGTCGACGCGTCGTCCGCAGAGCTGCCGCCCGCCGGCGAGCGCCCGTTGCCGAGATAGGTTCTTACCCTCAACGGCGCTCGATACTCCGATGGGCGCTCGGGCGGAGGCTCCGACGGCACCGTCCGAAGCTCCGGGGCGTCCGCCCCCGACGATCCTCGAGCGGTGCACCACGGGGATCGAGGGCCTGGACAACATCTTGGGGGGCGGGGTGCCGCGGGGCAACATGGTCCTCGTGGCCGGGAGCGTGGGGACAGGGAAGACGACCCTGTCGCTCGAGTTCCTGGTTCGCGGCGCCGAGCGCGGGGAGCGGTCGCTCCTCCTGTCCGTCACGGAGGCGTCGGACAAGCTGTTCCAGAACCTCTCCACGTTCGAGTTCTTCCGCCCGGACCTGGTCGAGCAGGGCCTCCTGCTGTTCGTCGACCTCCCGGTGATCTACGACAAGCTCGGCTTCGACCGGGAGGAGCTGTCGAGCGAGGAGCTCGACATCCTGCTCCGCGCGATCCGGGACCTCGTCCGGGCGCACGGGGTCCGGCGGCTGGTCATCGACAGCGTGACGTCGCTCTGCTACCGGATCCGCCGGGACGAGCAGATCCGCGACTTCCTCCTGCGCCTCGGCGAGATCCTCACCGACGAGGGGTGCACGTCGTTCCTGATCTCGGAGATCTCCCCCCAGGCGGGCCGCTACTCCTCCCGGGGCGTCGAGGAGGCGATCGTGGACGGGATCCTCCTGCTCTGGAACGCCCGGCGCCGGGGGGACATCCTGCGGGTGCTGCAGGTCGTCAAGATGCGGGGGACGTCCCACTCCCGCGCCCAGTACGTGATCGAGCTCACACCGATCGGGCTCCTCATGGCCCCCCACCTGAAGGGGGGGTTCGTCGAGGAGGGGTCGTAGCGCCGTGGCCCCGGTCGACATCGGGGAGAAGCTGCGGGCCCTCCCGGGCGGGGCCGCGGTCGCCCTCAAGCTCAACTCCCGCGAGTACGCCGACCACTACTTCGCCGTCTTGAATGCCGCGCTGCGCGACGTCGGCAACGAGACGAACGCCCACACGATCTACGTCGCGGTCACGAGCCCCGCGGCGTTCGTCTGGAGCCTCGCCCAGGCGCTCGACGTCCCGCAGGAGCGGATCTCGTTCGTCGACGCGATCAGCCACCTCATGATGCACTTCACGGACCCGCTCGCCAACGCGACGTACGTGGAGAGCCCCCGCGCGCTCGAGGAGATCATGCTGCGCGTGGAGTACCTCCTGCGCCGCTACCCGCACCCGAAGTCGATCGTGGTGATCGACAGCGTCAACTCCCTCGCGATCCACAACCCGCCCGAGCTCCTGTCCGAGTTCCTCCACATCCTGCTGAACCACCTCAAGAGCCGCGAGGTCCTCACCCTCGTCCTGGAGACGACCGACGAGCAGGCGGCGAGCGTCGAGCAGCTGCTCAACGTGGTCGTCGACGAGACGATCGACGTGGCGGGGGTCGGGATCTGACGATCGCCGCCGACCGCAGGATCCTCGGGATCCCCGAGATCGACGAGCCGCTCGCCCACGCGCTCCCGGCCGGGTGGCTCGCCCTGCTCGCCGGCACGACCGCCTCGGGGGCGGGGGTCCTGGCGAAGCAGTTCGCCCACGCCGGGGTCGGGACCGCCCCGGTCCGGTTCTACACGACGTACGAACGGACCGACGACGTGCGCCGCACGTTCTCCGACTTCGGGTGGGACTCCGATGGGATCGACGTCGTCAACCTCGCCGAGGAGTACTACGAGCGGGTCCTCGTGCGGGGCCTCGAGGTCGCCCGGGCGCGCGAGCGGGGGCTCACCCTGGCCGAGGTCGAGGGCGGGGACCGCCACGCGCACCGGCCGACGCCGTTCCGCCTCACCGACCGCATGCTGAGCGACCTCGCCGCGATCGAGGGGCCGTTCCGCCTCGTCGTCGACTCCATGGACTTCTTCCACGAGGTGCTGGAGCCCCACGACGTCACGACCGTCGTCCGGCAGATCCGCCACCGGTGCCAGACGCTCGGGGGCCAGGCGCTGCTCACCGTCCACGTCCCGCGCCGCGAGGGCGGCCTCGCCGGATCGCTCGCCGATCTCGCCGACCTCACGCTCGATCTCCGGGCCGAGGCGAAGGGCACCCACTACCAGCACACGCTCGCCGTCGAGAAGGTCGGCCATCGCCCCGACCTCGCCCGGCTCTGGACCGCCGAGTTCCGGGACGGGGGCTGGGGGGTCAAGGAGCCGTCGCGCTAGCGCGCCACTAGGCTACCTGGCCGTCAGCAAGGCTTTATCGGACGGGCCCCGGTCGTTGCCCCGAGGCGCACCGTGGACGACGTGGTGATCCGCACCCACGAGAAGGTCCGGCTCCGGGACCCGATCCTGATCGAGGGCCTCCCGGGGGTCGGCAACGTGGGCAAGCTCGCCGCCGACTACCTGCGCGATCAGCTCCCGGCGAAACCGCTCGCGACCGTCTACTCCAAGTTCTTCCCGCCGCAGGTCTACGTCAGCGACACCGGGATCATCCGCCTCGTGTCGAACGACCTCTCCTACTGGGTCGCGCCCCCGGAGGCCCCGCACGACCTCCTCGTCCTCGGTGGGGACTACCAGGGGATCAGCCCGGAGGGCCAGTACGAGGTGACCGAGCAGGTCCTCCGCTACGCCCTCCAGCTCGGCGTCAAGGAGGTGTTCACGCTCGCCGGATTCGCCCAGGGCCGGGTCGTGGAGGAGCCCCGCGTCCTCGGGGCCGCGACGATCCCCGCGCGCGTGGAGGCGATGAAGAAGCTCGGGGTCGTCTTCTCCAAGAACGATCCGGGCGGCGGCCTGATCGGCGCGAGCGGCCTGTTCCTCGGCCTCGGGCGCCTCTTCGGGATGGAGGGGGTCTGCCTCATGGGCGAAACGAGCGGCTACTTCGTCGATCCCCGCGGCGCCGAGGCGGTCCTCAAGGTCCTGGCCAAGGCGCTCGACCTCACCATCGACTTCACGGCCCTCGAGGCGAAGGCCCACGAGATCGACCGGATCGCCCAGCGGATCCACGACGCCGAGCAGCGCTCGGGCGAGCCCGGCACGCCGGGGGCGCCCGCGAGCCGCGAGGACCTCGGCTACATCGGCTGAGCCCGCGCCGTTCGGGGTCGGTCCGATGCCCCCCCGGTCGCGCCCCGAGCTTCCCCCGGGCCTCCTCGAGCGCCTGCGTCGCGCTGCCGACCCTTCGGGGTTCGTCCGGTTCGACCGATTCATGGAGCTGGCCCTGTATGCCCCCGGGCTCGGCTACTACGCGCGCGAGAGGTCGCCCCTCGGGCCGGCGGGGGACTTCTACACCGCCTCCCATGTCACGCCGCTGTTCGCCCGGGCGATCGCCCGGCACTTGACCGCGATCGGCCGCGCGCTGCCGGACGGCGCGGCCGCATCGTTCGTCGAGCTCGGCGCGGGCGACGGCGCGCTCGGGGAGGGCGTGGTCCGGTCGCTCGCCGAGCGCCCCGGGACCGATCGACGCGCCACGTACGTGATCGTCGAGCGTTCCGGGGCGCTCCGCCAGCGGGCGCTCCAGCGCCTGCGCGCCGTCGCTCGCCCCCCGCAGGTGAGCGTGGAGGACGCCGGTTCCCTCGCGGAACTCGGCCCCGTCGAGGGGGCGGTGATCGCGTCCGAGCTCCTCGACGCGCAGCCGGTCCGCCGCTTCCGTAGGACGGAGGGCGCCTGGGTCGAGCTGGGCGTCTGGGTCGGGGGCCCCACCCTCGTCGCGGCCGAGCGGCCCCTCGGTCGTCCGGCCGTGGAGGGGCTCCCCGCCGACGCGGCCGAGGGGACCGTCGTCGAGCGCTCCCCCGCGGCCGAGTCGATCGTCCGCGAGATCGCCGACCACCTCGTGGAGGGGCGCGCGCTCCTGTTCGACTACGGAGCCGAGGAGGCGGAGCTCCTCGCGGCCCACCCCCGAGGGACCCTCGCCGCGGTCCGGGGGCACCGGGCGATCGACGATCCGCTCGACCTGCCCGGGTCGACCGATCTCTCCGTCTTCGTGAACTTCACGAGGATCCGCGCCGCCGCGCGAGGGGCCGGCCTCGCCGAGGTCGCCTTCGAGCGCCAGGCCGAAGCGCTCGGGCGCTGGGGGTTCCCCGAGCTGCTCGACGCCGCCCTCGCCGCGGCGTCGTCGGAGGAGGAGCGGGTCCGCCTGCGGCTCGCCGCGAAGAACCTCGTGTTCGGCTTCGAGCGGTTCCGGCTGCTCGAGCTCTCCCCCGCCCGAGCGGGGTCGCCGAGCGCCTCTTAGGGCGCCGGACCGAGCGGGACGACCGTCAGCGGCTCGGCGACCTTCCCCTGGACGAGCAGTTTGGCCGTCTCGGCCGGGAGCGATACGATGTCGTCGGACCGGAGGTCGACCGTCTCCTTGCCGACCTCGATCGGAGGGGCATCCTTGACGAGCCGGACGTACGCGAGCGCCGCCGCGGCGGTGGGCGCTGAGGCGGGTGGAGCGGACGGAGCGGGGGCGGAAGGGGAAGCGGAAGGGGCCGGTGGCGCGGGCGGGACCGTGGGAGCGGCGGGAGTCCCCGGAGCCGGCGGCTCGATGTACGGGGCGACCGCGCGGCGGTGGTCGACGATCGTTCCGAGGAGGCGGTCGAACAGCTGGCGCTCCTCGGGAAGGGCGTTCGGGACATCGCGGGTCCCGCCGACGCTGGCCTGGAAGGCGAGCGTGACGAGCTTCTGGAGGCGGCCCTCCAGGATATCCCGGGCGACCTGGCTCGCCCGCTGGTACGTCTGCCGGGAGATCTCGCCTTTCCTTCCGGACGGGTTCTCCCGGAGGTCGGCCTCGTACGACCGGCGCAGGTCGGCGAGGTACCGCGTCGTGGAGGCGTAGTAATCGAACGGCAGCTTGGCGAGGGATCGACCGGACGCTTCGGCGCGTCGCCATTCGAGGAGCTGGGTGAACGGGTCGGGCACGGGAGGGCGCTCACGCCCACCGGACTATCTGAACTCGTCGGGGCGACGCCGAGGGCCGGGGGGGTTCGCCTCCGGCGGCCGCTAGCTGAAAGGGCGGGGGCGATGTGCCTCGCCCGGCCCCGGAACGGACCATGGGCGACCGCACACCCGAGGCGACGTTCGAGCGGTTCCTCGAGCTCTGGCAACGCCTGCTCGCCGATCAGGAGCGGGCGGTCGTCGTCGTCGAGGGGGAGCGGGACGTCCGCTCCCTGCGCCGCCTCGGCTGGGCCGGCCCGATCGAGGCGGTGCACCGGGGAAGGACGCTCGCCGGCACGGCCGAGGCCCTCCTGCGCACCCGACGCCGGGTCGTCGTCCTCACCGACTGGGACGCCGAGGGGGGCGAGATCGCACGCAAGCTGCGCGGGTTCCTCGCGACGGCGGAGCTCGACCTCGACCTGCGCCGGGACCTCGC